>JAISET010000151.1 GCA_031264015.1 Deltaproteobacteria bacterium | reverse complement strand
ATATATTAGTTGGATAAAGTCTTTATGGAAGTGCCTGATGGAGCCTTCATGGCAACTCCGGAGAGAGACAGCGCCGTCATGGCGGTCTGATTTTACGGCCGGCGTCCGGGGAGACGCCGGGGCGGGCTTTGGTCGCGGCGGGCGGCGGGATGACCAGTCCGGTCGAAGAGGCGAGGAGGCAGGGAAGGGGAGGGGGGACGGGGCGGACGGGGTTTTCAGCTCGAAACCGGGCGGGGCGCGGTCCGGAGGGCTTTGGGCCGGGCCCAAAAAAAACGGGCGCCCGTCCCGGCGCGAACCGGCGGGCGGGCTAGTGGTCCTTGCACTTCCCGGTCTGCCTCATCCTGGTCCCGTTGGACAGGGAGAGCTGGATCTCGCAGGCGGACAGCGAGTGCGGGAAGAAGCAGCCGCTGATCTGGGCGTTTTTGATGCTGGCGCCGTTGAGGTTGGCCTCGGTCAGGTCCAGGCCGCCGAGATTGGCCCCCCTCAGATAACACCCGGAGAGGTCGGCCTTTCTCAGGTTGAAGTGGCGCAGGTCGAGGTCGCTGAGGTTTTGGTCGCGCAGGTCGGGGGCCTTGCCGGCCTCGGCCAGTTTGTTGTATTCGGGGGCGTTTTCCTCAAACATGATCGAGGGCTTGGCGGTTCTTTTAATATCGGACATCGTTGACGATCCTCGGGAAAAGCCGCGGAGCCAAGCTCTGGGCCTGGGGTTTGTCGCATGATGACGACGTTGCTAAAAACTTCTCGCCGGCGTCGCCGGGACCTCCTGCCGGGGGAGAAAAGCCAGTCAGCCGAAATCATTATACTCCATCGGTTTGACATGGTCTAATTTTTCGTCCGGCCCGACAGGTTTTTTTACCGGGAAAAGGGGCGCGAGGGCGTCATCGTCGCGTTCCGGGGCCGGCAATTTCAAATTATTATTATAATTTGTGCTAAGTTGACCCTGCTGCTCTTCCGACCGCCCCCGCGGGAAAATCTTCCGGAACCACCCCCGGGGCGGCCCCCCGAGGCCGGGCCCGGGCCGGGACAGACATGGGGACGAACAGGGACCGGCATGTGGACGAACAGGACCGACATGGGGACGAGCAGGGACAGGGAGTCTTTTTTTCCCTGACGACGGTTTTTCCGCCCGCCGGCCCGCCCATGTCGTCCGCCGGCTTGCTCCGAGCCGTCATTTTTTCAGCAAAAAAATGCCGATGATAGTCTTTGGCTTTTCTATGGCGGCCGCTTAAATTTATAAAGCGCGGGAAAAACGTCTTTGGTGATTTTTTGACCGCGCGGGCCGGGGCGAAACGCCGCCACTCGGGAGACGGCCCGCTGGCGACGGCCCCCGGCGGGGGCGGCTTGGTGCCGGAAAGCAGCCTGGGGAGCCGTTTCCGGGGATTTCCTCCCGCCTCCGACCGTTTTAATTGGCCGGCACTTGTGCAAAAGGTTTGAAAACAGTAAAATACCTCTCACCTCCGAGCCCTGTTTTGGTCAGAGTCTTTGGAATCTGTCCGACCGGATTCACACGGGGCGCCCGCAAAGCGCCCGGCCGGACGTTTTTCCGCCGCCGTCAAATTTTTTTGATGGCCGTCGGCTTAACTTTCCGTCCCTTTGTTCGGCGCTCTTTTTCGGCGTCCCCTCTGGCCCCGGCGCCCGGCCTTCAAGCCGGGTCCTCCCGGCGGACGGCGGACGACGACGGGTGCGGAGCAACGTCAGACGTCAGACATAAAACGCGCATGCGCTGGGAAAGGACGAACGGCCAAGTTGGGGGAGATCAGTTTTTATCTGGGCGGGGCCAAGAGCGGCAAGACCGGTCTGGCTTTGCGGGCGGCCGAGCAGTTCGCGGCGCCCCGGTTCTATCTGGCCACGGCCCAGGCCCTGGACGGCGAGATGGAGGAGCGCATCGCCCGCCATCGGGCCGAGAGGGGCGAGGGCTGGAGGACCATCGAGGAGCCTCTGGACCTGGCCGCCGGGCTGGGCAGGGCGCCGGAGACCTCGGCGGTCCTGGTCGACTGCCTGACTCTCTGGCTGAGCAACATGCTGGGGAGCCTGCCCGAGGGGACGTCCTTCGGCCCCTACATGGAGGCCCTGGAGCGGTTTGTCGCTTTGGCGTTCGCGAGGCCGGGGCCCGCGGTGGTCGTCTCCAACGAGGTGGGGGGGGGCATCGTCCCCATGGACGGCGTCTCCAGATTTTTTCGGGACGTCTCGGGGCTGGCCCATCAGAGGCTGGCCGGGGCGGCGGACCGGGTCTTTTTCGTGGCCGCGGGCCTTCCCCTGAGACTAAAGTAGGTGCGTCCGATGCTTCCCGGCCTGTACGTCCACGTCCCCTTCTGCGCGCGCAAGTGCCCCTACTGCGACTTCTACTCGGTCTCGGCCGTCAACCTCATCCCCCTGTGGCTGGAGGGCCTGGCCCGGGAGGCCGCCCTGAGGGCCGGGGACTGGCCGGGGCCCTTCGAGACGGTCTACATCGGCGGGGGGACGCCGAGCCTCCTGTCGCCCTTCGATCTGGCGGCGCTTTTTGAGGCCATCTCGCCCCTCAGGCTGGCCCCCGGCTACGAGATGACCATCGAGGCCAACCCCGAGAACGTCTCCGTCGAGCGCGTCAGGACCTGGCTCGACTTCGGCGTCAACAGGATCTCTCTGGGGGTGCAGTCCTTCGACCCCCGCTGGCTCAACGAGAGCCTGAGCCGCGGCCACACCGTCGGCGACAACATGGGCGCCGTGGACGCCGTGGCCTCGACCGGGGCCTCCTTGAGCCTGGACATGATCTTCGGGCACCCCGGGCAGCAGCCCGAGGAGTGGGCCTCGGATCTGGACAAGGCCGCGGCCACCTGGGCCGACCACGTCTCGGCCTACTGCCTGACCCCCGGGCCCGGCACCCCCATGGGGCGGGCGCTGGCCGCGGGAGTGGCCTCGAAGCTCCCCGGCGAGAAGCTGGCCTCGGAGCTGTTCCTGGTGGCCGGCGAGGCCCTGGGCATGCGCGGCTTCACCCGCTACGAGGTCTCCAACTTCGCCCGGGGCGGGGCCGTCTGCCGGCACAACTTGAAGTACTGGCGCCGCGAGCCGTATCTGGGCCTGGGCCCCTCGGCCCACAGCTTCGACGGCCGCGGCCGCTGGTCCAACACCTCCTCGGTCAGGCGCTGGGCCGCCGCCCTGGGCCGGGGGGAGCACTCCTTGGAGTTTTCCGAGGAGCTGACCGAGAGGCAGAGACGCATGGAGCAGGTCATGCTCGGCCTGCGCCTGGCGGAGGGATTTCCCGCCGGTTTGACGGAGCATCCGGACAAGCTGGCGGAACTGGAGGAGGGCGGCTTTCTGACGCTCTCCGACGACATGGTCCGGCCGACCCCCAAGGGCCTGCTGGCCGCAGACGCCCTGGCTAAGATCTTAGCCTGATTTTTTTTGGAAATTTTTAGAGAAACATGTAGGTTAGGTTAAATGACTGACAACAATCACGCCCAGGACAGAGTGGTCTCGATAAAATTACACATTGTCTGGCTGACGAAGAACCGCAGTCCCATTTTGACGGGCGACGTAAGCCTGAAAACGCGCGAGATTATCCGGCAGATGTGCGAGAGAAAATCCGTGGAAATTAATCAGGGTGTCATATCCAAGGACCATGTGCGTCTTTTTGTCTCCCTGCCCTCCAAGATCTGCGTCGACAATTTTGTCCAGCAGCTCAAGGGCAAGACCTCGCACGTCCTGATGACCAACTTCGAGAATCTGCGGCAGCAGTTCTGGCGCCAGCAGATCTGGGCCCAGGGCTATTTCTGCTTCAGCACCGGCGAGGTCTCGGACGGCGACATCCAGGACTACATCGACAGCCACGTCGTCGAGCCCGAGCCCGTCGTGAACGAGAACATCATCACCACCGAGTAGCCGGGGCGGCCGACGCTCCCGGACGAGCGGGGCTCCCGGCCCGTCCGTCCCCCCGGAATAGTTCCCCGGCCCGGCCCCGCCCAGGAGCCCGGGGGACCATTCCGGCCGGACGAAGCCAGGGTTTTGCCCGCGGGCCGGAAGGGCCCGGGACCGGGCCCCGCGCCGGTCGTTTCCTGAGGCGCTCGCCCGGTCGGCCTTATTGTTCCGCGGCGGCCCGCCCGCGCGGCGTGGGGGGTCTTTCCCGTCCCCCGAGCCCGCGCCAGGTCTTAAATTTGTCCGCCAGGGGCGGCTAACGTCCGGTAGTTTTGCTCCCGCGACGACGGCCGGCGAGCCGCCTCCCGGGGACGTCGGCTCCCGCGACATAGTTTTTTTATTTGGCGCGAAGATTTGCGGCCGGTCTCTTTTTTTAACTCTTTAGGTGACATTAGGCGACCGTGATTTTCAGGGCGGCAGTCTTCGCAGGCTTTTTTGCGCCGTCATGCCGCCGCTTAATAATTTGACACAGTTGGATAGAAATAGCTTGCGTTTGTTGGAATTTTATATTTTTTGGACGGTTTGGCGGCTAGTTTTTCCTTGGCTCCATGGCCTTCAAGTTGGCCTTGAAGTTTGACCGACGATCGTCATGGTCCGGCCGGCATGCCCGGGGAGTCAGAACGGCCGCCCGGGCGTCGGCCCCCTTTGTTTTTCGTATTATTTTTCACTTTTTTTGACCGACCAACGGAGGTGCGAGGCACATGGCGACTCAGGCGGAGGTTTTTTTCACGAGCATGCGCTGCGAGATAGGCGACAGTCTGCTCAACAAGCTCCGAAGGATTTTTGACAAGGCCGGCCTCGACAAGATGGGGCTCAGGAACAAGTTCGCGGCCATCAAGATCCACTTCGGCGAGCCCGGCAACCTGGCCTATCTGCGCCCCAATTTCGCCAAGACCCTGGCCGACAGGATCGCCGGCCTGGGCGGGCTCCCCTTCCTGACGGACTGCGGGACGCTGTACGTGGGGCGCAGGACCCACGCCCTGTCGCATCTGGAGGCGGCCCGGGAGAACGGGTTCTCGCCGGCGGCGGCCGGCTGCCAGATCATCATCGCCGACGGCCTGAAAGGGACGGACGACGTCGAGGTGCCCATCGAGGGGGGGATAGTCCTCAAGACGGCCTTGATCGGCCGCGCCCTCATGGACGCCGACGTGGTCTTTTCCTTGAACCACTTCAAGGGCCACGAGCTGACCGGATTCGGCGGCGCCATCAAGAACCTGGGCATGGGCGGGGGCAGCCGGGCCGGCAAGATGGTCATGCACAACGACGGGAAACCCAAGGTCGACCCCGGCCGGTGCGCCGGCTGCGGGACCTGCGCCAAATACTGCGCCCAGTCGGCCATCGCGTTCAAGTCCAAGAAGGCCCGGATAGACGAGCAAAAGTGCGCGGGCTGCGGGCGCTGCATCGGCACCTGCAACCATCATGCCATTGTCGTCGACTGGGACACCTCCGGCGAGGCCCTCAACCGCAAGATGGCCGAGTACGCCAAGGCCGTCGTCCAGGGGAGGCCGAATTTTCACATCAACGTCGTCAACCAGGTCTCCCCCTGCTGCGACTGCCATTCCGAGAACGACGCCGCCGTGGTCCCGGACATCGGCATCTTCGCCTCCCATGACCCCGTGGCCGTGGACGCCGCCTGCATCGAGGCCGTCAACAGCGCCCCGGCCCTGGCCGGCTCCATCAACGACGAGCGCCCCGGCGGCGGCCCCGACCACTTCAGGCGCATCCACCCGACCTCCGACTGGCGCTCGCAGCTGGACCACGCCGAGAAGATCGGCCTGGGAGTCCGAAGCTACAAACTGGTCACCGTCAAGTAGGGGACGACCGTCGGGGCGGTTTGCGGAATCGTCAAAAAAAAGGCCGGCGACTTGCCGGTCTTTTTTTCGCGCGTGCCCGGCATGGGCGTTAACCAGGCGGCGAAAGTCCGCCGCGAGCTCGGCGGCAGGAATCGTCAGCCTGAGGCGAGGGTGCCCCTCGCGAGGGGGGATCAGAAAGAAGCCGGCGGCGGCAAAGACCCGGCCCGACGAACAGAAATCGCATTTAAGGCGGTCCAGAGCGGACGAGCTCGCGCTACAGGGCAAAGTCAAATGCCGCCCGAACTTAGGTGCGTAAATGTGGCGGATATACGGGTTGAAAGCGAACGCTCCCACCCGGGGAGATCTCTCGTGACCGGACCAGTA
>JAISET010000112.1 GCA_031264015.1 Deltaproteobacteria bacterium | reverse complement strand
TAAATAAATAAATAAATTCAAATATAATCTTTAAAAATCTAAACGTTTTATTTTAATTTATTTTACAAACAATTCATTAATCACTAAACAAACAACCGTTAACTTTCAGGCTCGGTATGAACCGAAACTGAAGCAGACATAAGCCGCGGCGCCCCCAGGGCTTGAACCGGCGGCGCGGCCAGGACGGCTTTCCATGGAACAGACAGGGTTGTACAACAGGGCCAACGAGCACGACGCGTGCGGCGTCGGCTGCGTGGTCCGTTTAGGCGGGCAGGCCGACCATCAGGTGGTGGCTCTCGGGCTCGAGCTGGTCGTCAACATGACGCACAGGGGCGCGGCCGGGGCGGACGCCGACTCCGGGGACGGGGCGGGCGTCCTGACGAGGATCCCGGACCTGCTCCTGCGCGGACACTTCGGGCCGGACCTCCCCGAGGCCGGGCGCTACGGGCTGGGGATGCTCTTTCTGCCCCGGGAGCCGGCGGCCGCCAGCCGTTGCCGCGAGCTGGTGGAGAACCAGGCCGAGGCCCTGAGCTGGCGCGTGGTCGGCTGGCGCGAGGTGCCGGTGGAGCCGGGCGCGCTGGGCAAACTGGCCTCGGCGACCAGGCCGGCCGTCTGGCAGTTCGCCGTGGTCGGCCCCCCGAGGCCGGGCGAGGACCAGGGCGGCCTGGAGAGGCGCCTCTACGTGCTGCGCAAATGTCTGGAGCAGAGGGCCCTGGCCGCGGGGCTGTCCCAGGACGCCTTCTACCTGCCGTCGCTCTCCTGCCGGACCGTCGTCTACAAGGGCATGATGATGGCCTCCCAGGTGGCCGGGTTCTATCCGGACCTCTTGGATGAAAAATTCATCAGCCCCCTGGCCGTGGTCCACCAGCGCTACAGCACCAACACCTTCCCCTCCTGGAGGCTGGCCCAGCCCTTCCGCAACCTGGCCCACAACGGCGAGATCAACACGATCAAGGGCAACAGGGCCTGGCTGGCCGCCCGCGAGCCCAACCTGGCCTCCCCGCTCTTCGGGGACGAGATCAAGAAACTTTTTCCGCTGATCGAGCCCGACTCCTCCGACTCGGCCAGCCTGGACAACAGCCTGGAGTTTTTGCTCAGGGGCGGGCGCTCACTCCACCACGCGCTGACCATGCTCATCCCCCAGGCCTGGGGACAAAAATACCCCATGAGCCTGAACCTGCGGGGCTTTTTTGAGTACCACGCCGGACTGATGGAGCCCTGGGACGGACCGGCGGCCGTGGTCGTCTCCGACGGCCTGAGCGTGGCCGCCTCCCTGGACCGCAACGGCCTCAGGCCGGCCCGCTACTCCCTGGCCGACGACGGGCTTCTGGTCTTCGCCTCGGAGACCGGCGCCCTGGAGCTCGAAAACTCCCGCACCGTGGACAAGGGCTCCCTGCGCCCCGGGCAGATGATCCTGGCCGAGGTCGGCTCGGGCAGGCTCTTAAAAAACGCCGAGGTCAAAAGCATGCTGGCCAGGCAGAAGCCGTACCGGCGCTGGGTCTCCGAGAACCGCATCGACATTCCCGGCTTCTTCATCATGCCCACCAGCTACACCCAGAGTTTCGGGGACCTGCAATACCGCCAGACCCTCTTCGGCTACAACCGGGACGACACCGAGATCATCCTGGCCCCCATGGCCTCCAACGCCTACGAGCCCACCGGCTCCATGGGGGCCGACGTCCCCCTGGCCGTGCTGGACCGCAAGCCGCAGTCGCTTTTCTCCTTTTTCCGGCAGCAGTTCGCCCAGATCACCAACCCGCCCATCGACCCCATCCGCGAGGAGCTGGTCATGAGCGTCATGACCTTCATCGGCTACGACCCCAATATTTTGAGCGAGGAGCCGGGGCAGGCCAGGCTGGTCAAGCTCGCCCACCCGTTTTTGAGCAACGACGACCTGCAGCGGCTGGCGGACCTGAAGTACGAGGACTTCCACTCGGCGACCATCCCCTCGGTCTTCGCCTGCCCCAGGCCGGGACGCCCGGCCGGCGCCGCCCTGGCCGCGGCCTTGAACCGCCTGGAGCGCGAGGCGGAAAAGGCGGCCCACGGCGGGACTCATATCATCATCGTTTCCGACAAGCTGGCGGGACCCTACAACCCGGCGCTGGCCGGCCTCTACCCCGAGGACGAGAGGGACGACGGGCCCGCCGACGTCTACCTGCCCGTGCCCTCGCTTCTGGCCGTGGCCGCCGTCAACCGCAAGCTGGTGGAGATCGGCAAGCGCGTCTCCGTCGGCGTGGTCAGCCAGAACGGCGACGCCCTCGAAGTCAGCCACATGGCCATGCTTCTGAGCCTGGGCGCCTCCGCCGTCAACCCCTACCTGGCCTTCGAGTCCGCCGCCGACCTGGCCGCCAGGGGCCTTCTGGCCTCCGTCATGAGCCCGACCACGGCCGTGGAGAACTACGTCACCGCCCTGCGCAAGGGTTTGTTAAAAATCATGAGCAAGATGGGCATCTCGACCCTGCGCGGCTACAGGGGCGCCCAGATCTTCGAGGCCGTGGGCCTGGGCCCGGAGCTGATGGAAAAATATTTTCCCGGCATCCCCTCCATGGTCGGCGGCCTGGATCTCGGACATTTGGAGGGCGGGGCGGCCGTCCGGGAGGAGTCGGCCAGGGCCTACCTGCCCCCGGGCGGGGCGACCCTGCGAAACGTCGACTCGGACCCCTCGGACGTCGGGCCCGGCGGGCGCGGAACCGGCCGCGGAGGCCATGGCCGTCCCCGGGACGACCAGCCCGGACACCGACAGCCCGAGCGGCAGCCCCGGCAGCAACAAACCCGGCGACAGCGGGACCGGCGACAGCGGGACCAGCGACAGTCCGACCGCGATCAGACAAACAGCCGGCAGTCCGGCCTCCAGAATTCCAGCCCCCCCTCTCCCGCCGAGCGGACGCCCCCTCCCCAGACACCCAAAATACTCCCCGTCGGCGGCGCCTACCGCTACCGTCTCGACGGCCAGGCCCACCTCTGGACGCCCGACAGCGTGACCACGCTGCGCCGGGCGGTGGTCGACAACGACTACCAGGCCTACAAACGCTACGCGGCCATGATCAACGACCAGGCCGAGCAGGCCTTCACGCTTCGGGGGCTTCTGGACTTCAAGCCGGGCAAAAAACTGGACCTCGACGAGGTCGAGCCGGTCTCGGAAATCGTCAGGCGCTTCTGCACCGGGGCGATGAGCTTCGGGTCTCTCTCCAAGGAGGCCCACGAGACCATGGCCCTGGCCATGAACGGCATGGGCGCCCGCTCCAACTCGGGGGAGGGCGGCGAGGACCCGGCCCGCTACAGGCCGCGGGAGGACGGCGCCTCCACCGTCTCGGCCATCAAGCAGGTGGCCAGCGGCCGCTTCGGGGTGACCATGGAGTACCTCAACCACGCCAAGGAGCTCCAAATTAAGATCGCCCAGGGCGCCAAGCCCGGCGAGGGCGGCCAGCTGCCGGGCCACAAGGTGGACACCGAGATCGGCAGGGTCAGGCACTCCACCCCCGGCGTGACCCTGATCTCGCCGCCGCCGCACCACGACATCTATTCCATCGAGGACATCGCCCAGCTGATCTACGACCTCCATCAGGCGGCCGACCAGGCCACCGTCTGCGTCAAGCTGGTCTCCGTGGTCGGGGTCGGGACCATCGCGGCCGGGGTGGCCAAGGCCATGGCCGAGAGCATCCTCATTTCCGGCTTCGACGGGGGGACGGGGGCGGCGCCCCTGTCCTCCATCCGCCACGCGGGCTCACCCTGGGAGGTGGGCCTGGCCGAGACCCAGCAGACCCTGGTTTTAAACAACCTGCGCGCCCGGGTGCGCCTCCAGGTCGACGGGCAGATGAAGACGGGCCGGGACGTGGCCGTGGCCGCCCTGCTGGGGGCCGACGAGTACGGCTTCGCCACGGCGGTCCTCGTCTCCATGGGCTGCCTGATGATGCGCAAGTGCCACACCAACGGCTGCCCGGTGGGCGTGGCCACCCAGGACCCGGCCATGCGGGCCAGGTTCAAGGGGACGCCCGGGCAGGTGCGCAACTTCTTCACCTTCGTGGCCATGGAGCTGCGGGAGATCATGGCCGGGATGGGCTTCAAAACCGTCGCCGAGATGGTCGGGCAGGTCGACCGCCTGCAGCCCAAAAGCTGCCGGCTGGTCTCCGAGCGGCATCTCGACTACTCGAAGGTTCTGCACAAGCCCCGGGGCCGCGACCTGCGCTTCATCGGCTACGCCCCCAGGCCCAAGACCGTCACCCTGGACGACCGCCTGCTCCCCCTCCTGGAGCCAGCCCTCGAGCGCCAGCATCCGGTCTTGATTGAGGAAAAGATCAAAAACACCGACCGCACCGTCGGCGCCAAGATCTCCTCGCGCATAGTCCGCCGCCACGGGTCCGACGGCCTGCCCGACGGGCTGGTCACCCTGAGGCTCGAGGGCTTCGCCGGCCAGTCCTTCGGGGCCTTCGCCGCCAGGGGCCTGGTCCTGGACCTGGCCGGGGAGGCCAACGACTATGTGGGCAAGGGTCTCTCCGGCGGCCGCGTCATCGTCAGGCCGCCCAGGGACCGCCACCCCGACTTCGTCCCGGAGCTCAACACCATCGCCGGCAACGTCGCCCTCTACGGCGCCACCTCCGGGGAGCTGTACATGAACGGCCTGGCCGGGGAGCGCTTCGCCGTGCGCAACAGCGGCGCGCTGGCCGTGGTCGAGGGCGTGGGCGACCACGGCTGCGAGTACATGACCGGCGGCCGGGTGGTCGTGCTGGGCAGGACCGGCGTCAACTTCGCCGCCGGCATGAGCGGGGGGCTGGCCTACGTGTACGACGCGGACGGCTTCTTCGACAACCACTGCAACCTGGAGATGGTCGACCTGGACCTGCTGGACGCCGACGACGAGACCGAGCTCAGGGTGCTCGTCTCCCGCCACGCCGCCTTCACCGGCAGCAGGGTGGCCAAAAGGGTCCTCTCCGACTGGGGCCGCGAGAAGACCCGCTTCGTCAAAGTCTTCCCCATGGAGTACCGCCAGGGGATCGCCCTGGAGTCCCGCAGGCTGCCCGGCATTCCCATGGTCGAGATGGCCTGGGAGGACGAGCCGGAGCCCGGCCGCGAGACCGGCTGACGGGCCGCCGGGCCGCCGGGCCGCCGGGCGCGCCGGACGACTAACGACCGGCTTGAACGCCGTCGAGTCGTCGTCGGAAATTAGAATAAATCAAACACTTATTTGGGAACATGCTTATGAGCCAATATAGACCGGTCGCCGAGAGAGTCAGGGACTACCTCCCGGTGGAACTCAGGATGAGGGACGACGAGATGACCAGGGAGCTCAAACGCTGCCAGGACTGCGGCATCCCTTTCTGCCACGCCGCGGGCTGCCCCCTGGCCAACGTCGTCCCGGAAATCAACATCGACGCCCTCAACGGACACTGGGACTCGGCCCTGGCCAGACTGACGCTGACCAGCCCCTTTCCGGAGTTCACCTCCAGGGTCTGCCCGGCCTTGTGCGAGGGCTCCTGCGTCCAGGGCCTCGACTCCCTGCCGGTTCCCGCCAGGCAGGTCGAATACGAGGTCGTCGAGCGGGGCTTCGCCTCCGGGCTGATCCGGCCCCGCCGGGACCTGCCCTGGCTGGACCTGAAGGTGGGCATAGTCGGCTCCGGGCCCTCGGGTCTGGCCGCCGCCTGGAAGCTCCGCCACGCCGGGGCCAGGGTGACCGTCTACGAAAAGGACGCCAAGCCGGGCGGCTTTCTGCGCTACGGCATCCCCGACTTCAAGCTGGAGAAGTCCGTCGTCGACCGGCGCCTGGACCTGATGCGGGCCGAGGGGGTGCGCTTCGTCACCTCGGTGGAGGCCGGTCTCGACATCTCGGCCAAGTTCCTCAAGCAGCGTCACCACGTCCTCATTCTGGCCCTGGGCTCCCGACGGAAGAGGGACCTGCTCATCCCCGGCCGCGAGCTCGGCGGCGTCTTCATGGCCACCGACTATCTGTCCGCGCAGAACAGGGTGGTCGGGGGCGAGATCCCGTCCCCGCCCCCCGAGATGGACGCCTTCGGCAAGAGGGTCGTCGTCGTGGGCGGGGGCGACACCGGCAGCGACTGCGTGGGCACCGCCTGGCGCCAGGGAGCCACGGAGGTCTGGCAGATCGAGATCATGCCCAAGCCGCCCGAGGTCAGGGCCCCCGGGAACCCCTGGCCCCAGTGGCCCCGGATCCTGCGCACCACCTCCAGCCACCAGGAGGGCGGCGAGAGGCGCTGGTCCGTCGAGACGACGGAGTTCCTGCCCCAGGAGGGCTGGCCCCAGCGTCTGGGCGGCCTGCGCTGCCAGGAGGTGGAACGGGTCCCCGGGGACGGGAAGCCCCCGAGTCCCGTCCCCGGCACCGAGTTTGTCATCAAGGCGGACCTGGCCTTCCTGGCCCTGGGCTTCGTCGGCCCGGTGCTGGGGACCATGGCCACCCCGCAGAACTTCGCGCCCGACAAGTTCGGCAGGATCGGGCCCGGTCTGTACGCCGCGGGCGACGCCGTCACCGGGCCCTCCCTGGTGGTCAGGGCCATCGCCTCGGGACTCAGAACGGCGGAGACCGTCATCTCCGACCATCTGGGCTCCGTCCGGACGGGGGCCGCCGCCTAGATGAGCCTGACGGACAAACATGGGGGGAAATATGAAGGGCTCCGTCCGCGCGGCGCCCCTCCCCGCATCCTGCTCCTGGGCGCCTCCGGCCAGGTGGGGTCCTATCTGGCCGACGCGCTGACGACCGCGGGCGAGGTCCGGGCCTTGAGACGCGCGGAGGCTGATTTTCTGAAACCCCGGTCCGCGCTGGCCGCCGTCTCCGACCTCGACCCGCAGGTGGTGGTCAACGCCGCGGCCTGGACCAAGGTCGACCTGGCCGAGTCCTACGTCGAGGAGGCCTTTCTCGTCAACAGCGAGACGCCGGGGCTGCTGGCCGGGTGGGCGGCCGGCCGGGGCGCGCTTTTCGTGCACTTTTCCACCGACTATGTTTTCGACGGCGAAAAAAAGACGCCCTACGACGAGGACGACCGGCCCGCCCCGATCAACGCGTACGGCGCCTCGAAACTGTCGGGCGAGAAGGCCGTCGCCCGGGCCGGCGGGGACCACCTGATCTTCAGGACCAGCTGGGTCTTCTCGCCGCGCGGGGAAAATTTCCCCAGGACCATCCTGCGCCTGGCCGAAACCCGCGAGGAGTTGTCCGTCAACGACGACCAGGTCGGTGCGCCCACCTCCGCCGGCTTTCTGGCCGACATGGCCAGCATGGCCGTCCAAAGGCATTTCGGCGGCCGGCCGGCCCCCTCGGGCGTCTATCACCTGGCCGGCTCCGGACGGACAAGCTGGTTCGGCTACGCCAACTATCTCGTAGAACGCGCCCCCGCCGCGGGATTTCAAATAAACCCCCGCCTGGTCGTCAGGCCGACCCGCGGGCCGGACCCCTCCCGGCCCGCCAGACGCCCCCTGAACTCCCTGCTGGACTCGGGCAAATTCGCCAGAACTTTCGACCTGACGCCGCCCAGGTGGGAGGACATGGCGGACGAGTTTCTGACCCTCCTGGCCGACAGGGGGCCGGAAGCGTGACGGCGTTCCGTCGGCCGCCGGGAAACCCCCGCCCGGCCGGCACGGCGGCCGGTCCGAAAAACCAGCCGAAATAATTTTCCCGCACCCCGCCGTCTCTAGATATGTCGAAATATAAGCTATAATAGGCCCTGTCGGCCAAGTCCCGCGCCGATCCCGCGACGGTCCCGCCGCGGCCCCGGGGCCCGATTTCCCCAACGGAGGTTAAAACCCATGTCCCCCAGCGATCTCTTCGAATTCCAGCGCATGAACCGCCTTCCCCCGTACGTCTTCGCCCAGGTCAACGAGTTCAAGATGGCGGCCAGGCGGGCTGGGGACGACATCGTCGACCTGGGCATGGGCAACCCCGACCTGGGCACCCCGAGACACATTGTCGACAAGCTCGTCGAGGCGGCGGTCAAGGAGACCAACCACCGCTACTCCGCCTCCAGGGGCATCACCAAACTGCGTTCGGCCGTCTGCGACTGGTACGAAAGGCGCTACCAGGTCGGGCTCGACCCCGACTCCGAGGCCGTCGTCTCCATCGGCGTCAAGGAGGGCCTGGCCCACCTGACCCTGGCGACCATCACCCCCGGCGAGGTCGTCCTGGCCCCGGACCCCACCTACCCCATCCACTCCTACGCGGCCATCATTTCCGGCGGCGACCTGCGCAGCGTCCCCATCGGGCCGGGCCGGGACTTTTTTTCCGACCTGCAGGTGGCCGTCCGGCAGACCTGGCCCCGGCCCAGGATGCTGGTCATCTCCTTCCCCCACAACCCCACCGGGGCGGTGGTGGACCTGGAGTTTTTTGAGAAGACCGTGGCCTTCTGCAAGGAGCACCGCATCCTGGTGGTCCACGACCTGGCCTACGCCGACTTGTGCTTCGACGGCTACCGGGCGCCGAGCCTTTTGCAGGTCAAGGGGGCCAAGGACATCGGGGTGGAGGCCTTCTCCCTCTCCAAAAGTTACAGCATGGCCGGCTGGCGGGTGGGCTTCATCTGCGGCAACGCCAAAATGGTCACCGCCCTCACCAGGATCAAGAGCTACCTCGACTACGGGGCCTTCCAGCCCATCCAGATAGCCTCGATCATCGCCCTCAACGGTCCCCAGGAGTGCGTGGCCGAGATCTGCGGGGTCTACAAGGAGCGGCGCGACACGCTGTGCGACGGGCTGGTCCGGGCGGGCTGGCAGGTCGAGCCCCCGAGGGGCGGCATGTTCTTATGGGCGAAAATCCCGGAAGCCTTCCAGGCGATGGGCTCGGTGGAGTTCGCCAAGCACCTGATCACCAAGGCCAAGGTCGCCGTCTCCCCCGGCCTGGGCTTCGGCAACGGCGGCGAGGGCTACGTCCGCTTCGCCATGGTGGAGAACATCCAGCGCATCAACCAGGCCGTCAGGGGCATCAAAAAAGCCCTGCAGGCCGGCGCCGAGACGGTTGCGGAGGCCAGGACAGCCTGACCGGGCGCGACGTTTCAACGGGCGCGCTCAGGAGTCAGTCGGGCCCGCTCATGAATTAATCGGACCCGCCCGGGTGTTGGTCGGGCCCGGTCGGAACAGAACCGGGCCCGCCTTCAATCAAAACCAAGGACGCTCCCGAACGCATAAAAAACGGCGGCCCCGGCAAGGCTTTCTCGCCTTCCCGGAGTCGCCGTCGATCAATTTCCAAGCCCGCCATCTTTGATGAAAATTTAAACCGTCAATTTGACGGCAGCGCTTTGGCGAAATTATCCCCCCCGTCCGCTCGTTAACCTCATGCCGACGCCGCTCTTATTTTTCCCAAGTCCTCAAAATTTATCAGGCGGGTCGCGAGACCCGGCCGCTTTTCTCTCAGGCTCCCATGGCCGCCATCTCCGCCGCGGGGGCGGAAGCGGCCGTCTCGGCGCCCGTCGGCCCGCGATACTCGGCCAGCTTGTTGCGCAGCGTCCTCACGCTGATGCCCAGCAGTTTGGCGGCGTGGGTCCTGTTGCCGCTGGTCTGGGTGAGGGCCTTGCCGATCAGGCGGCGCTCCATCTCCTCGATGGTCATCAGAGGAACCTCGCCCGGGCCGAACCGCCCGGACCCGTCCGGCGGGCCGGACTCGTCGTCGGATTCGGGGGGGCTGTCCGCGCCTCCCGCGGCGCCGTCAAAAACAGGCGCGGCGGCGACCTCGACCAAATTGTCCCGGCCCTTGTCCGAACCGGCCTCCGATGATTCCTCCCGGGCCGCGGAGCCCGTCTCGGCCCGCAGGCTGCCGGCGTTTCTTTCCAGGGCCAGCATGA
This sequence comes from Deltaproteobacteria bacterium, assembly GCA_031264015.1. Classification (GTDB taxonomy): domain Bacteria; phylum Desulfobacterota; class Desulfarculia; order Adiutricales; family Adiutricaceae; genus JAIRNQ01. Next base: position 15,527 of record JAISET010000112.1, on the reverse strand, counting down.
AGCCCGCCTCGTCCATGAAGACGTCGTGGGCCTCGATGAGGGGGCCCCTGGTCATCAGGACCGCCCTGGCGACGGTGTTTTCCAGCTCCCGAATATTCCCGGGCCAGTCGTGGGCGGCCAGGGTCTCCAGGGCTTCGGGGGAGAGCTTGGGGACGGGCCGGTTGTTGGCCCGGGCGTATTTGGCGACGAAAAAGTCGGCCAAAACCTCGATGTCCTCGGCCCTCTCCCTGAGGGCCGGAATGTAGAAAGGCATGACGTTCAGGCGGTAGTACAGGTCGGAGCGGAACTTGCCCTCGTCCACCCAGCTTTTCAGCCTGCGGTTGGTGGTGGCGACGACCCGGACGTCGATCTTATGCGGGCCCTTGCCGCCGACGGGGTCGATCTCGCCCTCCTGGAGGACTCTTAAAAGCTTGGCCTGCAGCGAGATGTCCATCTCGCTGATCTCGTCCAATAAAATGGTCCCGCCGTGGGCCAGGTCGAACTTGCCGGGCTTTTTGGCCAGGGCCCCGGTGAAGGCGCCTTTCTCATGGCCGAAGAGCTCGCTTTCCAGCAGGTTCTCGGGGAGGCCAGCGCAGTTGACGGCGAGGAAAGGCCCGCCCGCCCTGGCGGACTTGTTGTGGATATATCTGGCCAGAAGCTCCTTGCCGGTGCCGCTCTCCCCCTGCAGCAAAACAGTGGCGGTGGAGCCCGACAGGCTCCGCGCCAGGCCCAGAAGCCTGTCCATCATGGTGCTTTTAAAGACGATGGGCCTCTCGACATCCTCCTCCGGGCCGCCCGCCGAGACGGGGGGACGCTGGTCGTCGTCGTCGTCGTCCGCGAAGGCCCTTTTCAAGGCCTCCTCGACCAGACCGGCGGGGAAGGGTTTTTGCAGAAAGTCCAGGGCGCCCTCCCTCATCGCCGCCACGGCCTCGTCGACGGCGCTGGCGGATGACATGGCGATCACGGGCATGTCGGGACGCAGCTTTTTGGCCTCGCGGACGAGAGACAGGCCGTCAAGCTTGCCCAGCTTGGTGTCGGCCATGACCAGGTCGAACTTTTGGTCCAGAAGTTTGGCCATGGCCTCCCGGCCGTCCTCGGCCTGCTCGACACCGTGACCCAGCCGGGTCAGGGCCGTGAACAGGGCCATCCGGAAATGTCTGTCGCCTTCCGCCACCAATATATATCTGACCCGCATGGGGCACCTCGCTTCAGCCAAATTAAAATCGTCCCGTCGTCGTCGACTAATATCTTGTCGCCGGTTTTAGTTCAGCCCGAAGCCCCGCCGGGGCGTCGGCTCGGAATTGATCATGGCTCCCTGCGGCAGGCAGGGCAGGCACATGGCGACGCGCGCCCCGCGGGCGACGTCGGAACCCACGGTCATGTGGCCGTCGTGGGCCTCGACTATGCGGCGGCTCACCGGAAGACCCAGGCCCAGGGGCTGGTCCTTGGTGGTGTAGAAGGGGTTGAAGACCTCCTTGGTCTCCCTGATGGAAATGCCGGGGCCGGTGTCGGTGACCACCACCTCGCCCATCCCGCGCTCGTCCTGGCGCATGCCGACGGACAGTCTGCCGCCGCAGGGCATGGCCTCGATGGCGTTCAAAAAAAGGTTGGAGAAGAGCTGGACGAGCATCCCGCGGTCGCCCAGGACCACCAGGGGGCTCTGGTCGACCAGGACGCCGACGTTCCTGGCCTTGAGAAGCCCGGCCATCTTGTCCAGGGCCGCGTCGACGGCCTCGGTGAGATTGAAGGTCTCCAAATCAAGGTTCAGGGAGCTGTTCATGGACTCCAAGGTGGTCAGACACTCGTTGACCTCCCGCAGACCCAGTCTGATCTCGTTGATGAGCCCGCTCAGGTCCCCGTTTCCGCTGTAGGTCAGCTCCTCCTCCAGGATGGAGGCGTAGAGCTCGATCCCGGCCAGCGGGCCCATGACTTTCCGGCTGACCTGGCCGGCGGCCAGGGCGCTCTGGTCCAGGCCGGGGGAGATCTTTTCCTCGGCGGGCCACTCGGTCCTGGCCTGGAGGCCCGCCGCGACGTATAGACGGGCGCCGTTTTCAAAGGGCAGGCTCCTGACGACGAAGTCGTAGGGGCCGTCGCAGGTGTCGAGGGGGACGGCCCGGCCCCCGCGGCTGCTGCCGGCCTCCCGGGCGCACTCGGCCAGGGGCTGCAGGTAGCCGGGCAGACCGAGCCCCGCCGTGGCCTCGAGGCCCAGGAGCCTGACGGTCTCGGAATTGCTCAGGACGATCCGGCCCCCCTCCTCGAAGACCATGACCGGATAATGCAGCTTGTCGAACAGGGCCAGCCAAAACTCCGAGGACCACTCCGCGGAAGACCACAGCCCCAGGTTGAAAGCAGGCGCCAGACTATTTTCGCCGCCGATGACTCTCATTTTTCTTTCCTCCCAAAAAATCATTGGACTCCCAGGCCCGACTTGGTTAAAGCAAAGTTCGGGCCAACATATTTTATTAGTATTTGGAAAGACTTACCTCACTTAGTCAATAACGCGCCCCCCGGCGGGCGAGTCCGGCCCGTCTCTTGCGGGCAGCCTGACGGGGGAGTCATGGGACCTGCATATAATAATGTTGCTTAGGCGGGGAAAACGCGGTCCGACGGGCGCCGGCGCGGGTTTGGCAGGCCGCGGACACCCCCGCCGGCCGGGCCCGGGAGCGTCCGGCCGACAGGCGGCGGGAAAAAATAACCGCCCGGGGAAGTTTCCAGCCCGCCCGGGAACCTGGCGAAGGGAAACTTCGCGGGGCGGCTCCCGTCCCCCGACGGGCCTCTCGGAGACGTCATGAATCTTGGCCGGGAATTTGCATAACCTCATGACGGAGGTGAAAAATGTTTGTCGGCCCCTACCCCTACCACTCCAGCAACACCTACCTGGGCATGATGGCCCAGGAGGAGCGAATGAATCTGACCTCGAACAACATGGCCAACGTCAACACGGCGGGCTATAAAAAGGACGTGCCCGTCTTCGAGGGCTACCTTGTCAAGCAGTCGAAAACATATTTCGGCCAGGGCCCCTTCAAGCTGACCGAGAACGACCTGGACGTCGCCTTGAACGGACCCGGCTTTTTCCAGATCGAGACCCCCAACGGGCTGCGTTTCAGCCGCAACGGCTCCTTCAGCGTCAACAGCGACGGCCAGATCGTCACCAACGACGGCTATCCCCTTGTCGGGGCGGGCATCGTCCCCGAGGGCACGCTGAAGGTCATCATCGAGCCCGGCGGCCAGGTGCAGGCCGTCAACCCCGACCTCGACTCCCTGGTCATCGGCCAGATCGAGCTGGTGGAGTTCGCCGACCCCAACATGCTGATCAAGGAAGGCTACGATTTCTACGTGCCCAAGTCCCCCGATTTCCTCCCCGAACCCGCCGAGCAGACGACTCTCGAGCAGGGATATTTGGAGATGAGCAACGTCAACCCCGTCGACGAGTCCGTGCAGCTGATCGAGATCTATCGTATCTACGAGGCTTTACAAAAAATCGTTCACACCAAGCAGGAAATGGACCAGAAGGCCACGGGCGAGCTGGGCAAGCTCACTTAAGCCGCCCCCCGACACCTCGCCACACCTAGAAAGAACATGAGGCCCTCGTTATGATGCGCTCCCTTTACACCGCGGCCACCGGCATGATCGCCCAGCAGACTCACCTGGACGTCATCGCCCACAACCTGGCCAACGTCAACACCACGGGTTTTAAAAAGAACAGGACGGAGTTCCAGGACCTGATCTATCAGACGCACAAGTTCGCCGGCACCGAGACCATCGGCGGCCAGCAGATCCCCGTCGGCATCCAGGTCGGTTTGGGCACCAAGGTCGTCACCACCGCCAAGATCCACACCCAGGGCGACTACGTCAAAACCGACAGCCCCCTGGACATCGCCATCGAGGGGGAGGGCTATTTCCGGGTCCTCAGGAACGGCGAGCTCTACTACACCAGGGACGGCGCCTTCAAGCTCAACAGCGACGGCGTCATCGTCAGCCAGGACGGCAACCCCCTGGACCCCGAGTTCATGGTGCCCATGGAGGCCGTGCACCTGACCGTCGACTCGGCGGGCTTTATCGCCGCCATGAGCCAGAGGGGCGAGATATTGGCCGAGGGCCGGATATTGCTCTCCAGGTTCATCAACCCCCCGGGCCTGTTCAGTTTGGGCTATAATATCTACCAGCCGACCCCGGCCTCCGGCCCGGCCATCGACGGAAACCCCGGCGAGGAGGGCTTCGGCACCATCGCCCACGGCTTCCTGGAGCTCTCCAACGTCGAGGTGGTCATGGAGATGGTGGAAATGATCACCGCCCAGAGGGCCTACGAAATGAACTCCAAGGCCATCACCACCTCCGACGAGATGCTGGCCATCGCCAACAACCTCAAGAGATAGGAGCGGCCCGCCCGGCGGCCGGAAAGTGATTCGGCCGTCCGACAAGCCTCAATCCGGCCCCGCGCGAACAGCGGGGCCGCGGGACTTTATATGAGCCCGGCGCCAAAAAGCCGCCGCGCCGAAATTTTGTCATTGGAAAACTTAAGAATTTAGACGAGATTAACCTGGGGGTCGGCTGCGGTTTTCAGAACGAATTTGGTTTTCGCCAGGGGGTTGGTTTTAAAAATTAACTTTCATTTTCAAGCCGGCCGAAAATTTGACTTTCCGGCGCCCGGCCATGCCGATAAAAAAGAAGGGCCAATGAGACGATCATTTCACATCTTTTTTCTCCTCCTGACCGCGGCCCTTCTTTTCGCCGCCCGGCCGGCCTCGCCCGCCCTGGCCGGGGTCAGCGTCGTCTTCCCGCCCGAGAATTCGGTCTCCGGAGCCAGAATAATAGTTGGCGACGTCGCCAACGTCGTCGCCGAAACCCCGGAGGACAAGGCCCTGGCCGACTTGATCGGCGGGGTGGATCTGGGCCCCGCCCCGGAGCCCGGGGCCGGCCTGGTTTTAAGGCGCAGGCAGATCGAGCTGCGTCTGGCCTCCACCGGGGCCCCGATCGCCGACGTCCGCTGGGTGGTCCCCGAGACGGTCACCCTGACGGGTCCGGGGCAGCCGGCCGGCCGGGACATGATCAAACAGGTGGTCATGGACTATCTGTCCGGCGCCGAGCCGTATGTCTCAGGATCATTCGAGCTGTTGAACGTCACCTCCTCCACCCCTCCCGCCCTGCCTCCCGGCAGGGTCGAATACCGCTTCTCCCCGCAAAATTCCTCCAACCCGGCCTATCTGACGGGAACGGTTTTTTTCACCGTCGACGGCCGGGACGCCGGACGACTGCGCGTCTCGGCCCAGGTCGAGCTGTCGCTCCCGTCCTTGGTGGTCACCAGGGACCTTCCCCGGGGGCACGTCCTTTCCGAAGTCGACCTCTCCGAGAGCCAGGTTTCCTACATGCAGGCCAAGGGAGCCCTGACCGAAGTCGGGCAGGCCCTGGGGCAGACGCTCAAAATAGCCCTGCGGGCCGGGGCCCCGGTCAGGGACCGCGACCTGATCAGAACCTCCATGGTCAAAAAAGGCGAGGTGGTCACCATCGTCGCCCAAAGCGGCGGGCTCAAAATCACCGCCCTTGGCCAGGCCAGGCAGGACGGCGCTTTGGGGCAGACCATCAACGTTCTCAACCAAGACAGCAAAAAAACCATCTCCGCCAAGGTCATAGGGCCCAGCATGGTGGAGGTGGTTTTTTAGACGAACTGTTTGTTATAAATAAATCTGACAGGAAAGAATATATTTTTCAATAATCTTTTATTTGTAATATTAAATTTCCAAGCAGCACGAATATTTTTTAAAAATTAATTTAAATAATGACACGATCATCAACACTTTTTCATCTTTTCAGTTCGTATTAGTCTTTTCGGAAACAAAATATCTTGGCCTGGCCTTAGTCTCAAGATAGATTTTACCCATATACTCTCCAAAAACACCCAGCGACAAAAGCTGCAGTCCGGAAAAAAACGCCAGAGGCAGGACCGTCGAAGCCCAGCCTGGAACCCGGGCCAGATCGGCGAAGTGGACGACCAAAACCCAGACTCCGACCATAAAGCTCAAACAGGAAAACACGATCCCCAGCAAAGTGACTATTCTCAGAGGAATAATCGAGCACGAGGTTATTCCCTGCCAGGCGAGAGCCATTCTCCTGCCCAAAGAATAACTGCTGGCGCCGGCCAGCCGCGGCTTGCGGTCATAGCTGACCGCGGCCGTTTTAAAACCGAGCTGGGTGACCATCCCCCGCAAAAAAAGATTGACCTCCCTAAACTGGAGCAGCGCGTCCACGGCCTGTCTGGACATTCCCCGAAAATCGGCGTGGTAGGGGACTATCTCGACTCCCAGGACGTCCATGGTCTTATAAAATCCATTCGCCGTCAGACGGTTGAACCGGGTGTCGACGTCTCTTGTCTTGCGGACTCCGAAGACGATGTCGACGCCGTTTCGCGCCTCCCGGAGCATGTCCTTGACGCAGGAAATGTCGTCCTGCAGATCGGAGTCCATGGTGACGACAAAATCGCCGACCGCCTCGTCCAGACCGGCCAGAAGAGCGTTCTGGTGGCCCCTGTTCCTGGAGAGACGTATCCCCCTGACCAGGCCGTCGCCCTCCGACGCCTCGACGATACGCGGCCAAGTCCGGTCCCCGCTGCCGTCGTCGACAAGAACTATTTCATTATTGTCGCCCACCAGGCCCTCGGCTTTGCACTCGTCCAAAAGCCGCCGCAGCTCGGCGACGGTGGTCGGCACGACTTCCTCGTCGTTGTAGCACGGAATGACCAAACTAAGATTCATGACGACATCCTTATGTTATGAATTTAAGCCGGCGACTTAAATATTATCAAATTACCATGACGGCGCCGGAGGCAACCAAAGGGCGGCCCGACGAGACAAACAGTCGAAAGAATCTTGACAGCCTCCGGCAAGAAGTTTAATATTTTCCATCAGGCGGCGGAAGAGCTTGAAAATTGTCGATCTTTTCCGCCCGGCCACTTTGCCGGGCTCACGGGACTCAGGACTATTCTTCCCAAACATGGAGGCGCGGGCATCTTGTCACACCCGGACATGACAAAAAAAACGGCGGCCGTTTTGGGGTCCAGCGGCTTCATAGGCTCGAACCTGGTCAAGGCGCTGGCCAGCCGCGGGGTCGGCGTGAAGGCGTTCGACAAATACCCCAACGGCGGGACTTTCGACAGCGGGCTTGTCAGGGAGGTCACCGGCGATTTTTTCAACCAGGGCGTCCTCGACGAGGTCCTGGCCGGCTGCGACGTCTGCTACCACCTCGTCTCGACCACCCTGCCGTCGGACTCCAACCACGACCCGCATTTCGACGCCCAGAGCAATATCTGCGGCTCCATCCAACTCATGGACGCCGCCGTGCGCCGGGGGGTGAAAAAAATCGTCTTCGCCTCCTCGGGAGGAACGGTCTACGGGCCGCCCGCCAGCGTTCCCATCGTCGAGACCCACCCCACCGAGCCGATCTGCTCCTACGGCATAGCCAAGCTGGCCATTGAAAAGTATCTCGAGCTATACCGTCGGCTTCACGGCCTGGGGTACTGCTGCCTTCGCCTGGCCAACCCCTACGGGCCCGGTCAGAGGATCAACTCGGTCCAGGGCGTCGTCGCCGTTTTCCTGGGCCGAGTCTTAAACGACGAGCCCGTGGAAATATGGGGCGACGGGCTGGTGGTCAGGGATTTCGTCTACATTGGCGACGCCGTCAGGGCTTTGATCCTGGCCTCCGACGAAAAAATCGCCCCGTCCGTTTACAACATAGGCTCCGGCCTGGGCAGCAGCCTGAGGGACATCCTCTCGCTGATCGCCAAAGTCACCGGCAGGGAAGTCAAGATAGAATACAAACCCGCCCGCAAATTTGACGTCCTCTCCAATATTTTGGACATCGCCAAGGCCGAGAAAGGGCTCGGATGGAGGCCGGAGACCGCCTTGGAGGACGGCCTGGCGCTGACATGGGCTTTTTTGACCACCCAAAGCAATTAATTCCGAAGATTTCCTTCCGTCATCCCCCGCCCCCGGCGCGCCTCATGTCGCACGCCCCGGCTCTCGTCTCGACGTCCCCGGGGGCGAGCAGCCCGACGGCCAAAGACGGCTGGCGGGTGTTTATTCCCACCGGATAATATTCGACCGCACCCACCATGTCGTATTCCCCGTCAAAGTCCACCCCGGCTTTCAGGAGGACGCCGGGGCTGAAAGTGACCTCAAAATTAGTGTCCAAAATAAGCCACGCCTCCGCCAGCTCCCGGCAAGTCAATTTTTTCAAGGCGGCGACGGCATAGTCGTCAGACCCCAAATAGCCGGAGATCATCCAAGCCGTCTTAGGCAGCCGCCCGTTGAGGATGAACATGGCGCCGGGCAGCCTTCCCGTCAGGTCTATCAGCGGAATTTTAGCGTCATATCCGCTAATTTCAGCTATATTATACCATTGATCGACAAATTTGGCCTGGGGATAAGGCATGGTCAAATAGTAGCCGTCAAGCGGAACTTTCATCTTCACATCATAAGTCCAGATTTTCTCAACTTGACGAAAGGGAAAAGTCCAGGAGTTTATTATAATGGCCATTGAAATTGCTTGAGCAAGCAACATAAAACAGACAAGTATTTTATAAAAGCATTTGGAGCTTGATATTCTTGTTAAAAAAATAAGAAATCCCAAGAACAAAAAGAAAGACGACTCAGATATTAGGTCCGTAAAGTTATTGTTGCTGCCAAGGGCAAATAAAAATGAAAAAGACCCGAGAAGAGCCAGCCAGCCGAAAGCAGGCTTTAATATTTTACCCCGGCCGGCGAGGCCGCCTCCGGCCAGAGCAAAAACAGACGCGCCAAACGGAGCGGCCCAGAGCAGATGGCCGAAATTTAGCCGACCCTCCGGCCTGCCGGGGATAAAGCAAAAAATACCCGTGATGGCAAGAAGATACAGAATCAGGGTCAATAATACATTTGGTTTTTCATTTATAATTATATATTTATATATTAAAACACTTATTGAAATTATAAAAACACTAAAAAATATTAAACTTTGAGATATCCTATTCTTAAAAAACGTAAAATCAAAATTTAATAATGAAGAAGCTGAATGTACTGACCCAAGCTCCTCCATTTCCACATATTTTAAATACCTGTCAACAAATTCTGAAATCGAACCGTCAAGGATCAAAGCCGCCGCAAAAAGGGGCAAAAAAGCCGCGCAAGCCGCCGTCAGGACCCCCTTGACGCTCCAATTTGAACTAAGACCGGCCCAGAGTAAAACGACGACCGCCAGGCCGGCCGCGGTGGTCGGCTTGGCCATGAAGGTCAAAAATCCGCCCAGCCCGACGACCAGCCAGCCAAGCGACCCGCCCCCGGCCCTAAATTTTACCCCCCCGCCGGCCCGGACCGCCTCCGCCCTTTTCAACGAGACAAGCAAAATTCCGCACAGCACCAGAGCCAGCGACTGATAATTAAGCAAGTTATAATTGGGGGTCGGCAGCCACAGCAGCAGGACCGAAAGGGAGGCCATGGTCAGGCCCGGAACCAACAGTTTCCGGGTGATCGGCGCGGGCGCGGCCGGCGACTCTTCGGGAGCAAAATACCTAGACGCGAGGACGGTTAAAAAAGCAAAAATCGCCGCCAATATCAGAATATTATAGAGCCGCAGCAGGCCGACGTTTCCATCCACAAGAAGATAAAGCGGGTGGTAAACAAGGCCGAACTGGCTGCCGGTGGCGTCGTACGCCCAGGGGTCCTTCATTGAAAGAAGGTAATAGGCCTCGTCGGAGAAATCAAAGCCGTAAAAAAGAAACCTGGCGACCAAACAGAAGAAAACAGCCGCCGCGGCCGCGGACAAAATCAAGACGCCCCGAAGGTATTTGTCAAACTTGCCCAAACCGGGGGGCGCGGAGGTCGGATTGGTTTCAGCTGGCATGATTTTTCTCGAGTCGGACCGGCCATGTCGACGAAAACGACGTCAAATAAATCGTCGGCCGAGTGAAAAAATAAGCCTGCCGGCTCGTCGGGAGCCGGACCGGCGATTCGAGTCTCCATTTCAAACTCGCCAAGGAAGAACAGAGGCGAAAAAGCGTCGGGAAAACAGTCACCCGGATCGAATTCAGAACGGAGGGCGTCCGGTCAATCAATAAAGAAGCCGAAGAAATAGAAAGGGAAAAGCAACCTCGACGGCTCAGGCCATGGACATGGCGACAACCCAAAGAACGTAGCCAAAAATGAAAAAAAGCGCCGGCTTCAGCGGGAACGCCCGCCGGACCGGGACTCCCTCCATGGTCGGACGGCCGAAAAAAACCCTGACAAACCAAAACCCCGACGCGGCCCAAATTAAAAAACCCAGGACGCCGAGGAAATACCACGACTGCCCGGGAGTTCTGTCCAGCGAATATAACTTATAGTAGACTCCGGCCTGCTCCCGGATCTCGTCTCGGGAGGCGGCGGGCCCGAGTTTTTCCGCGGCCAAAAACAGGCAGATCGCATTGTTGGCCCGCTCGACGAGCTCCTTGTTGGGAATATAAAAACTCCTGGCCGCCAGAAGCGCCCCCCTCAGGCGAAGCAAAGACTGATAAGCCTCGCGGCCGGCGCCTTTTTCCAAATTCTCGGCGGCCATCTCCGCCAGCTCCGAAGCGGCGGTCTGGGGCGAGCCCCAGGGAAGATACCAGTTGAGGGCCTGAAAATAATGACTGTCGGCGGCGGTGAAATTTTCCAGAGCCCTGTGCTCCCTGGCCCGAACCAGCTCGACGCCGGCCCTGTGCTCGAGGAGGCAGGCCAGGAAGATCAGATAGACGGCCCCGCAGCCCAAAAAAAACATCAATTTTTTCTTCGATCTACTTGTCATGGGACCTGGCCTAATTTCCAAGATACTCGCGCATGTCCGAGTCTATGGTGGAAACTTTTAAAACGTTTTCCTCGGGCGGAAGCAGCAGGCAGCTTCTGTAACTTAGCAGAAGCTCCGCTTGATTCGGCAGGCCGTAATCGGAATAAGCCCGCGAAGCTTCGGCAAGATAGTCGAGACCATCTTGAACGGAGTGATATTTCGCCAACAGAACGGCTTTTTTCATCGCATATTCGGTGTTGTAAGGATCAAAATCTATGGCCTTCTGCAGGGCGGCCAGAGAATCCTCCGGCATCTCGGACCTGTCGTAGCTCACCGCCAGCATCAGATAGCTGTAGTCCTTGCTGGGATCGGCGGCGACGAGCCTGTCCAATTGAACCCTGGCCTCCTCAAAACGGTTTTGCATCAGCAGGTTGTCCGCCTTAAAGGCCGTCAAATTTAACGAGACGTCGTAGGGGGCGCTGAGACGGCCGTCTGGACCGGTGAAATAAAAATCGAAAACTTTCATAAATTTATCATTGACGGCGTGCTCGCCCTGGGCGAAAAGGAGCTCGAGCACCGGCCTGGTGAAATGATAAAAATGGGCGGCGGACTTGACAGGCATGGAGCCGTAGGCGGCGGCCCGATCCTCGACATAAAGGGAGACCCGGTCCAGATACTCGGCAAAATCACCGTTGGCGACCGACTTCATGGAGGAGGCGGAATCGGTCGACATTTTGGCCAGCCACATAAAATCTGTTGACGGCTCGCCATAATTCATTAAAAAGGAATTTTGCAGGGAATATTGAAAAAATACCGGGATCCCGGCCTCCATGTTGACCAGTATGAAAGCGGAGAGACGGTCATAAAACGAACCGATCCCGTCCAAATAATCAGGGTAGACGAGCAGGGGGAACTTGCTTGGGACGAGGGGGGTGATATAGAGGCTGTTCTGCAGGCTGGGGGCGAAGACGATGCTCACATCCGGCCTGGCCTTGTATATGTGCTGCAGCGCGAGATGTTGAAACCAGCTGTCGGCCTCCAAAACCATGGCCTCCGGAGGCAGTTTGCTCAGATCCGGCCAGAACATTTCCAGCGCAAAAAAACCGGACTCGCTTTCCCGCTCGGCAAGACGCTGCCAGCCCAATGTTCCGAAACCCAGGGCCATCACCAGGACGGCGGCGAGGCAGCCGGCCATGCGCGGAACTTTGAGCTTTTCCAGCAACCGGCCGAACTGGCCCAATCCCAGGGACAAAAGCAGAAACCAGGCCATCACGGTGGGCAGAAACGCGGCCACCCCGTCCACCCAGTAGAAGAAGAACCCCATGTTGATCAGGATCAAGGACACTAAGGAAACTGAAAGAATCTGGTAATTATTCCAAAGATACTTCAATCCCCACAACACAAAAGGCAGGCCGAGCCAAAACCCCGGGCTTGTCAGCCTGTCAAAATGATAGCTGACAAAATATGAAAGTCTCTTTACTTCCAGTATGCCTCTGGTATGAAACTCGCTGTCCTTGGCGTCCGAAATGTGCGCCCAAAACCTTTCCAGGGTGTTGGTTCTGGCAAAATCGACGGGCAGCATGTCCGTCTGAGAACGTATTATTAAGAGGAAGTAAGCTGAAAGAGCGACGATAAAAATAACGGCCAGAACCACGATCCTCGACCACAAGGCGGGCTGGGGGGAGCCGTCCCTGGTCTCGGGCGGTTTTCCCCAAATGGTCAGCATGAGAAAAATCGGCAGATACAAGGACAAGGAGGCGTGGTTGCCGCAGGCGAAACCATACAGCAGGCCCCCGAAATAGAGCCAGTGAACGCCCCGCCCCTCAAACCACGAGGCGGCGCAATAGAGCAGGCAGACGACGAACAAGACGTTTAAGGAGTAGACCTCCACCTCGGTCGAGGCGGCCCAGACGCCCTGATGCATCGCGAACCAGGGAAGCCCGGCCAGCAGCCAGACGCGGGAAACCGGGGCCTGACGAAACAAATGAATCTTCCCCAGCAGCAGGCCCATGAAGAAGACAGCCGCGCCGGAGGCCAGGGCGCTGAAAAGGTTAGCTCTAAAACTCAGCGAGCCCAGTGGCAGCCAAGTGATGATCTTGGCCAGCAAATTATATACGGGGAAGCCGGAGGGGTGGGCGACGTCAAGATATGAGGCGGTGACGACCAGTTCCGGTCCGTCCCGCCAGCCGATTGAAGGGGTGGAGCAGAGAGTGTAAAAAACGACCGCCGCTAGAGAAATAACTAAAAGCCAGTTGTCATAATTGTTTAAACCCGCCGCATTTTTTTCTGACAACGAATTCATAACAGACTTTCATTTGGTGAAGTCAGACAGGCGGGAGGGCCGGTCTTCATAAATGTTCAAACAAGCGAAACATGGTCCTCAAAATGTCAAACCCGGCTTGCGCCGGGCTTGACATTTAAAAGAAAAGCGGTCGAAAGATAATTACGAAGTGACGCCGGCGTTCGTAACGGTGATGGAATCGGCGCTTCTGTAATAATAGATGGTGCTGCCGGGAGCGTTATGGCTGACCGTAAAAGCAAAACCAGGAATGCTGGTGGTGGCGTTGGTGTAGAGAGAGATGGAGCTGTAGTTCACATGGCTGTCCCTGACCAGACCGGCGGAAAGAACCAACACATCAATAGTTGTGGCGTAGCGGTCTTTCTGAGCGAAGTAAGCTTCCTGGGACAGGGCGACGGCATGATAAGCAGACTGGGCGGCGTTGTCCTGCGCGCCCTTCCTGTAACGGGCATACTGCGGGATGGCGATGGCGGCCAGAATGCCGATGATGGCGACGACGATCAAAAGCTCGATCAGAGTGAAGCCTTCACGCTTCTCATTGAGTTTGCTGAAAACCATTTTCTTGTTCTCCTTGGAGTGGGGCTAGCCAAGAGGCTAATTGTACGCAGGCAAAGCCTGAATGGGTGTGAGACAAAAGTTGACTGCAAGGTTGGTTAACTTTGCTGACAGGTGGTATAGCAATAGCCATGCCAAAAGTAAACAGGAGTCTCAAAATATTAAAAAACAACTCATTATCAAGTGATTACCTAAAAAACCAGCTCGTCGCACAGAATTGAAAAATTGACGCGGGAGGTGGAGGGAAAGCTGAAAAACTACAAGAAAACTCGAAAAAAAGAGCCAATATCAATGTTTTAAACAAACCAGAGATTTTTTTTTGGCCTGCGGGCCAACTTCCTTCAGACTCTGGACAAACGCCGCTTCAAACGGCTTGGTTAAGTTTACGTCAACCCAAACTTCAATTTACTTTCAAACAGCCATCCTGGCTCATCCGCAGTAGTCGAACCTGTGAAAATACACAACATCATGCGTTGCCTACTAAGCGACATAAAATGCGACTGCAATAAAATCTAATTTTTGGGCATAAGCCAAATCACAGGCCAAAAAACTATGGTCCTGAAGGCCGGGCCGATCCCCGCGGGTGTCGAACGATGGACGCAAGGCGTTATAAGGAACCCGGCCCCTTCGCTCTTGTCAGGCAGGCGCTTGTTTTATGACGTCATGAAGCCTGTCGCGAAATCACGCCCCCGGCCTATGCCTAGTCGCCGCCCGGCTTGCTGGAAAGTAACGTCGGCAGCATGTTACATATCCTGCTCTGTGGTCAAGGTTTGCAAAGCTATTATTCGAAGCCGCCTGTTTTTTAAAATAACCATACAGCAATACTTAATTATTTTTTGCATAGCGCAAAATTTTTAACATATTTAGTTATATTATAACCTTATCCATCATTATTTTGAATATTTATGCCTATATTCATATTTAAGAATGAAAATTAATCTTCCTTCAACGGATTAAACAAAAGAGGAAGTAATTCTTCTCTGGGTAAAAATGGCGACATGTCTTCCGGCGGGGACGACACGATTGTGCCGTCATCCAGGCGACGAGAAGCAACCTTGGGTTCGAAAGGCTGTTCCGGGTCGAGACGGGCGACCAGCACCAACGGCCCCGTTGAACCCACAATCCGATCCAACTGTTTTTGAAAATCCCTCCCTGACACTTCCAGGCTGGGGATGCCGAAAGCAACGGCAATTTTGTTAAAATCTGGCAGCGAGACGCCGGAATCCGGCCCGCAACCCAGTTCTCGACCAAAAAACCCTTTTTGAGTGTTCTTAATGGAAACATAACCGTTATTTTCAAAAATAATCACGATAATATTTAGACGATTGGATACCAAAGTCTCTAATTCTTGTAAATTCATCATCAAACTGCCGTCACCTTCGAAAGCAACGACTCGGCGATTTTTGACGGCCACTGCCGTTCCGATCGCCGCGGGCAAGCCAAAACCCATCGCCCCGCAGCCGAGATTGGAAAAAAATCGCTGGCCGCGACGAAAAGCCCCGGCTTGAATGGGAATGATGCTGGATGAAGCATTGCTGGAGACAACAATATCATTCTCAGTCAATCTTTTAAAAAGCTCCTCCACAAAGAAGTAAGGATTTATACGACCGTCAGAACTCACCACCCGCATTTCCGCCGAAACAGGCGGGAATTTATTAACCAACTCCCGACAGTTTTTCAGCCAGTCCGCCTGAATGGAAGCATCATAGTCGGAGCCGGCCTTGGCCAGCGCCTCAAGAAATTGTTTGGTCTCCGCCAGGACCAGCTCGTCGCCTATCTGGCAGGGCTTTTCAAACTCGAGGGGATCGTCGTCCACCATAATTTTATGGGCGTTGCGCCCCATTGCCTGCCAGTTATAAGTGACTTGAGTCAGATAACACCTGAACCCGACAAACAAAATAAAGTCGGAATTTTGCAGTGTTATGTT
>JAISET010000106.1 GCA_031264015.1 Deltaproteobacteria bacterium | reverse complement strand
GCCGGGATTGAGCCAAAGATGGAGTTGATCAGTATTGATAAATCGGCGGCATTTTTGTCTTTTATGATGCCATAGAAGTCTATTTTTTTTGATTTTGGAGACGTTTTAAAATATTCATTCAGCCTACTCGAAAACTTGGCATAAAATTTTGGTGTCACTTCTTCATTTGGAAGTCTTAACGTAAATAGCTTTGATCGATTGGCGGCGTAGGTAATTTTGTCTATGGTCAGCATGCCTGTTTGAAACAAGGCTGGCACTGGACCCAAGGAGCCGACCTCGGCCAGGCCAATCTCCTCCGTGGATATATCCTTGAACCGATCCCTGGTGACGGCCAGGGGGTCATTTGCCAAAATTTCGGAGAGCATCTTGGCCGAGGGATCCAGGTTCATCCAGAAAGGCTCAAAGCTGTCCCCCAGGAAAAGGTTGATCAGTGAATAGGGATTATACAGCCTGGTCTTCCCGTCCCAGCTGTAGCCATCGTACCAAAGGCCAATCTCCCTCCACATATCCTCAAGGGTCGCTCCATGGGGCATATTGCCGACATCTTGCATCCTCCGCAAGAGCTCTGGCAGGAGGTCTGAAAAACAGTCTTCAAGCTCCTGGCGCGTAAAGCCGCAGATGCCAGCATGTTTGGCGTCAATAGTTAAATCCGCAAGGTGGTTGAGTCCGGCTGACAGGCCCATGAAGGCACAGCGGGTCACGCCGGTCACGAAAACGAAACGTAGGTATTTATCGCAAGACTTTAAATTTGAGTAAAAATTTTTCAGGATGACACTGTTGGTCTCAGCCAAGTCAAAATTATCAATGTTGTCACTTACTGGTGAGTCATATTCGTCTATTAGCACAACAACGCCGGTACCGTGTTTCTTGTAAAGTTTAGTAATTAGATTATCTAGCATCCCGCCAGGGGACGACCCGGTTATTTTCAGGCTGTGGGTCTCGACTATCGTTTGAAGCATGTCCTTGAGAGCATTTTCGAGGTCGTTAGGCGTTCGACTGTTCAAGTTCATGTTCAGAGTAATGACAGGGTATTTTTGCCTGAAATCGTAATCCAATTCCCGGCCTATCCATAAGTCGGCGAAAAGGCCTTGTGGTGGCCCGTCAGGATCTGGAGCCCCGCTAAATAACGCCTCAAAAGTGCTCAAGAGAAGCGATTTGCCGAACCTTCTGGGCCGAGAAAGAAAATAAGCCCCTTCATCCCGTGCAAGGTCATAGACATATTTTGTTTTGTCGGCGTACACATAGCCGCCTTCAGTTATTTTTTTGAACGTCTGTATGCTAACCGGAAGTTTTTTCATGCCGATCCTCCACGCCTAGCCCTCATTGATGTTCATGGTTCCTTCTGGACTTGGCCAATTATCGCACATCATTTCGATAATTCCAACCTTGTTACACATCCAATTGTAAGCCTCGCACAAGAAGCCAGCTGAACCAGCGGCCCCATCGTAGACGGTTTCTCCTATTCTTGGCTTGACGACATCAATAATGGCCCTGATGAGCGGCCTGGGCGTGTAGTATACGCCTCCATTACGGCCAGCGTTGCCCATTCGCTTGATTTTGGCCTCGTATAAAACTGAAAGCTCGAACTTTTCCTTTTGCGAAAAGCTCCTAAGATCATGGTATAGTCCATAGCTTACCATGACCTTCAGATGAAAGATAAACCTTGACAAGATTTTGTCAACAACTATTTTTCCAAAACTAGATGTTGGGATATATTGAATGTTACAGATGGAATTTATGTTAATTTTTAATCCTTAATATGTCATATGGATCAAATTTGCCGCTCATAGGGTGGTAATTTTGAAAATTTGGCTCTGAACTACTAGCCTTTAATATGGCTAGCTGACCCAGGACCCGGTATAATCTGGGCCCCCCGGATTTAGAGCGGGGGTCCTATAAAATAGTGACCTGAATGGTTACTCTAATCTAATCTAATCTAATTTAACCCGACCTAATCTGACTTGACCTGGTCTAATCTGACCCGACCTATTCTAATATGCTCATATTTTTCCTGTCCGTCCCGGCTTGACGTTGCTCCCGCGCTGCTCGTTCCATCTTTTCCGTTCTAAAAGAGTCTCGTCATAACCGGCGTCCGCGTCCCGGGCGTCGCCCCGCGTCGCCTCGCCTCGCGCCGCCTCAGCTCGACTTCAGGCGGGTCGGGCCGAGCCCCCTGAAAGCGGTCGGAAGGGATGATAAAAAACAATAAAATCATGATGTTGTTTGCAAAACGCGAGAAATCAAACGACTAAAACAAGGAAAAACGCCGGGGCTAAAAACACGGCGGAAAGAGCGGGAAAAAACGACCCGGGCCGGCCGGGACCTCAAATTTTCAATCCTCGCCGTCGCCGTAGGCGTAATCGTCGTCGCCGCCGGGAGGAGGCTCGAGCTCGGCGCTAAGCTCGGGGGAGTCCTTGAGGGCCTCGTAGTTGGTGCGCTCGATGCGGTGCTGGAAGGAGCGCCTGGACAGGCCCAGGGCGTTGGCGGCCTCGGTCTTGTTGGCGTTGCTGTTGTCCAGGGCCAGCTTGATGAACTGCCTCTCCACGGCGTGGAGGATGTCGTCGAGCCTGACCGAGCCGCCCGTCCAGTCGGGGGCGATGGACGGGGGCAGGGCCGGCTTGGGGAACTTGTCCTTGGAGATGGACATCAGCTCCACGGGGTTGAGGTCCGCCAGGTTGAAGCCCAGAAGCCGCATCCTCAGCCGCCAGGGGCTGATGCCCACCAGGTTGGAGGTGCGGCTGCGGTTGCCGCCGGCCGTCATCAGGGCGTTGTACAGGTAGTAGCCCTCCAGGGAGGTCAGGATGTCGTCGAGGCCGCCGGGGACCAGCTGCAGGGACTTGAAGTCCAGGGCGGCCGGGGGGCGGGGGCGGGCCTCGTCCTGGCCCTGCTGGTCCGCCCTGGCCGGGGGCTTCTGGGGGGGGAATGTCTCGGGGAGGCCGCCGGGGGGGGCCGCGTCGGGAATCCTCCAGC
This sequence comes from Deltaproteobacteria bacterium, assembly GCA_031264015.1. Classification (GTDB taxonomy): domain Bacteria; phylum Desulfobacterota; class Desulfarculia; order Adiutricales; family Adiutricaceae; genus JAIRNQ01. Next base: position 19,921 of record JAISET010000106.1, on the reverse strand, counting down.
CCGGCAGGCCGTCCGGCGGAAGAGGCGGCGCGCCCAAAGACGACTGCCGCTTGAAGTCGGCCAGCTGCAGGCTGTCGGGCAGGATGATGTTGGACTGCTCCAGGGCCACGGAGCGCTCGATGATGTTCTCAAGCTCGCGCACGTTGCCGGGGAAATGGTAGCGGGAGAGGATGTCCAGGGCGTAGGTGGAGAGCTTGCGGACGTCCTTTTGCTGCTGGGCGCTGTATTTCTCCAAAAAGTACTGGGCCAGAAGCGGGATGTCCATGGTCCGCTCCCGCAGGGGCGGGATGCGGATGTTGATGACGTTCAGGCGGTAGTAGAGGTCCTCCCGGAAGCGCCCGGCGATGATCTCCGCCTCCAGGCTCTTGTTGGTGGCGGCGATGAAGCGCACGTCGGCCGCGACCTCGGCGTTGCCGCCCACGGGCCTGAAGGATTTTTCCTGGACCACCCGCAGGAGTTTCACCTGCATGGGCAGGGTCAGCTCGGCCAGCTCGTCGAGAAACAAGGTGCCCCCGTCGGCCGTGGACATGAGGCCCTGCTTGTCGACGTGGGCCCCGGTGAAGGCCCCCTTCTTGTGGCCGAACAGCTCGCTCTCGACCAGGTGCTCCGGCATGCCGCCGCAGTTGATGGCCACGAAATTCTTCTCGGCCCTGGAGGAGTTGCTGTGCACGGCCCGGGCCACCAGCTCCTTGCCGGTGCCGGACTCGCCGGTGATCAGGATGCTGGTGGAGGTGGAGGCCGCCCTCTTGACGAGGTCGTAGACCTGGAGCATGGCCGGGGAGGAGCCCACCAGGCCGCCGAAGCGCTGGTTGTTGACGACCAGGCTGTTCAGGGCCTGCCGCTCCTTGTCCACGTTGTGGTGGGCCAGCGCCGAGTCCACGGCCGAGATGAGGTCCCCCGGCCGGAAGGGCTTGGGGATGAAGTCGTAGGCCCCCAGGCGCATGGCCTCCACGGCCGTCTTGTCGGTGGCGTAGGCGGAGACGAGGAGCAGGGTGGTCTGGCGGTTCTCCGCCCGCAGCTTCTCCAGCACCTCGAGGCCGGTCAGACCGGGCATTCTGATGTCGCTGATGACCAGGTCGTAGCTCTCGGCCAGGGCCTTGGAGAGGCCGGCCTGCCCGTCCTCGGCCAAATCCACGGAATGCCCGAGGTTGGAGAGGAGCATCTCCATGACCTCCCTCAGGCTCAAATCGTCGTCGATGACCAGAATTCTTCCCACTGTGGACCTCTGATGCTGCTGTCGTTCTTGGCGCGCGAGGGCGGGGCTGAAAAAGCGGCCCCCTCCCCCGCGATTCGGGAGGCGGGGCTCAGCCGGCCGCGCCCCGCGTCGGTCTCCTCCTCCGGCCCCCGCCGGCGCCGAGGCCTGACTCGCCCGCCCCGCCGTCCCGGCCGGCCAGCCCGTCCTCGTCCGGGGGGCGGAGCTTGTCGAAAATATTTCTCAGCCAGATGTAGAAGGGCGTCCCCTCCCTAAACTTGCCGGCGATGAACCTGGCCGCCTTGGGGCCCAGAAGGTTCTGGTCGGTCAGCGGCTGCGACTCGGAGAAGGTGTAGGCACCCTTGCGCCTGACCCACTCCCCCGTCCACTCCGGGCCCTCGAAGCCCTTGGGCACGCGCTTGAGCTCCGGGGGGTTGAAGACCAGCCCCCTGTTCTCGAGCCCCCTGGCGACAAACTTGAGGGGCGGCCCGACGGCGGGGTCCAGGACGGCCCGGCGGTAGGCGTCCAGCATCGGCGGGGTGAAGCGGTAGCAGCCGACGGACCACAGCCAGCCGTCCGGGGTGACGTGCAGGTAGAAGCACGGGCTGGAAAGCTTGCCCTCGGGCGCGTCCATCCACCAGATGAGGCCCAGGTGCTCCTTCAGGGGGCGCTTGTCCGAGCTGAACCTGACGTCCCGGTAGAGCCGGTAGATGGAGCCGTCCACCCTCGGGTCGGCCACCAGGCCCCCGACCGCCTTGTCCAGAAGCCTGCCCACCTCGACCACGAAGCCCCTGGCCGGGTCGATGAGAAACTCGTCCACCCTGGGCTTGTTTTTTTGATACCACTCGCGGTTGTTATTTTTCTTGATGCTGCGCAGTATCTGCAGGGACTCGACGGTGAAGAACGGCGAGGGGGCCATGGGGTCTCCCGGGCGGAAAAGGCCCGCCCAATATGATCGCCCCGAGCCCGGGGCGGGCGAATAAAACTCGGACGAGGAAAAAACTCAGACGTTGAAGCGGAAGTGGATGATGTCGCCGTCGACGACCGGATAGGTCTTGCCCTCCAGACGGAACTGGCCTTTCTTCTTGGCCTCGGCGAAGGAGCCGGCGGAGCGGAAGTCCTCGTAGGCCACGACCTCCGCCCTGATGAAGCCCCGCTGGATGTCGGAGTGCACCTGGCCCGCGGCCGTCAGGGCGTTGTCGCCCCTGGAGACCGTCCAGGCCCGGCACTCGTCCTCGCCGACGGTGAAGAAGCTGATCAGGCCCATGAGGTCGTAGAGAGTCTTGGAGACCCGGTCGACGCCCGGCTCGGAGAGACCGTAGCTCCCCATCAGCTCCAAAGCCTCGCCGGGCTCCAGGGCGCGCAGCTCCATCTCGAGGTTCCCCCTGATGGCCAGGGCCGGGACGCCCAGATCCTGCGGGGCGGGGGCGCCGCCCTCGTCGGGCCCGTTCAGGAGGACCAGCGCCGGTTTCGACGACAGAAGCCCGTAGCCGCGCAGCCCGGGGTCTTTGGCCAGATCCGGGTCCAGCCTCAGGGGCTTGTCGTTCTCCAAAAGCTCCAGGGCCCTCACCAGAAGAGCCCGCTCGACCGGGTCGGCCCTGCGTCCCCGCCTATGGTCCTCGTCCATGCGCTCGAGGCGGCTTGACAAGGCCACGAAGTCGGTGCCCACCAGCTCGGCGCAGATCCCGGCGGCCTGCGCGGCCGGGTCGGGGGCCGCTCCGGAGGCGTCGGGAAAGTCGGCCGCGACCAGCAGCAGGACGTCGGCGTCCCGGGCCCTCTCCAGTGAGGCCCTCAGGGCCTTGTGGGGCTCGGCCAGGGGCTTCGGCAGGGCCAGGTCCAGCCTCGCCGGGGTGTGCTTGCGGGGCTTGAAGACGGAGCTCAGATAATCCAGGCGGGGGTCGGCGACCCTGGCCTCGCCCAGGCGCAGGTCCTGGTGGGCGGGGGGCGCCCCCAGGCCGGTCAGGGCCCGGAAGACGGTCTCCCGACCGGAGCCGGGGCGTCCCAGCAGGCAGGCCTTCATTTCAGCCCCCCGGGAAGGTCGGGGAGGGCGCGGGACTCCGGCTCGTCCGCCGTCTCGGCGAGCATCCTCTCGACGCAGGCCTCGCAGTAGCCGTGGCTGACCTCCATCTCGGTGTACAGGGACAGGTAGCGGTCCAGGGGCAGCCACTGTCCGCCGGGGTCCTTGACGTTCTTACAATCGGCGCAGACCTGCAGGATCCCCCGGGGGACCCTCAGTTTTAACTCCGCTATCTCGCTCTTGAGACGCTCGACCTCCTTTTGCAGCTCGAGGACCTCCGGTGAATGGCTCATAAGACAAAACCCATCAGTTGACATGTGCTCGTCCGGGCTTTCGGGCCCGACGGGGAACGTGAGAGTCGAGCGGGAAAAATGCTCGAGGCAAAATCAAAAAAGGCCGGGTCAAACAAATCCGGTCACATAATCGGCCTGAAAAACATACTTGAACGCCGCGTGAAAAATAAAAAGTTAAGAAAAAAAGCAAAAGAGCAAACCGCGCCGACAAGTAAAATTGCCGGCCCCGGCGAAAGAAAAAACTTGGCCCGGACAGCCGGACAAAATTTCAGCGAGGAAGCGAAAGAGAAAAAAGGAAAACAGAAAAAATTTATTCACAATATTTATTTAAAATCAGGCGGCTAATGAAAAGAGCTTAAAATGAAAAGTGCAAAAGAGCAAATACTTTCCGCTGAAAAAGAACGCGCCAGCCGGAAAACGCGGGAGGCGGCGAAAACTCCCCCGCCCCGCCGTTTTCAGACGTCCGGCGACCCGGGCTCGGACAGAAGCCTCGCGAGCAGGGCCCAGGCCTCGACGGCGGTCGCCAGGCTGACGTCCAGCCGCGACCCGCCCGACATGCAGGCCTTGGTCAGAGTCCTGACCCCGTCGGTGGCGGAGACGTAGGCCAGGCCCACCGGCTTCTCGGGCGAGCCTCCGGAGGGGCCGGCGACGCCGGTGGTGGACAGGGCGAGGTCCGAGCCCGCCCGCAGGAGCGCCCCGGCGGCCATGGCCTCGGCGCATTCCGAGCTCACCGCCCCCCGGGCCCGCAGGACGTCCTCGGGCACGCCCAGGAGGCCGACCTTGGCCTGGTTGGAGTAGGCGGTGAACCCGGCCAGATAATACTCGGAGACACCCGGGATGGAGGTCAGGGAGGCGGACAGCCAGCCTCCGGTCAGACTCTCGGCGGTGGCCAGGGTGCGGCGGCCGGCCTCGACCAGCCGGGCTGCCTCCCTGGCCGCCCGCCAGAGGTCGCCGAGGCGCCCCGCGGCCAGCCAGCCGGGGACGCCCCCCATGTCCAGGTCGAGCCTGGCCTGCGGGCCGCTCATTGGGCGAGGATGGCCGGGACGAAGTCCCCCTGCAGGAGATTGTGCATGGCGGCCACCACCCACATGGCCAGGCAGGCCAGAATCCCGCAGACGACGTCGTCGACGAGAATGTGGGCGCCCTTGTCCGGCTTCCTCTCCCGGGCCTTGAGAAAGAGGCCCCCGACGGCCTCCAGCAGGAGGAACAAAAACAGGCCCCAGAGCCAGGGCCACCTTAAAAAGGAGTACTGGGGCACGAAAAACATGGTCGTCAGGTAGCCCAGAAACTTGTCCACGACCACCCTGGGCTGCTCCGGCGCCGCCAGCTTCAGGGACCTGGAGACGGCGAGCCAGGCCAGCAGAAAGACGACCAGGTAGACGGCCAGGTACCAGCGCCACCCCAGGTGGAGGAGAAGCTGGGAGACGGGCAGGGCGGCCAGCGCCCCCCAGAAAGACGGGAAGACCGGGATGTGGCCCAGCCCGAAAACGCTCCAAATATTACTGGCGATCTTGTCCGTCAAGGTCAGGTTGGCAGTGCTCACGGTCGGTCTCCACCCGGCGGGAAGGCGTCGCTTCAAACGCCTCCAGACCCCCGCCGCGGCGGGTCGGCCGACGGGGGCGACAGGCGTTCGGAAAAAGGGAGGGCGAGGACCAGACGCCCGGGAAGGGCTTCCGACGGCGGGCCGCGCGGGGTCCTTGCGAGCTAATATGAGCCGGACAAGTCGGGGCCGGCCCCCAAGCTGATTTGCGGCTCCAATTATATTCTGTTTAAGATATGGTAAATTTCAAGTTAATTAGATGTTTGCATCGCGGCTGAAACAAGTAAAAGTTTCCCAATTATAATCAAAGCAAACGTCGTCGTCAAAACAACGTCGCCAGGCCATGTCGGGGCCATGATCCCCGGCGGCCGTTCCGGCGGCCGGGGACCATGTCCGCATGCCCGGCGCGACCCCGGTCCTAATCCTTCAGGAGGGCGGCCACGGGCTTGAGGCCGTAGGCGCCGCTCTCGATGGCGGTCAAAACGGCCCCGCCGCCCGTGAAGAAATAGTAGGTCTCGTCGTCCAGGGCCTCCAGGTAGACCCCGGGGGTCAGGTTCTTGAGCTCGGTCAGGGTGTCGCCGCCGCCGTAGAGCTTGCGGGCGGTCTTGTTTTTGGCGATCTCGGAGTAGAGGCGGCGGCTGCCGTCCGGAAAGTGCGGGGTCAGCCCCATGACGGCGTTGACGAAGACGGTCCTGGCCCCGGCCAGCGCCTCGGAGACCCCGGGGGCGTCGAAGCCCTCGTCGGCCACGTCCAGGAAGTACTCGTACCTGGCTCCGGGCTTGAAGTCGGACAGCCTGACCACCCTGGTCTTTCCGGGCTCGGAACGGTCGAGGGTCGGGGACTCTATGACGGCCGAGGGCTCCAGGATCTTGCCGGCGGACTTGTCCTTCTCCACCAGGCCCCTGGCCAGCTCGACGTCCTCGCCGGCCACGCCTTTGATCTCCACGCCGTACTTGGCGGCCAGGAAGGCGTTGTAAATGACGCCGCCCAGGATCAGACGGTCGACCTTCTCGTAGAGTTTTGTCAAAGGACCGATCTTCGTGTCATATTTGGAGCCGGCCACGACGGCCACGAAGGGGGCCTCGGGGTTCAGGACCAGGTCGAGGTGGACCAGCTCCTTCTGCATCAGAAACCCCGCCGCCGAGGGCATGGCCCTGGCCGCGTCGTAAGTCGAGGCGTGGGGCTGCCAGGAGCCGAAGGCGTCGTTGACGTAGAGGTCGGCGATGGCGGCGAAGGACCTGGCCAGCTCCTTGGCGCGCTCGTCCTTGCTCTCCTCGCCCGCGAACCAGCGGGTGTTGGGCAGGTAGATCCCGCCGGCCGCCCTTTTCTTCAGGTCGGCCAGCAGCCCCGCCAGCAGGCCCGGATCCAGGCTCAGGATGCCCTTGTCCGGGTCCACGGGCAGCTCGGGGACGACGAAGCCGCCCTTGATCTTGCGGTTGAGGTAGTCGACCACGGCGGTCACGGCCGTGCCCGGGCCGGTCTTGATGTTCCCGGTCTTGGAGTCCCTGGTGCGGCCGACGTGGGTCATGAGGACGGGGAAGCCGCCCCGGCTGGAAATGTGGTGGATCAGGCCGTAGGTGGAGTCGATGCGGAAGGCGTCTTTGATGAGACCTTTCTCGACAACGTTGTGGTCGACCCTGGCCAGGACAACCTTGCCCTCCAGGTCGAAATCGTCAAGTAGGGGCAGACGCGGGTCAAGCTTGGACATGTTTTCATCCTCCGTGGCGTTCGCTTGAAGAAATCAGTGGCAGTCGCTTGAAGAAAAAGACGTCGCGAACCTGGCTTGCGAGATCGGCGGAGAGGCGGCGCGACCAGGCTTCCCCGGCCCGGCGGGCTAGCGCTTGAGCTCGGCGTCGTCGAACTGGGCCCCGCACCACGGGCAGAACTTGTAGTCGCTGGAGTTGAGCTGCTCCCGGCAGCTGTGGCAGATGAAGGTCAGCTCCTCGGCGCAGTAGGGGCAGTAGGTGAATGTTTTGAACAGTTTCTGCTGATCGGGGTTGAGGGCGGAAATTCTTTCGGAACACTCGCTGTCCTGGCAGATTTTCTCGATCGAGCTAGCGGGCTTGGCATGATGTTCGGACATTGTCTCTCCGGGATGAAAGGGTCGGAAGTGGAGGGCTGGGGGCAGCCTCAGACGGAAACAGAAGCTCAAAAATTATACATTATGCGTTAACCAAAAATCCAGTCCCCCGCCGCGACATTTTCCCCCTCCCCCGCGGAGCGGGGGCGACGCCGGACATATATGTGGTCCTCAAGACAGTTTGCCGCTAATTTTAGAGCTGCCAAAACAATCTTTAGGTGATAAGATTCCCTTAAAAAGTATGAGGCCCGAACATTCGTTTGTCCGGACTTTTTTTCGTCCGAATTGCCGTCGCGGCGCTTTTCAAGACTGACAGATTCCCGGCGGGCGCCAGTCGGAAAAATACAGTTGTTCGTCTGTCCTTATTAAATGTTTTCTAACCGAACGTTGTCGCTTAGCCGTCAAATTTTAGGCCTGCGGCCCGTCATGACGGCCGAAGATCGAAAAAAGGCCGGAGCGGCCGGCCAATTTGCATATTTGATGAAGAGTCCGTCAAAATTATGGACACTATAGGTCACATTAACCATAAAGTTCGCCGGCAGACAGAAAATTATCAAATTTTAACCTTGCAACCAAAAAAAATTCATCGCCGCGCCGGAAGGCCGGCCAGCCAGTCAAACGTCCGCCCGTCAATTTCAACTTGGACGACGTCGCCGGGGGACGGCGGGGGAAGAATCTTCATGGGTCGAGGGGGCAATTTTAAAGGACTGTACGAGAAAAATATGCGCTATATTATTATAAGACAAGCTGTCGATCGACATAATAAAAAATAAAATTTATAATACGTCTAAAATTATAAATAGAAATAAAAAACTAATAAAATTTAGTTTTGACATATAAAAATATATTTTCTTTAATTTGACAGTCAATAATTAGCATGGTCAAATCAATTTAAAACATCCTTGACAGAACGGTTACGGGGTCATATAATTTTGGCGACGGTTTGTCTCCGGGCGGGCGGGCGGATTGCGACTCGCCGCCCCGAAGTCTTGACAGGCCGCGGACAAAAGGTTTTTTTCACTGTCAGAAGCGGGGCTTGTTTCCGGCCCCGCCTATTCCGTCGGATCTCCCGGCGGGGGGGGCGTTTTTTTCCTTCCCGCGGGGGTTTGTTCCGGCTGTTCTTAAAGTGCTCCACATGGGCGAAAAACTTTCACATTTTTTGTTCGCGCCCTTTTTGTTCGCCATGTTCTCGTTGGCCGCCGGTTCCGCGGCGCTGGCGCAGCTGGATTCCCCGTCCGGTCCGGACAGGGGGCGGGCGATCAGTGTGGCCAATCCGGTGGCCCTGGCGGCGGAGCTTCCCAGGCTGACCCTGTCCGACCCCCGGCAGTCGGGCTCCGCGGCTCCGGGCGACCCGCAGGCCGGGTCCGCCGCCCCGTCCTCCGAGACCAGCCTGGAAAACCGGAAGTTTTTGGTCAACAACATCGAGGAGTGGCTCTCCGTCTACGGCTTCCAGTCCGGGCCGAGCACCAACCAGACCGCCGCCCCGGCCCCCTCCGAGACCGGCTCCGAGCCCCCCCCGGGCCTGGCCCTCTCGACCTCCTCCGCCACCCCCGAGCTGGGGCGCGAAGTCCAGCTGGCCCAGGGCACGGCCTCGGCCGTGATCGGCGACGATCTCTCCCTGCGGGGAAGCCTGGGCGTCGAGCGCCAGCTGTTCGACGACTTCGGCTCCTACCAGAACGCCGGCACCGTCATGGGCCACGAGCCCCACGAGCCCACCTCCCTCAGCTTCGGCCTCGCGGCGGGCTACCCGCTCTCCTCGAGCTGGTCCCTGGGGGCCTCTTTGTCCATTAAAAACTCGCAGCTCTCCGGACGCGGGAGGGACCGGCTCTCCGGCCTCTCCGACTGGTCGCGCCCCTACTCCCTCAACCCGACGGAGTACCGCCTGGCCAGGCTCGGCGTCCAATATGTGAGCCCGGACTGGGGCTCCTCGGTCGGCCTCAACGTTTACAGGGGCGAGATCGCCCCCGCCCTTGGTCCCAGCACGGCCGACTCCCGCACCTCGCCCGACGAGTACTGGCGCAACCTGTCGCTTCTGGAGCTGCAGGGCCTCGAGCTCTCCTTCCAGCATGACGTCGGCAGGCTGAACTTCAAGGCCGCCGCCATGCTCAACTTCGTGCGCTACCGCGACCGGCTGGCGGTCGTCGACGGCGGGGCCACCCGCAGCGTCGCCGCCTACCTGGCCCTGAACTACCAGAACCCCTCCCTGGTCAACGCCAGCTTCCTGTACCGCTACGGCTCCGACGGGTATCTGCTGACCGACCGCCTCCTGCGCCCGGCCCTGGGCTCGTCCTCCTCCTATCTGGACGCCAAGGTCTGGCGCACTTTCAGGCTCTCCCCGTCTTTGTCGCTGTCCACCCAGCTCTACGGGTCCAGCCTGATCGCCAGCTACCTGCGCTCCACCGAGACCGCCGAGCTCTCCCCCCTGGAAAGCTACGTCGAGGGCCGGGTGACCATGAATTATGACTTTTAGCGGCCCCGGCCTCCCGGGCGCGGAAAGCGCCGCCAATAGTCCGACTGTCAAATCGTCCTAATTTTTTTCATCCTATAATTTAATCGACCCGGTTAGAGTCCGCCGGGATGTCGGAACTCCACGGAGCCGGGGTCCGACGGCCGGACGGCGCGACAACCCGACGGTTCCGCCGATTTTCCCGCAAGGCCGCGAGAAAGCCGGGGGCGCCGTTCCGAGACCGAGGGCCGCCGACGCCGCCTCCGGGGCGACCGTCCATTAGGAAAATCCAGCCCGCTCACAATTTGCGCGCCAAGCCGGCCTGCCGCTCGGGCGACAGGACGGACGGCCGGCTATTAATTTGGCGGGGGCCGACAAAAATAAAAGTCGCGAGGCATTTTTCGCGCCAGGTCGACCATCGGTAAAAAAAGGCTCCCGGCCCGCCCGACCCCGAGGCGCCGCCGCCGACTTTGTCAAAAAAAATTTACGCCGGTCGCCTTCCGGCAGGCATTTTAATTGACTCTTACGCTAATTTGTTCCCTACCCTACCATCGCCTTCCCCCCTCTTTTTTCCACTTGCCACCCATTCAACTCTCTTGAAGTCATTTATTTTTTGGAATTTTATTCTCAAAAAGTCCCGTTTTGGATCGGAAAAGGTAGCGAGCCGCCACTGTTTGAAATAGACAACTATTATATTTTTCTAATAAATTTGCTATAGCAGACCATTCCTCCCCCCGTCCGGGGCGGGGGTAAAAATACGTCAAAAAATCTTATTGACATATGATACCTTTTGGACTAAACTTTGTTCGTAACTCAACAATGGTGTCAAAGTAATAAGGGGGCCGTTCCTGGCAGAGCGACTCATTGAGGAAACGCATTGAATTTCGTACGCCTGCTCTTTCCCGCCGCCCGTCCGGCGCCAGGGGAACGGCACCTCCCAATTAGAACGAAAGCGCGCCTTTCAGGGTCGTTTTCGTCCGTTTTGAGCGTCGGACGCTCACACCGAGACCCGGCCCACTAGCCAGGCCGGGCTCATCTCAACTCGAAGGTGAGATTAACATGACTACCAAAACTGACAAATCAGGTGCCGTACTTGTCATAGGCGGCGGCATCGCCGGGATGCAGACGTCCCTTGACTTGGCGGAGATGGGCTACTTCGTTCACCTGGTGGAAAAAAACCCGGCCATCGGGGGCCGGATGGCTCAGCTTGACAAGGTCTTCCCAACAAACGACTGCGCAATGTGCATAATCTCGCCTAAGTTGAACGACGTCGGCGGACACATCAACATCGAGACGATGAATTGCGCTGAAGTTCTTGACATTTCAGGCCAGCCCGGCAACTTCAAGGCCAGAATTCGGAAAAACCCCCGCTACATTGACTCCGCCAAGTGCACCGCCTGCGGCGACTGCGCCAAAGTCTGTCCCGTTGATCTCCCCTTCGAGTTCAACATGAACCAGAACACCCGCACGGTCACCTACAAGTCCTACGCCCAAGCCTATCCCAACGCCTACGCCCTCACCAAGGAAGGCGTCAGCCCCTGCGTCGTCACCTGTCCCGCCCATGTCAACGCCCACGGCTACGTTTCCCTGGCCGCCAAGGGCCGCTTCCAGGAAGCCCTGGAGGTGATCCTCGACGTCCTGCCCATGCCGGGCTCTCTGGGCCGGGTCTGCGCGCACCCCTGCGAGACGGAGTGCCGCCGCCGCCAGATGGAGGCGCCGCTGGCCATCCGCGACATCAAGCGCATGGTGGCCGACAAGGGCGACCTCAAGGAGGCCGGGGCCACGTTCACCATCGAGGAGCCCAAGGAGGGCAAGGTGGCCATCATCGGCGCCGGACCGGCCGGTCTGGCGGCCTGCTACCACCTGGCCCGCCGCGGCGTCAAGAGCGTCGTCTACGAGGCGGCGCCGGTGGGCGGCGGGGCCATGAGGCTCGGCATCCCCGACTATCGTCTGCCCCCGGAGGTCATCCAGGCCGAGATCGACTTCATCCAGGAGTTCTCCGGCGCGGAGATCAAGTACAACACGGCCCTGGGCAGGGACATCACCATCGACGGCCTGTTCAACGACGGGTTCAAGGCGGTCTTCCTGGCCATGGGCGCCCACAACAACGCCAAGCTCAACGTGCCCGGCGAGGAGCTGCCCGGCGTCATTTCCGGCGTCAAGTTTCTGCGGGACGTCAACCTCGGCGAGCGGCCCGACTACAAGGGCAAGAAAATTCTCGTCCTGGGCGGCGGCAACGTGGCCATGGACGCCGCCCGCTCCGCCATCCGCCTGGGCGCCCAGGTGACCCTGGCCTACCGCCGCGGCAAGGGCGCCATGCCCGCCTGGCACTGGGAGGTCGACGAGGGCATCGACGAGGGCATGAACCTGGTCACCCTGCGCTCCCCGCAGAAGTTCGAGGCCAAGGGCGACAAGGTCGTGGCCTACCTGACCGCGGTCACCGTCGACGGCGACCCCGACAACCGCCGGGCCAAGCTGACCGACAATCCCAACGACGTCCTGAAGGTCGAGTACGACCTGGTCATCGCCGCCACCGGCCAGGTGCCCTCCAGCGAGTCCGTCAAGGATCACGAGGGCATCGAGATCAACCGCAACGCCACCATCAAGGCCGACCCGATCACCCTGGCCACCGGCCGTCCGGGCGTCTTCTCCGGCGGGGACATTCAAATCGGCCCCGCCCTGGCCATCGACGCCATCGCCGCCGGCAAGGAGGCGGCCATCTCCATCGCCCGTTATCTGACCGGGCAGGACATGGCCGAGGGCCGCAAGCCCATGACTTTCACCGGCAAGGAGAACTACCGCGAGGTTCCTCTCCACGAGCCCAAGATCGCCCGGGCCCACATGCCCGTCAGAGCCGCCGCCGAGCGGGCCAAGGACTTCGAGGAATTCGAGCTGGGCCTGCCCGAGGACGTCGGCGTCAAGGAGGCGGCCCGCTGCATCTCCTGCGGCGCCTGCTGCCAGTGCTACCGCTGCGTCAAGGCCTGCCTGCCCGGGGCCCTGACCCTGGCCACCCACGCCCAGGAGCCCGAGATCATCGAGCTTGACGTCGGCGCCGTGGTCGTGGCCACCGGCTTCGACCTGTTCGACCCGGCCAACTCGGAGACGTACCGCTACAGCCAGTGGCCGAACGTCGTGACCAGCATGGAGTTCGAGCGCATTCTCTCGGCTTCCGGACCGTTCCAGGGGCACATGATCCGCCCCGGGGACCACAAGGAGCCCAAGAAGATCGCCTGGCTGCAGTGCGTGGGGTCCCGCGACATCAACCGCTGCGACAAGCGTTACTGCTCCGCAGTCTGCTGTATGTATGCAATGAAGGAGGCCTACATTGCTAAGGAGCATGCAGGAGGCCAACTTGAAGCAAGTATATTTTTTATGGACATGAGGTCATACGGAAAAGATTACGAAAAATATTATAACAGGGCTAAAGACGCTGGCGTTCGCTTTGTACGCTCACGCATTCACACTCTGACGCCGCAAATCAACGGCGACGTCGCTCTGGAATACATAGACGATCAGGGCAACCGCAAGTCGGAGATCTTCGACCTGGTCGTTCTTTCCGTCGGTCTGACGGCGTCCGCCGGACTGCCCGAGCTGGCCAAGGGCTTGAACATCGAGCTCAACGACGACGGGTTCGTCAAGACCCACCCGCTGACCCCGGTCTCCTCCACCAGGCCCGGCGTCTACGCCTGCGGGGCGGTCAACGAGCCCAAGGACATCCCGACCACCGTCATGGAGTCCTCCGCGACCGCGGCCGCCGCCGGACGCGACATCGTGGACGCCCGCTTCACCAGGACCAAGTCCCGCAGCTATCCCGAGGAAAGGGACATCAAGGGCGAGGTGCCCCGCATCGGCGTCTTCATCTGCCACTGCGGCATCAACATCGCCTCCGTGGTCAACGTGCCGGAGGTGGTGGAGTACGCCAGAAACCTCCCCTTCGTGGAGCTGTGCGAGAACAACCTTTTCACCTGCTCCTCGGACACCCAGACCAAGATCAAGGACGCCATCATCGAGCACAAGCTCAACCGCGTGGTGGTGGCCTCGTGCTCGCCCAGAACCCACGAGGTGATGTTCAGGGAGACCCTGGCCCAGGCCGGGCTCAACAAGTACCTGTTCGAGATGGCCAACATTCGCGACCAGGATTCCTGGGTCCATCAGAGGGAGCCCGAGAAGGCCACCCACAAGGCCAAGGACCTCGTCCGCGGCGCGGTGGCCAAGGCCGCCCTGCTCGAGCCGATGTACCAGACCAAGATGGATCTGACCCGCGAGGCGCTGGTGGTCGGCGCCGGCGCGGCCGGTCTCAACTCCGCCCTGTCCATCGCCGAGCTGGGCTTCCCGGTCCATCTGCTGGAGCGCTCCGACACCCTCGGCGGCAACGCCCACAAGATCTTCTCCCGCGAGAAGGACGTCCGCGGCTATATTAAGGATCTCATCAAGCAGGTCGAGGACAACAAGCTGGTGACGATCTACAAGAACACCGCGCCCAAGAGCTCCTCCGGCTTCATGGGCAACTTCGAGACGGTCTGCGAGGGTCCCGACGGGGAGTTCACCATCAAGCACGGCGTGACGGTCCTGGCGGCCGGCGGGCACGCCCACCAGCCCAAGAGCTACCTGTACGGCGAGAACAAGCGCGTCATCCTCTCTCTGGACATGGACGAGCTGCTGGCCAGCGACGACGCCGCCATCAGGAAGCCCGACCAGGTCTTCACCTTCATCCAGTGCGTCGAGTCCAGGGAGCCCGACAGGCCCTACTGCTCGAAGATCTGCTGCACCCACTCCATAGAGAGCGCGCTGACCATTCTGGACCGCAACCCCAGCGCGGTCATCTATATTCTCTACCGCGACGTGCGCGCCTACGGCTTCAGGGAGCAGCTCTACCTTGAGGCCCGCAGCAGGGGCGTCCGCTTCATCCGCTACGACACCGACTCCTACCCCGAGGTCGCGGAGGCGGGCGGCCGTCTGAGGATCACGGTCCGCGACCACGTCCTCAAGCGCCCCCTGGCCATCGACGCCGACTACCTGACCCTGGCCTCCGGCATCGACCCCACCCCCATGAGGGAGGAGATCGTCGAGGTCTTCAAGGGCCAGCTGACCGCCGAGGGCTTCCTGCTCGAGGCCCACATGAAGCTCATGCCCGTCGACCTGGCCACCCACGGCCAGTACCTGGCGGGTCTGGCCCACTATCCCAAGCCCCTGGAGGAGACCATCGCCCAGGCCAAGGCCTCCGCCGCCAGGGCGGTGACCATCCTGGCCAAGCCGCACATCATGGTGGGCGGCGTGGTGGCCGTGGTCAATCCCGAGAAGTGCGCGGTCTGCTGCACCTGCTGCCGGGCCTGCCCGGTCTCGGTGCCCAAGATCGTCCGCAACGAGGAGGACGCGGCCCTGCGCGGCCACGCCTACATGGAGCCGGCCATCTGCCAGGGCTGCGGAGTCTGCGTCTCCGAGTGCCCCGGCAAGGCCATCAAGCTCCAGTTCTTCACCGACGACCAGCTCCTGGCCAAGATTTCGGCCATGGTTGAGGAACCTCAGGCCGCCGAGGCCTGACCGAGTAATCTCTCCCCCCCGGCGCCACCGCCGCCGGGGGGGATGAACATATACAGAAAAATTCCAAGAATCGGACGGTTCGCCTATACCGATCGCAACTAGGAGCCGACGTAATGAGTGAAGACTTTGAACCGAAAATAATCGCCTTTTGCTGCCAGTACTGCGCCTACAGCGCCGCCGACATGGCCGGGTCAATGCGCCTGCAGTACCCCTCCAACGTGGAGATCATCCTGATTCCCTGCACCGGCCGCTTCGACGTCATTCTGGCTCTGAAGGCCTTCGAGGCCGGAGCGGACGGAGTCTACGTGGCCGGGTGCCTCGAGGGCAACTGCCACTTTTTGGACGGCAACATCAGGGCCAAGAAGAGGGTCGCCTACCTGCAGAAGCAGATCGAGCAGGTCGGGTTGGAGCCCGGGCGCCTGGCCATGTACAACCTTTCGGCCTCCCAGGGGCCCAGGTTCGCCGAGATCGTCAACGAGTTCTCGGCCACCATCATCCACTTGGGGCCCAGCCCCATGAAAAAGAAACTGGCGGCCTAGGGTCCCAGTCCCGGAAGTGGAGACATTGATATGATAATCGCTGAAAGAAAGCCCATTGATGAAATCAAGGGCTTTGTCGAGGGCAAGACAAAAGTGCTTCTGGTGGGCTGCCGGGGCTGCGTGACCGTGTGTAACGCCGGCGGGACCAAGGAGGTGGGAATCTTGGCCTCCCTGCTGCGTCTGGACGCCCAGAAGGAGGGGCGCGACCTGACCGTCGACGAGTTCACCCTGGAGCGCCAGTGCGACCCCGAGTACGTCGACGAGCTCGCCGAGCTGGTGGAGAAGAAGTACGACGCCATCCTCTCCATGGCCTGCTCTGTCGGCCCGCAGTTCCTCTCCCGCCGCTATCCCAAGGAGAAGTTCTACCCCTCCCTGAACACCTGCTTCATCGGCGGGGCGCTGGCCCACGGGATCTGGGCCGAGCACTGCCAGGCCTGCGGCAACTGCATCATCCACAAATTCGGCGGCATGTGCCCCATCACCCGCTGCTCCAAGAGCCTGATGAACGGCCCCTGCGGCGGCTCGTCGGAAGGCGTGTGCGAGATCTCCAAAGAGGTCGAGTGCATCTGGCACCTCATCACCACCAAGGTCATGGAGGAGGACCGCCTCGAGGATTTCGCTCCCATTCAACCAATCAAGGACTGGTCCACGAGCCGCGACGGCGGACCTCGCAAAATCGTCAGGGAGGAGCTGGTTAAATGACGAGGGAAATCAAAACCAACAGCAATCTGGAGAAAGTTCTGGCCTCGGGGGCCTTCGCCGTGACCGGAGAACTGGGTCCCCCCCGCCACTGCAGCGCGCACGAGGTTGAAGAGAAGGCCAAATTCCTCGTCGGAAACGTCGACTCTGTCAACATTACCGACAATCAGACCGCCGTTGTCCGTATGTCGTCGCTGGCCGCCGGTCTGCTTTCTCAGAAAGCCGGACTGGAAGCGAATATGCAGGCGGTTTGTCGCGACCGCAATAGAATCGCCTTGCAGTCGGATTTGTTGGGCGCCGCAGCCCTGGGCATCAACAACTTGCTGTGTCTCTCCGGCGACCATCAGAAGTTCGGCGACCATCCCCAGAGCAAGAACGTCTTCGACCTCGACTCCATCAACTTGATCCAGATGGTCAAGCTGATGCGGGACGACGGCCGTCTGCTCTCCGGGCAGGAGCTTCCCCCCGAGGGCAGGCCCAAGCTCTTCATCGGCGCCGCCTTCAACCCCTTCGCCGACCCCGAGGACTACCGCGTCCACAGGGTGGCCAAGAAGGTGGAGGCGGGCGTCGACTTCCTGCAGAGCCAGTGCATCTACGACATGGTCAGGTTCCGCAAGTTCATGGCCCAGGCCGTGGACATGGGGCTGACCGAAAAGGCCTACTTCCTGGCCGGCATCACCCCGCTCAAGAGCCTGGGCATGGCCAGGTACATGAAGAACAACGTCCCCGGGATCATCGTGCCCGACGCCTGCATCGACCGCCTGAAGGGAGTGCCCAAAGAAAAGCAGTCCGAGGAGGGTGACAAAATGGCCCTTGAGATGGTCGAAGAATTGAAGAACATGAAAGGAATCGCGGGAATTCATTGCATGTTCATAGAAAGAGAGCGGGATGTTAAGTCTTTTCTGGAACAAGCCAAGCTTCTTCCACGCCCTAAGGTATAATTTGACTGTTTAAGGCTGTTGGAAGTTAATTCAAAGCAACCTTTCCACAAAATAGCCTTCGAACACTCGAACGACCCATGCCAAGCCGAAGAGCGTCGTGTAAATAGGCGCTCTTCGGTTTTTTTGTCTTAACATTGCTCCACAAAAAAAAACCTTGACTTTAAAAAAAATGTTTCTAGCTACGTGGCTGAAGCCCGTCCCAAAATGATTCCTTTTCATTTAGTCCACATCGATTTTGCGTATCCTTTAACGTCCATGATTATTTTGCAAAACTTTTCTTCTATTATACAATCAAATTTTCCTGTAACTGCGCAAAATTAGCGAATATTACATGTAGAAAAAAAACTACTCTTTTAATATGCTGAGTACTGAGAGTCTTATCTGTTACTGAAAACTCTAAGTTGCTATTTTGTAAGTCTTCTGTATTATTTTTACTCAGGTACTGGCCCTGCTCCTGGCCCCCGCCCTGACCCTGACCCTGACCCTGGTCCTGGCATTGATTCTTGTCTATAATCATAGCCTTGAAGGCTTCACTCAAGGGCCCGTCCTTGACGACCCTGTCCTGGCCGATGTTTAGCAAATACTCATAGGTCTTCTTGCCTTTTTCGGACAAGTCTTCAATTTGATCATTTTTGACCTCGGAATACTTCAGGCACCGCTCCCTGAGCTCCACCTCCCGCTCGGGGCCGACGATATTCGTCGGCTTGGTAAAAGAAGATTTCCATAGACTTAGCCAGACCCACCTACCTTATTCTTCGGAACAGTTAACAAGTATGTCTGCTGTCAGACAGTTATCTTCTACCGTAATTCAAAAACATTTTTCGATTTTTTTTTCTTGTGTAATATTTTTTACTCTTTTCTATTGGATTTTTCCACTATACGACGACGCTGGTTTTTCAAAAATCTTCTTATTTTTGGGCATTTTGAAAATCATATTTTTTTTGAAAATTTTTTCTGATTCACATAAGTATTTACTTTTTAAGGATAAAATTATTTTCACATTTACTTGACAAACCAATTATTTCTTGTGATAATTAATCATTATCTGACGGGTTTTTAGCCGCCGGACAAAACGTTTAAAAACGTACACACCGCATCGTTTTTTTTATTAATTCACAGACATCTTGAATTTGAACATTTCACGCGCTTCCAAGCAGACCTGAACAGGCCGTCTTTTCGACGACTTAAATTAAACAGCTCAATGACTTTAATCAGTTAGTTTCATATTTTTCTAAAGCGGGTGCCTTTTAGACAAATAGTACTGATACTCCTTGTAGCGCCCATGATTTTCCAAATTCTTTTTTGCTGAAAATCTAATTCTATGAGATACAAACAAACAAACAAACCAACAATATAATTTTTTAAGCTGTATACCAATTTTATTATATAATAAAGTATTAGTTTAAACTAATATTTCATATAAATAACATATCATTCATATTTTTCTTTTTTATTTTAGGATTTATAATGTCTGAACAAAAACAGATAGAAAATATCAATTTAATCTCTAAATTTAGTCATCATAATCATGATACTCTATTAAGAAATCTTACATCAAATTATATGACATCATTTCTTGATTTTTTAGATCTTACGAAACAATTTACAGATAAAGATAACAATAATATTATATTAACAGGTAAAGTTGATACATCTTTCTCACTTATTGAGGCTCGCACTATACATTTAGATAGACTTTTTAGTTTATCAGATGGCTCTCTTTTAATTTTTGAAATAGATAGCACATCAAAAAGGGAGAATTATTTCCGTTATATTAATTACGCTTGGGGAGTTGCTCAACATTATGCTAAAGAGTCTAATTACAATTCTTATCCTCTAATAAGACTTTGTATTCTCCATACTGGACAAGAAAAATATCCTACCTTTCCTAATTGCCCAACTACAGGACTCGTGCCATTCATTCCTGAAGTGAAATGGATAAAGGAATTAGACTACTGCGGTGACGATGTTTTAGACGAAATTGTTAGAGAGCTGGAAAGCGATGAAAAAAATACTTTCAAAAAACCTGAAAATGTATTAAAATTTGGTCTGGCTCCTTTCATGAAACTGAAGGGCGACGAAGAAAAAGAAAAAGAAAAACAAGAACAATACCGGAAAGATTTTTGTGAGAAATGCCTCCGGTTGGTAACCTCAAAAGAAGTTAAAAATCTCCCCGGTGCTAATGATGTGATAGCCTATGCAAGCGTTGCCAGCTTGCATTTTTTAAAAAAAGATTTTATAGAAGATCTGCTACAGTGGAGGCTCACGGTGGAAGAACTGCAACAATTTATAAATAATCTCTCCGGCGGCGAGTGGGATGCCACATTCGCCGAACTAGCCGAGATTAAGGAATTGAACAGGAAGCTAGGTCTGACGATCAGACAAAAAGAGGAGGAGAGCAGGAAGCTGCTCAGACAGAAAGAGGAGGAGAGCAGGAAGCTGCTCAGACAGAAAGAGGAGAACAGGAAATTGAAGATTGCCGCTATCGAACCACTTCACAAAATCGGGATGCCCGCGGATGATATTGCTCAGAGACTTCGCTTTAGCAAAAAGGAAGTCGAGGCCGTCATCCGCTCCCTCCCCTCGTCTTGACAGATCTGCCGCCAGCCGACAATCCCCCCGTCCCCGCTGGC
>JAISET010000249.1 GCA_031264015.1 Deltaproteobacteria bacterium | reverse complement strand
GAGGGGCGGCGGTCAGGGGCAGATCGGGGCCGGCCACGGCCGGGCTTCCCGGCTCAAATTGTCGCCGCGGGCGAGCGAGACGGGCGGGAGGCGCCAATGTGTCGGCCTCCGGCTAGTCGTCGTTCTCATATTTGTATAAATCGCGCCTTTACCTAGTCCGAACATCCGGCCCTTAGGCCCCTCGCAAGTTTAATCGGGATATTGTTTGTGGAGAAGGTCAACCGCCCCTTCGCCGTTCCACACCCTGATTTAGAGCCAGACCTGCGGAACCATGCAATAATTAGCGTTCTTTGCAAAGACTCGCCATAGCGATTATTCCCCGCCGATTGACTATTCCCCGCCGATTGACTATTGCCCGCCGTTGGGCTATTGTAGCCGCCGTCGCCATGAGGGCCCGGCGGGTTCGACCCGCCCGGGGCCCCGGGTCTCCCGCGGGAGACAATGGCGGCCGGACGGGAGCGACCGGACAGCGACGGCCGGACGGCGACGCGGGCCGCCCCGACGAGAAAATTTCCTTCTTTCTCCTTCCAGGCCCGGAGGCCTCGGCCGCCGGGCCTCTCTTCAAGCCAGCCAGCCTGCCTGCTCCCGACCCGCCCGACGCGGTTTTGGTTGCGGGAGGGGGCCGCCCCCGAGAGACAGTCCCGGGGGCGTCCCCCTCCGCAAGCCAGGCCCCCCGGGGCCCGGGGCGGGGCGGCTTTTTGGCTGCCGCCCGGGCTGGCAGACGGTCGCCCGGGGCGCGGGGAAAAAACATGAGCCAGGACCAGGGCCGGGACAATGACCGGGACCAGAGCCGGGACAAGGACCGGGACTACTATTACTCCGGGGACCAGGGCGGCGAGAAGCTGTGGACCCGCGGCTTCATAGCCTTCATCTGTCTGAACATTTTTATTTTCCTGGGCTTCGACGTTTTGCTGCCGACTTTGACGGTCTACCTCGAGGATCACGGGCACTCCCGGGACGCCATCGGCCGGATTTTCAGCTTCTTCACCCTGGCCGCCATCATTATGCGCATGCTGGCGCCCCGGCTGGTGCTGCTGCTGCGCCCCTTCGTCATAGTGCGCCTGGGTCTTTTGGTGGCCGGCCTCGCCGTCTTCGGCTACTATTTCGCCCACGGGGCGGTCTCGGCCAGCCTGGCCCGCTTTTTTCACGGCCTGGGCTTCGGCGTCACCTCCACGGTCCTGATGGCCCTGGCCGCCCAGACGGTGCCGACCTCCAGGATGGCCCAGGGCATGGGCTTTCTCGGGCTGGGCACCATCCTGACCCTGGCCGTGGGCCCGTCTTTCGGCATCTGGCTCAGGGACGGCTTCGGCTATCTGGTCTTGTTCTCCACCGTGACCGGCTTCTATATCTGCGGCCTCCTCTGGACCATGCGCATGCCCGACCTGGCCCTGCCCGCCCCGCCCGCGGGCCAGCCCAAGCCCAGGCTGGTCTTTTTCAGCCGCCTGGTCTGGGCCCCCTCGGCCCTGATGTTCATGACGGGCATCTCCATCAGCGCCGTGGCCATCTACCTGGCCCTCTACTTCAAGGAGGCCGGCCTCCCCTACACCGGCTGGTTCTTCGGCCTGACCACCATCGGCATCCTCGTCTCGCGGGTCTTCGCCGGGCGCGTCCAGGACCGGCACGGCCACAGGGTCGTCGTCGGCCCGGCCATCTTCTCCATGCTCGCGGCCGTGACCCTGATCCCCCACGTCCGGGACATGGGTCTGCTGGCCCTCTCGGCCGTCTGCTGGGGCATCTCCACCGGGGCCATCTTCCCGAACGTCCAGGCCCTGGCCTTCAACTCGGTCCAGCCCCACCAGAGGACCGCGGTGGCCTCCTCGCTCTTCAACGCCTTCGACGTGGGCATGGGAGTCGGCTCCATCTTCCTGGGCGTCGTCTGCGAGCGGGCCGCCACCTACCGGGCCGCCTTCCTAGGGGCCACGGTCAACTGCATAATATTTCTCTGCTTTTATCTAGTCTACTATTTCGTCTTCCATCCGCCCTCGGAGAGGAAGAACAAGCCGCTGGCCGGGACGGCCTCCGAGACGGCCTGACGCGCCGGCGGCCCCGGTCTGGTCGGACAAGCGGATAAAAAGACGGAGCGGGCGGGGAGGAAGACGGGCGGGGAGGAAGACGGACAGGCGGGGAGGAAGACGGAGCGGGCGGGGAGGAAGACGGAGCAGGCTGAGAAGAGAACGGAGCAAGCGAAGAGAAAAGTTAAACCGCCTTATGGCCGCCCGTCGCGCCGGATCCGGAAAGGGGGAAGACCCCCTCCCGAACCGGACCTGACGGGCGGTTTGTTTTTTTCAGAGGCAGCTGGCGCAGCCCGTCTCGAGCATGGCGAAGGTGCTTTTGTCCGGACACATGCGGGCCCCGTCGTGACTTTCCACGACGACGACGGGCTCGCGGACCATGTTCTCGTCGTACTGGTTGACCAGGCTCTCCACGGCGAGGGCGGCGACCATGGCGTTCAACGTCTTGACGGCGGGCTCCCGGACCAGCGCCCCGCCGACGTGGCCGAGGGCGAGAGTCTTCTTCCTGACCTCGGGTTCGGGATGGCTCTCGCAGGCCATGTCGGCCTGCCTGATGCGGCCCAGACAATTAAGGCGGTAGCCGTCACCGAGCCGAATGGCGATGACCTCCCCGCTGCGGTCGACCAGGAGGCGGCCGCCATCCTCGTCTTTGGCCACCGTGATGTTGACCCCGGCCGAAATTAAGGGCGCGCCGTACTTTAAGGAGATCTTCTGGACGCGGTGGCGGCTGGCGGCGTTGTCGGTGCCGACCATGATGAAGTCCGAGAGGGCCGTCTGTTCCTCGGCCGCCGGGGAGTCGACGTCGGCCGACACTTTCTCCGCAAGATTAATCCTCGGACGGCTCCCGCCCCTTAAATCCCGTCCCGAGGACGAACAGTTCCTGGCTTTTGCTGCGGGTGGCCTTGGGTTTGAGCCTGACCTGCCGCTCGAAAAACGGGGCCAGCGACCTGACGAAGGCGTCGCCCTCCGGACTTTGGAA
>JAISET010000139.1 GCA_031264015.1 Deltaproteobacteria bacterium | reverse complement strand
GGCTCTCGGGGCCTTCGCCGGCCGCGGGCACCTGATTGTCTCGGGGCTGCTGCCGGAGGAGGGCGAGACGTTTTTGGAGGGGCTCGGCGCCGGCGTCTCGTTTAAAATCATGGACCGCGCGCGCTCCGACAGGTGGGTGAGCTTCCTCCTGGAGACGCCCCGCCCCTGAGCCCTCCCAAATCGTCGGCGCCCGGGCCCGCGCGTCTCCCCGGATTTTCATTTTTCCGTCCGACAAAATGAAGCCGGCCGAGCCGGCCGGCGCGCCCCCGCCCCGCGGCGAGCCGCGGTGGTCGGCATGCCTGCCGTCCGACAGGGTCGACGAGCCGGGTCTCCCCCCGCGCAAGCTCCCGCGCGCGAGCGTCCGAAGAACCCTCAGGAAACTGAACGTCGACCTCGCCGGGCGCCCCTTGAAACCCGCCCCGGACAAGACCCCGAACTCGTAAATTTCCGCCTCGAACGACGCCTCCGCCCGTGACGACGTTTTCGACGACGACAAAAACAACAAAGAAGAAGAAGAAATTTTCCTGAAGCTCCCGTCCTCGTCCAGCCTCGCCTCCTTTTAGCCCGGCCTCCGTTTTACCCCGACTCCTTTTGACCCCGGCCGCGTTTGGCTTCGGCCCCGCCCGGCCGGGCGTCCAGCCCCCCCGTCGCCGGCCCCCCGACCGTCCAAGCATGGAAGTCTCCGAAAATACGGCAAAATATATTCACGCGCTTAAACTGTTTTGAGGTCGTCGTTCAAAAATATAGGCGGCGTCCTGTGAATTGTACTTTTCAGCCGGATTTTTTTGACGAGAATATTTGCGGACTTGACGGATGTCCGAAACAAGGCCGACGAAGACATGAAAACCGGAAACGGGAGGAGGAAGTCGGAGGAGGAAGCGGGCGTTGAAAAAAGGAGACAGGGGGAGGGAGGGAGCGGGGGCCGGAGAAAGGAGACGGGGAGGGGGACGCCATCCTGGCGGACGGAGTTTCCCCGGCCAAAAAATAAAGGGGCCCGAACATTCCCTTCGGGCCCCTTTGTCGTCCGCTCCTCTTTTTTAGGCGGCGGCCAGGGCGGCGGGTCGTCGTCGCCGGCCTCGTGTCGCCGGGCCGCGCCGTCCGCTGGCCCGCGACTCCGGCCGGGCGTCGCCCAGCCCCGGCGCCCCGCCTTAGAAATGATGGTGGCGGACGTTTTTCCCCCTGGCCATGAAGATCGTCTCCTCGGCCAGATTGGTGGCGTGGTCCCCCAGACGCTCGAAATGGCTGGCCGTGTTGATGATCTCGAGGCCCCAGGCCACCTTGCGGCCGTCCTGGAAGACGATGGACAGAATGTCGGCCCTGACCTGGCGGTTGAGGTCGTCGATGGCGTCGTCCAGGGCCAGGACCTGGTCGGCCCGCTCCGGGTCCCGGTCCTCGAAGGCGGACAGGGACTGCTTGAGCATGTCGATGGTTTTGACGCACATGGTCTTGATGTTTTCCGGGAAGTTGTCGGCGGCGGCCCCTTCCCGGCCCAGCCGGGCCAGGCTCAGGGTCCGTCTGGCGATGTTGGAGCCCAGGTCCCCCATCCTCTCCAGCTCCGTGGCCAGGCGCAGGCTCGAGGCCAGAAACCTCAAGTCCCCCGCCACCGGCTGGTTGGTGGCGATCAGGTTGATGGCCCGGTCGACGATGTTGTTCTCCATGGCGTTGATGGCCTTGTCCCTGGCGATGATCAGCCTGGCCTGCTCCTCGTCGCCCGCGTTCAGGGCGGCGACGGCGTCGACCAGCATGTCGCTGACCGCGTAGCCCATGGCGACCAGGCTTTCTCTAAGTTTGGTCAGCTCCTGTATGAACGAACCCATGACCATGATCCACCCTCCTCTCTTTCCCCCGCGCCCCATGTCCGGCGGGTCAAAAAGCCTAGTCTGAACTTCCCGGAACGCCCGAAAGAGGCCCCCCTAAAATGACGCCGCAAAAAATGACTCCCCCAAAAATGACTCCCCGAAAAATGACTCCCCCAAAAATGACTCCCCCAAAAATGACTCCCCGAAGCGGCGGGGGCCGCCTGGGGACGACTCCGATACTCCGCCGCCCGCCCGAAAAGAGGCGGGTTAATTTCCGTCCCCCGCGGCCGGTTCGCCCGAAAAAAGGCGGCCAAATTCCTCCGTCCGGGCCCGGAGGCCGCCCTCAGCCGAAGCGGCCGGTGATGTAATTCTCGGTGCGCCGCTCCCTGGGGCTGGTGAAGAGCTCCAGGGTGGGTCCGAACTCGACGAGCTCGCCCATGTAGAAGAAGGCCGTGCGGTCCGAGATGCGGGCGGCCTGCTGCATGTTGTGGGTGACGATGACGATGGTCATGCCCGAGCTTCTGATCCAGTCCTCGACCTTGGAGGTGGCGATGGGGTCCAAAGCCGAGGTGGGCTCGTCCATCAGCAGGATGTCCGGCTCCAGGGCCAGGGCCCGGGCGATGCAGACCCTCTGCTGCTGCCCGCCGGAGAGCTCCAGCGCGGACTTGGTCAGAACGTCCTTGACGTCGTCCCAAAGGGCCGCGGCGCGCAGGGCCCGCTCGACCACCACGTCGAGCTCCGCCTTCTTTCTGACGCCCACCAGCCTGGGGCCGTAGCAGATGTTGTCGTAGATGGACTTGGGGAAGGGGTTGGGTCTTTGAAAGACCATGCCCACCCGGCGCCTGATGTCCACCGGGTCGGCGTCCGGCCCGTAGACGGACTGCCCCGAGACCAGCACCTCGCCCGCGAGCCTGGCCCCGGGCACGAAGTCGTGCATGCGGTTCAACAATTTTAAAAAAGTCGACTTCCCGCAGCCCGAGGGCCCGATGAAGGCCGTCACCTCGTCGGCCATGATCTCCAGGCTGATGTTCCTCAGAGCCTGGAAGGCCCCGTAGAAAAAGGAGATCCTGTCGGCCTTGATGACAGCCTTCGGCTCCTCCTCCCCGGGGGTCTCGAAGGAGTCCCTGGCGTCCCAGGCGTCCCGAAACTCGGGGGAGGGCGCCCCCTTCCCTCCGCCTTCCTCAGTCGTCACCATCTGCGGCTCCTGCGCAATCTGGCCCTGATGACCAGGGCGAACAAGGACAGCCCCAGCACCAGCGTCACCAGCACCAGGCTGGTCCCGAACTGCTGGGGCCTGGTGGCGGCGATGTCCGACCCGTTGGTGGCCAGGTTGTAGATATGGGTGGTCAGCGCCATGGCCTCGTTGAACGGGGAGTCGGGCAGGGCCGGGCTGTAGGCCGTGGCCGAGGTCAGGCTGATGGGGGCCGTCTCGCCCGCCGCCCGCCCCAGGGCCAGAATGCCCCCGGTGAGCATGCCCGGCAGCGCGGCCGGCAGGATCACCTGTCTGACCGCCTGCCAGCGGCTGGCGCCCAGGGCCAGGGCCGCCTCCCGAAAAGAGGCCGGGGTCTGCCTGATGGCCTCCTCGGCGGCGGCCGTCACCGTGGGCAGAGTCAGAAGCCCCAAAGTGAGGCAGCCGGACAACAGCGACCTGCCGAAGCCGAAGGTCGTCACGAACAAAGACAGCCCGAACAGGCCGAAGACCACCGAGGGCACCCCGGCCAGATTGGCCACGCCCAGGCGCACCGCCGAGACCAGGGCCCCCGGCTTGGCGTACTCGGCCAGGTAGATGGCCGCCCCGAAGCCCAGGGGGATGGAAATGCACATGGAGCCCACGGCCAGATAAACGGTGCCCACGATGGCCGGGAAGATTCCCCCCTCGGTCATGGCATGCCTGGGGAACTCGGAGAGAAACTCCCAGCTGACGGCCGAGACCCCCTGGACGAAGATGTAGGTCATCAGCGACGCCAGCACCAGGAGGACGAAGCCGGCCAGGGAGGCGATCACGACGGTCGCCAGCCTGTCCCGCCTCTTTCTGGCGGCCTTGCCGTATCCGGTCAGAAACATGCGCCCTCCTGTCCGGCCGCGGGACCCGGCGCCCGACGCCCGGGGCTTGAAACTCGCGGCTTGAGACTTGGGTCCGAAAACTTGGGGCTTGAGACAAGTCCCCGAAAACATCTCGCCCGCGCGCCGGGGCTTGAGACAAGTCCCCGAAAACATCGCGCCCGCGCGCCGGGGCTTGAGACGGCCCCCGACAACGGGGGGGCCGGGCGCCCCGGCCTCAGCGGCCCGTCCGCCAGCGGCGGCTCAAATGCCAGGCCAGCAGGTTGAAAGCCAGGGTCATGAAGAACAGGACCACGCCCAGGGCGAACAGGGCCTGGTAGTGGCTGCTGCCGATGGCCGTCTCCCCCATCTCGGCGGCCAGGGTCGAGGTGAGGGGCCGGACGGAGTCAAACAAAGAGCCGGGGATCTGGGCGGCGCCGCCCGCCACCATCAGGACGACGACGGTCTCGCCCAAAGAGCGCCCCAGGCCCAGGATCACCGCGGTGGACAGCCCCCCCAGAGCCGCCGGCATGGTCACCCGCCAGACGGTCTCCCAGCGGGTGGCCCCCAGGGCGTAGGAGGCGTCCTGGATGTCCCGGGGCACGGCGGACAAGGCGTCCTCCCCCAGCGAGGCGATGGTGGGGGTGGCCATGACGGCCAGGATCAGCGACGAGTTCAACAAGTTCAGGCCGGTGGGCAGATTCAGAGTCTCTTGCAGGAACGGCGCCACCACCATCATGCCCACCAGGCCCAGGACCACCGAGGGGATGGAGGCCAGAAGCTCCACGGCTGGCTTGACCCACTCGCGCGTCCTGCGCCCGGCCAGACACGAGAGAAAGACGGCCAGACCCAGGCCCAGCGGACCGGCCAGCAAGGTCGAGACGAAGGTCACCGCCAGGGACCCCGCGACCAGGGCGAACGACCCGAAGGCGGGCTCGGGATAGGTCGGGTACCAGTCGGTGCCGAACAGAAAGGACCCCAGGGCCACCCGGGGGGAGCCCGCCTGCTCCAGGAACAGCCCGACGGCCTCCCCGAACAGAAAGACCATGATCAGCAGCATCTGGCCCATGGCCAGGACGGCGCAGAGCAGGAAAAAAAACCGCGAGCCCTTCTCGGCCGGGGAGAGCCTCGGCCTCAGGTCGACGGTCTCGAGTGGCTCCCGGTCGTCGGGCGGGTCCCCGTCGGCCCTCTCCAGCAGGGGGGCGCGCTCGGGCTTCTTTCTCCCGGGCTCGCGCTCGTTGAAGAGCTGGCTCCCGACGCCGTCGGTGACGATGCCCGGGGTCTCTTTGTTCTCCGGCCGGAAGTTGGTCTCGGGATGGAGGACGACGCTGTCGCGCTCGTCGTTCGCGTCCAGGTTGTTCCATTCCGGAAGCTTTTTCCCGGTCATCGGGCGCCTCCGGATCCGGAGTCCCCGGCCTCCTCGGCCGGGGGCGCTGAGTCGCCGGCCACCGCGGACAGCTCGCCTACAATCTCGGAGACGGCGCCCCGCCCCGCCGGCTCCTCCGACGGGACGGCGTCCTCGGCCGCGGGGCCGCCGTTGGAGGCGTCGTCGGCGGCGTCGCCGGCAGCGTCATTGGCGGCGTCGCCGGAGACGTCATTGGAGGGGTCGCTAGAGACGACGCGCGCGCCCGAGTCGGAGAGAGGTATGAAGCCGGCCTCCCGGACGATGTCCCGGCCGGTCTCGGACTCCATGAAGGCCAGAAACTTGTCTACCTCCGCCGAGCGGTCGGGACGCGTGAACATGTACAGGTCCCTCTTGATGGGGTAGGTGCCGTCGGAGGCGGTCTCCAGGGAGGGCTCCACCCCGTCGACGGCCAGGGCGCGCACCTCGGGGGACAGGAAGCCCAGGCTCACGTAGCCCAGGGCGTGGCGGTTGCCGGAGACGGCGTAGGCCACCCCGCCGCTGGAGGACTGCACCTGGGCGTCCGGGCGGTGCCTGGCCCCCTGCAGGACCTCCTCGATCCACATCTCGAAAGTCCCGGAGCTGCTGTCCCGGTTGATGGGGACGATGACCAGGTCGGGCCCGCCCACCTGGCTCCAGTTGACTATGGTCCCCAGATAGATGTCTTTCAGCTGGCTCATGGTCAGGTGTCGGACCGGGTTGGAGGGATGGACGATGACGGCCAGACAGTCCAGGGCGACGACGTGCCTGAGCAGCTCCGTCTTGTTGGCGGCCGCCCGCCTGGTCTCCTCGATTTTAACGTCCCGGGAGGCGTCGGCTATGTCGATGTTCCCGTCGATGAGCGACCGTATCCCCTCCCCCGTGCCGGTGCCGGAGACCGTCAGCAGCAAGTCCCGCCTGTCCCGCAGATAGATCTCCGCCGCCGACTCGGTCACCGGCAGCAGGGTGGAGGACCCGGAGATCCGCAGGGTCGGCCTGTCCTCCGCGGCCGGAAGACGGCTTGGGGAAAGAAGCTGGACGACCAGCGCGCCCGAGACGCCCAGGAAGAGAATAATCACCGCCCGGGCGGCAAGCCCCCGGACCGCCGCCGGCCGCGCGGAAAGCATCCCCCGGGTCCGACCGCGCGCCGAGGCCGGAGCCGACGCCGACGACGCCGACGCCTTCATGGCGCCGGACAAGCGCCCCCGCCGCCGATCCGGCGCGGAAACGCGCGGCCCTGCCGACGGTCCGGCGGCGACGTCACTTTGACTCGTCAAAGACAACATATATTGCCCGTCATATTTGGGTTAAGGGGGACGGCGCCGGCGGCCGCAAAATCCCCCGCCTGCCCTCCCTAAAAACGGCGGCGTCTCCCTGGCTCGGCTGAAAAAAGACGAAATCCCACAATAAAATACCCCGGACATAATGATCGAAGACGACGAGACCTTGGACGAAAGACCAATAACGACGAGACCTTGGGCGAAAAACCAACAACGACGAGACCTTGGGCGAAAGACCAACAACGACGAGACCTTGGACGAAAGACCAACAACGACGAGACCTTGGACGAAAGACCAAAGATCGAAGACGGCGAGGCAAGAACGAAAGACCAAAGGCTGGGAGGCGAAAAGCGAAAAATCAACGGCCGCGGGAAAACGACAAAAGACAAAATTTTTAAAAATCCGGAGGTCGAAAGCGCAAGGCGCAAGACAAACGTCCGGCGGCTTATAAAAATTCAAAATTTCCCAAACATGAGCAAGCTTCCAGACATTCGGGCGCTTTCTTCCATCCCGCGCCCACGCCCGCGCCGTCCCCCGGCTCTCAGTCGTCCCCGCCCCAGAGCATGTCGGCCAGCTCCAGCCTGAAGCGCCCCATCTGGGACCCGCGGGCGGTGGGGTGGACCCGGTTGCACAGAAAGACGAATGCCCTATGCCTGACGGGGTCCCACCAAAACGACCCGCCCGTGTAGCCCAGATGGCCCAGGGCCCCCTCCAGCGGGCCCGAACCGACGTCAAAGCCCAGCGCCCGGCCGGGGGCGCCGCCCAGGTCGCGCCTGGGGGTTAAAAAATCGGCGGCCGTCCCCCGTTTGACGAGCGCCCCCTCCGCCCCGGCCAGGGACAGGGAGTAGGCGCCGATAATTTTCCAGACGTCGCCGGCCGTCCCGAACAGCCCGGCGTGGCCGGCGGCGCCCCCGAGGGCGGCGGCGTTGTCGTCGTGGGGGCGCCCCAGGGGCACGGGCCCCCTGACGGGGACGCCGGGATAGTCCGGCGGCCCCCCCGGCCTGAACCCGTCCTCCGTCGGGGCCAGGGTCAGGCGCCCGGGGTCCGGAAGGTACCCGGTCGAGGCCAGGCCCAGGGGAGCCGCGACCAGCTCGTTAAAGAGGGCGGCGAGGTCCCTCCCCCAAAGCTCCTCCAGGACGAGGCCCAGGAGCAGAAAGTTTAGGTCGGAGTAGACCGTCGCCTCCCCCGGGCCCGAAAGGGGCGGCTCGTTTAGGAGGGCCTCCAACAAGGCCCCGCGGCCGGCCAGGGCCGGGTTGTCATGATAGGGCCGCCAGGGCGGCAGGCCCGACTGGTGCGTCAGCAGCCGCTCGACGGTCAGCGACAGGGTGCTTGGCTCCGGCGGCCCGACCCGGGCCGGGGGGCCCGCCGCGCCGAAAAAAATCTCGCCGAGGGTGTCGGACGTCCTCAACAACCCCCGGTCGACGGAGATCATCAGCATGGTCGTCGTGGCCAGGACCTTGGTGAGAGACGCCAGGTCGTAGACCAGGGCGGGGGTCGCGTCCCCGACATTGCGGGTGAGGCCCCTGCGCCCCGCGGCCACGGTCTCCTCCCGCCCCGCCCCTGGCCGTCCGCGGACCAGGACGCAGCCGGGAAAAGGGGGGTTTGGTTTTCGGGTCTCGGCCTCCAGGAAGGCCGCCAGCCGGCCGGACAAGGACCGGCTCATTTTTCCTCCAGGAGCTGCTTGAGCTGCTCCTGGTCCCTGGTGGCCTTGGCGGAAAACCCCATGCGCTCCTCCTGGGGCATGGGCCTGCCCTGCTGCTCGGCCAGGACGACCTCGGGGTCGACGAACTTGCCGTCGCTCTGGATGCGGAAGTCCAGATGGGGGCCGGTGGCCAGGCCCGTGGAGCCGACGTTGCCGATCAGATCCCCCTGTCTGACCCTCTCGTTGACCTTGACGCCCTTGGCGATCTGGGAGAGATGCCCGTACATGGTGGTGTAGCCGCCCTCGTGCTCGATGACGACCATCCTGCCGTAGTCGCCCCGCCAGCCGGCGTGCCTGACGACCCCGTCGGCCACCGCCGAGACAGGGGTGCCGGAGGGGGCGGCGTAGTCGACTCCCAGGTGGGGCCGGACGATCTTGAGAATCGGGTGCGCCCTGGCCTGGGTGAAGCCGGAGGAGATCCGGGAATACTGGAGGGGGGACTTGAAAAACGTCTTTCTGATGCTCAAAAACTTGGCGTCAAAATAACCGACGCTCCCGTCGGCCCCCTCGTGGCGATAAAACTCGTAGCGGTCCCCCTGGTTGATGAAACGGATCATCTCGATCCGCGGCTCGCTCCCGGCGGCCAGCCGCCCGTCCTGGTACTCCCCCAGGAATAGTATCTGGAAGCTGTCCCCGCCTCTGATGTCGGAGACGAAGTCGATCTGCGAGGCCAGCATGTCCACCAGCAGCAGGATGACCCTGGGCTCCAGGCCCGCCGCGAGCCCGGCCTCCCAGAAGGTCTGCCCCACCTCGCCCTCCGCGGCCTGGTGGATCTCGCGGGACGGGGTGGCCATGTCCAGGGCGTAGAAGCCGCTGGGCCCGCCCGGCAGCAGGATCAGAGGCCTGGGCTCGCCGACGGACTTGCGGTGCTCGACCCTCTCCAAATCCTCCTCGGCCCGGTCCGGGGACGACCACCAGGCCCGGAACTCCTCGCCGGGCCGCAGCTGGGTCAAAAGCCCCGCCCGCTCCAGCATCTGGTACAAGGCCCGCCTGTGTCCCGAGGAGATGGAAAGCTTCTCGAAGGCCTCCGAAAGCGTCCCCCCGGGGGGCACCTCGTAGACGTCCACCACCAGCCCCTCCCTGAACTCCCTGTCCGCGGCCATGGGCCCGGGGGCCAGCCCGGGGGGCGAGGAGTCGATCTCGATGGTCACCCCGGCCTCCGCCGCCTCGGTGACCGCGGCCGGCGGCGGGGCCGGAGCCTCGTCCCTCCCGGCCAGCCGCAGGATCAGGCCGGCCGCCGCGAGGACGATCAGAACCGCCGCCCCCAGCGCCGCCGCCGGTCCCAGGCGCCCGGCGGGGGTCTTTTTCGCCGCGGGAAGCCCGGCCGCGACCCGCCCGGCCCTCCCGCCCCCCCCGTCCTCCGGCGGGGAGACCGGGACCGACGCCGCGGGACCGGGGAGGCTTTCCAGCGCCCCGTCGAAAGCTGCGGCGGCGTCGGCCTCGTTTTCAGCCGCCCCCGGAGCGGGCCCCCCCCTGGCCCCGACATGGGAGACGACCAACTCCCTCCCGCCGGAACACGGCCCGTCGGAAACGGGACCGGAAACTTCGCCGGGGACCGGCCGCCGGTCGGAGCCGGGCTCGGAACCGGCCGCCAAATTTGTTTTCAAAGAGCCGCCTCCGCCCTCGGAGCCGGGACGGGCGCCGCGGGGCGGCCCGCCCCGGTCGTCCTCGTCGTCCAAAAGAGAGAGGTCCATGTTTTCGGTCAGCCGCCTGATCTCCTTCTCCGTCTGGCCGCCCAGGCCAGCGGGCGCGGTCCGGCTGGGGGAGGCGGGGGGCCGGGAGTCCCTGCCGCCGGTCTCGGGGCCGGGGGCGGGTCCGAAGTCGGGTCCGGAGTCGGAGCTCTTGTCGTCCGGGCCGCCGGGGGGGGCGCCCTCGGTCCGCGGGACCAGGTTGCGGCCGAGAAGCGAGCGGTTGGACAGCTGCTCGTCGGTGGGAGGAGCGGAGGCCGGGGGGTTTCTCAGCCAGGCGGCCCTGGTCTCGGGAAAAAACAAACCACGGGCGTTCCTCAACAGAGGCAGTCGAAAAATTTTGGACAAAAAAGTCTCGTCGGCAGCCCGTCCGCGGCGGGCTCGTCTTTTAAAGCTGCTCATATCACGCCGCCCTGTGGGGTTCCGGCCATGAAATCCCTGCGAGGGACGCGGCGGCCTCCCTTATGTTTGCCTGAGGGTATGACTCTAGCTGAGACCGGGTTACCCAGAAGAGCCGCTAAATTGGGCGTCTGATCCGACTTTTTTTCATTGTCGGGCAGGCGGCCCAAAACTTAGGGTGTCTTGAACTTGCCTGGCGGAGAAGAACGTCTGGCCACCAGACAATTTTAATCTTCATTGCCAAAATAATCAATCTTCTTGGAAAAAATGATAATTAATGTCAAAAAATAAGATTATTCTTTTAGCCTCGAAGTCCGATGGCGCCAAGGGGGATGGCTCGGAACACAATAGTCGACATTTTTGCCTCTTTAACCATCACCTGCCTCACAAACCGTAACTTTGGCAATCTTTTCGCAGTCCGTAAAAAATATCGGGAGACCCCGAGCAGGACGGGGCGGACCCGAGTGTCCCTCGGAAAAAGACTGGGCGGGCCCGACGGTCCCTCGGAAAAAAGACGGACGGACTCGAAAGTCGCCGGGGAGGACGGCGCCCGCGGCTAATTTTTAACTCGCCGACCCCGGAGGCCGGCCCTCTTTCCCCTCCCCGGCCCCCTCCAAAGGCGGGGCGGCGCGGACAAGCTCCTGGAGCAGGACGCCCCCCAAAAAGGCCAGGGCCTCGAACTCCATATAGTCCAGGCCGCTTCTGTCGTAGAGGATCATGAAGTCCGGGTCGAACTCGTCGTCCCCCTCCTCGAAGACCAGCTTCAGGGGGACCCGGGGGAAGGCCTCGAACAGGTAGCCGTGGACCGGCCCGGAGCTCGAGGGGTCGGGGCGCCCGCCTATCTTTTCGACGGCCTCCTCCAGGGCGGGCAGGTCCTCCCCGAACCTTCTGGAAAGCGGCTTGGAAATGGCGTCCCGGTTGAAGCTGCCGAAGCTGCCCCCGGCCAGGATGCCCGACATGGAGTTGAGCTTGACGAAATTATAGGAGGGCTCGCTGCGCCCGGAGGACCTGGCGTAGTGGGCCGCCAGGCTCAGGTGGTTGTAGGAGGCGTGCTGGCCGTCCAGAGGCCTGGCCCCCCCGGAGTCGACCAGGTACTCCCGCCCGAACATGGGGACCACCACCCCGCCCGAGGGGTGGGCTTTGAGCCCCAGGGGGCCCGCGTTGGCCGCGAGGTCGACCCCCGCCAGGCTCTCGACCACCCAGTCGTAGATCTTCTCGTAGCCGCTTTTTTCATTCGGATCAGCAGGCATGGCCGCGCCTCCCTCCATGAAATAACGCCGGAAAAACTCCGGAGACAAGCGTCCGCCGGGCGGGACTTTTTTCATCCGCCCCGGACGCGGGGCCCGCCGGACAAGCCACTCTCGGGCGCCGGCAAAAATAGGCCGGGACGGCCTCGATTTTGAGACATTATACCCCGTCGGGCCCCCGAAGGTAAAAGGGCCGGAGGGGCCGGTTGTCCCGACCCGTCCGACCCCTTGACCGGAGTGTTGGTTAAAATTGTCGGCTTAGAACTGGTACCCGAACCTGAAGCCGCCGGAGAAACCTCTGATGTTCCCGCCGTAGACCTGGAAGCCCGCCTCGGCGTTCCAGGGCCTGTCGTCGGTGGACTTGAAGATGACGCCGATCTCGCCGATCCCGGTGCCGCCCTTGAAGTCGGAGGACTTGAAC
>JAISET010000132.1 GCA_031264015.1 Deltaproteobacteria bacterium | reverse complement strand
CGCCGCCTCCTTCCCCGCGCCCTCGCCTCCCCTCCCCGCGGGCAAACCCCCGGTTTTTCCAACGCCGTCCCGGCGGACCGCCGTTCTTTCCGAAGTCGTCCTGGCACCGGCCTTGCTATTAGATTAGATAAGATAAGAAGAGGATCCGCGGGACGGGGTCGAGGGCGGGGAGACCCGAGGGACGGGGTCGGGGCCAGGGAGACCCGCGGGACAGGGGCGGGGCCAGGGAGACCCGCAGGACGTGGTCTGGAGCGGGGGCGGGGGCGGGGGCGGGGGCTGGAACTGGGACAACAGCGGCGGGGGCGGGATAATAAACGTCGAGAGGGCGGCGGGGGCGGTTTAAGATTAAAAAAATCTCCCGGTTTTCCTAGACCTGCGGGACAACTTTTGTTGGCACGCCGCTTGCTTTAACTTTCCAGAGACTATCCGAGCCGCCGTCGGCGACATTGTCGGCAGCCCAGGCCGCGGACTCCCTCCAATAAAGAGGTGCACAACAAATGAACGATCCGAACAAGCCGAAAGTAACGGCGCTCATCTCGACATTCAACCGGCCGCAGTACCTCTCCGAGGCCATCAGCTCCGTCGCCGCCCAGACCATGCCCGACTGGGAGCTGATCGTTCTGAACGACGGCGGGGTGGACGTGGGCCACGTGGTGGAAAAATTTGCCGACCCCAGGATGGTCTACGTCCCCGACACCGAAAACAAGGGAGCGGCCATCCGCTTCAACCAGGGTCTCAGGATGGCCAAAGGCGACTACGTCTGCTACCTCGGCGACGACGACGCCTTCTACCCCAACCATTTCGAGGTCCTGTCCAAGGCCCTCGACGAGAACCCCGAGGCGGGCCTGGCCTACTCCGACCTCTACGCCGTCTCCTCCGTCTCCGACAACAAGACCGGCCAGAGGCACATCCTCGACAAGCAGATGCTCGTCTCCAGGGACTTCAACCGGGAGTTCATGTTCCACTACAACCACGTCCTGCACGTGAGCCTGATGCACCGCCGCGAGGCCGCCATCCGGGTCGGGGGATTCGACGAGGAGGTCAAGGTCCTGATCGAGTGGTCCCTCAACCGCCGCCTGGCCTTCATCTACGACTTCGTCCACTGCGAGGTGCCCACCGGCGAGTACCACATGGCCGTCTTCAAATCGGACCGCATCTCCGTTCGGGAGCGCAGGAACAAGGAGTCCTACGACCACAACCTCCGGCGCATCCGCTGCAACCTGCCCCCCGAGCCCTGGCCCAAGGTCGAGAAGATCGATCTTCTGTACCTGGTCGACCGCTGGGGCGACCAGCTGAACGCGCACCTAAAAGAGATCATCGACAACTTCGACCATCCGATGCGCATCAAACTCATCGGCAACGGGTCGGGACTGTCCCTGGACGACGCCTGGGCCAGCCTCAAGGAGCTTGGGGAGCTGAAAAACATCGAGATCATCCGCATCCCGACCAAGCTGCCGCCGATCATCGCCTACCGTCGGGCGGCGCACACCTCCAAGGCCAGGTATCTGTTCCTGGTCACCCCCGCCCTGCAGGCCGCCAAGGCCCCCAGGAGGCTATTCTCGGCCCTGGAGACCTTCAAGGCCGACAAGGACATGAAGTCCATGCGCTGGGCCGTGCCGGGCGAGGAGAAGGAGAAGACCGTCTTCGAGTGCCTGATCGCCCGCGACTATTTCCTGAAGCAGAGCAGGCCCAGCCGCAACAAGGCGGTCAACATCCCCTCGGTGGTCTTCAGCCCGCCCAAGGGCTTCAAGTTCGACCTCATGTACAGCGAGTTCCAGCGCCTGGTCAAGGAGAAGGAGACCGACAAGGCCCGGGAGCTTCTGGAGCTCATCCTGGCCGAGAAGACCGGCTTCCCGCACATCCAGTTTCTGATCAGCGACCTCTTCCCCCTCTGCCTCGAGAGCGGCGACCACGAGCGGGTCGAGCGCGAGCTCGCCGGCCTCATCGACCGGGGCTACCTGACCGACAACTACATGCGCCTGAGCAATCTCCGCCTGGTCCAGAAGCGCTGGCCGGAGTGCGTCGAGGCGGGCCGCTCCGCCATGGCCGCCATGAACCTCAAGCCCGAGGACTTGGACGCCGACTGCTTCCCCTTCAAGCTGGGCATGGAGCTCAACAGCTTCAAGCTGTTCATGAACATGGCCCGCGCCTATCTGGAGCTCCGGAACTTCGGGGAGG
Organism: Deltaproteobacteria bacterium; assembly: GCA_031264015.1. Lineage (GTDB taxonomy): Bacteria > Desulfobacterota > Desulfarculia > Adiutricales > Adiutricaceae > JAIRNQ01. The sequence goes on along the minus strand of JAISET010000132.1, from coordinate 1,867 downwards.
CCGCCCGCTTCTACCACATGGCCTCCAAGCTCAAGAGCGACAGCCACAAGCCCTTCCTGGGTTTCGCCAAGACCTACCTGGCCGCCGACCAGCTCGACCGCGCCGAGGGGGCCATGGCCCGGCTGCCCCAGCCCTCGGGCCAGAACGACCCCGAGACGCACAGGCTGCTGGCCGCCATCTGCCGCCGCCGCAAGAACCTTCCCCTGGCCTTCGAGTGCCTGCAGAGGGCCTTCGAGCGAGGCCCCGAGGACCCCCTCAACGTGGAGCCCTTCTACTTCGCCGGGGCGGGCCTGGGCCGCTGGAGGGAGATGGTCGACCCCCTGAAAAACTACGTCCTGCACGACGAGACCAACGCCATGGCCCTGGCCCGTCTGGCCGCCGTCCACTTCAACCTGGGCGAGGACTACCTGGCCCTGGATGCCGCCAACCGCAGCCTGGCCGCCGACCCCAAGAACCCCGTCGCCCGCAGCATCGCCGACCGCCTCGAGCAGGCCAGGGCCGAGGAGCTCCCCGATCCGGGCATCCAGGTCAACCAGACCGAGAACGGCCTGAGCCTGGACTTCGGCTCCGACATGCTGGCCGGCCTCCTGGACACCAACATCTCCTGGTGACCCCGGGGACGACCCCGGCGCCGGACGTAGAACCGCCTCTTTCCACTTTTCACCCGGGCCGGGGCGCATGCTTCGGCCCGTATTTTTTCCCGCGAGGCCAAAAGGCCCGGCGCGCCCCGGCTGATGACTTGACCGCCCGGGGCCGGGGGCCCGGACGGTCCGAACGGCGGCCGGCCCGGTTGACGAGCGACCTTGGCGACTGTGAGTTCGGATAAAAGCGTCATTTTTTTTCGCCGCTATTTAGGCCGGCCAGTTCCGAGGTCAGGCCGGCTTGTTCCGAAGACGACAAGCCTGGATAAAGACGGATATTTTTACTTACAACTATTTTATTGGTAAATGTGAAACTACCGTCCCCGGCCTCGTCCCGCCGCCTCCGGGTCCCGGCCCGCCTCCCCCGGCAGGTTGTCGCGGCCTCCCCCGACAGCCCGGCGGGCGGCCATGATATACTTCGGTCTATTTTTAAACGCATGAGGACGCTTGCTTTATGCGTTTGTCATCGTCAGGGTTTATTTTTACTTACAATTATTTTATTTAAAAGTAATCTTATGGCCGTCAAAAAAAATCATGAGCGTCCGGCGCCCCCTCGTTTAACATGCTCCGAGACTTTGTCTGTCCCCGGAACCGCGGCTTGGCGCCCGCCCCCGCCCGGCGGCCGGCCTCCCCGCCGGGCCCGCCCAGGCATTTTTTTCCCCGGGGGCGGCAAAATCTTGGCCCCGGTCTTGCAATTTTTAGGACGGGAGGCGGTTGCAAACTTGCTTTTTTTGGGAAAAAACCCTCCCGGGTTAAGGTTTTCGTCCGCCGGAGCCGATAAATAAAGTGACGGCACGTCTCGGGGGAGGGGTCCGGCAGGTTTTCGGGCAAGTTTTCAGACTGGGCTCGCGGGCTTAGTTTCGGAGGTCAACAATGTCCACCACATCCAACGGCGTCATCTCCGGGTCCATCAAATGGACTGGCCTGGCCTCCGGCACGGACTTCGCGAGCGTGGTCGAAAAGCTGGTGGCCATCGAGCAGAGGACCATCACCAGGCAGGAGACCTGGAAGACGGAGTGGCAGAACAAGATCAAGGCCATCTCCGACCTCAACACCCGCCTGGTCTCCCTGAAGCTCGACGCGCAGGAGAAGGACACCTACTCGGAGCTTTTAAGCCGCAAGTCCACCATCAGCAACACCGACATGATGAGCGTCATCAACACCTCCACGGCCTCCCTGGGCTCCTACGACGTCACCGTGGGCACCAACATCGCCGAGAAGCTGGC
>JAISET010000103.1 GCA_031264015.1 Deltaproteobacteria bacterium | reverse complement strand
AAAAAAACGGGGGCGATCGCCAGATGCGCAAATATAAGTGGATTTCCAAATACTGCCTGTCCATGACCGGGGTGGTCGAGGACTTCAAGGAGGAGTGGCAGGCGACCAGGTACATGGTCGGGGGAAAAATGTTCGCCTTGGTCGGCGGGGACAAGACGGGCAGGCCCATCGTCAACGTGAAGCTGGACCCGGCGGACAACGAATTTCTACGCGGCATGTACGAGGACATAGTCCCCGGCTATTACATGAACAAGGTCCACTGGAGCTCGGCTTATCTGGACGGCAAGATCCCCAGGGAAGTCTTGCTGGACATGCTGCAAAGGGCCCGCGGGGTCGTCTTCCGGGCCCTGCCCAAGAAAGCCCGGGAGGCCCTGGAGGCCGGTGAGTAGGGGACGGTCGCCGGGGGGAGGGGGCCCGGGCGTGATTTTTTTTTGATTAGTCCGCGGGCGGACTTGTCCGCGGGGAATTTTGCAAGGACGAGGGAAGCCGGGCGTCGGACCTGGCCCGGGCGAGGGGTGAATTTTTAGGCGGGTATTATTTAGTCAGCGGGCGGACTTGTCCGCGGGGAATTTTGCAAGGACGAAGGAAGCCGGGCGTCGGACCTCCGGCTCGGGCGTCGGGCGTCGGACGTCGGACGTCGGACGTCGGACCTTGCCCGGACTGGCGGCGGTTTTTGAGACGGATATTATTTTGTTCGCGGGCGGACTTACGGGCCGGGGATTAGAAAGGCAGCAGGTGCGAGGGTCTTTTCCCGAGCTTGCCGGCCTCCTCCAGCAGGTCGTAGGGGCCGATCGCCAGGCGGTAGGCGCGCACGGCCTCCCTGACGGACTCCACGTCGGAGGGGGGCTCCAGGTCCTCGGAGTTGAGGCTGGCGGCCACGGTGTTGGCGCAGCGGGCCCCCAGAAACAGGAGGGGCATCCGGCCGAAGAGGTCGGTGGTGTTGATCAGCTGGTCGTTGTAGCTGGCCCAGGCGGTCTGGTGGAGGTTCTGCATGGCCAGGCCCTCCTCCTGGAGCTTCAGTTTGACCAGGGCCAGAAACTCCCTGGTGGCCAGATGCTCCGGGATGTAGTTGCCGTTGAAGGCGTCCAGCCAGATCTGGTCCCAGTGGCCGTCGGGGGAGCGGGCGACGTACTCCAGGCCGTCGCAGATCTCCAATTTGACGTTGCCGCCCGGCTTGAAGCCGAAATAGGTGCCGGCCAGCTCGGCCACCACGGGGTCCACCTCGACCACGGTCAGGTTGTGGTCCGGCAGGAACTTTTGAAACAAGTTGGGGATGAAGCCTCCCCCCAGGCCCAGCATGAGGATGTTCTTGTTTTTGGGGGTCAGCGCCAGCCCCAGGAACATGAGGCCGGGGTACTCGAAGACGCTGTCGTCGGGGTCCTCGACGCTGATGGACGTCTCGGCCTCCCTGGAGCCCGTCCCCAGATAGAGCGTCCTGGTGCCGCCCTCCTCGGAGACGGTGATGTGGTGCAGCCGCGAGTCCCCCTGGTAGAGGACCTTCTTGCGCTGCGCCCCCCCGGTGATGACGTCCCACAGGGGCTTGAAGAATGGTTCTTTTTTCTCGTGATGGGGCATGGTCAAAGGTCCCGCGGCGATTTTGGCCGCCAAGGTTCGCGGACTTGCGGACGCCGGCGTCCGGCCGTCTTCCAAACGTTCAAACTTCCGGCGGCCCGCCGACGCTCAAACTTCCGAAAACTGCCGAATATTTTCGCGGACTTCCGTTCAGTCGTCGCCGTTCCCGTCCTCTTCTTTTCCTTTTCCTCTTCTTCCTCTTCTTCCTTTTCTCTTCTCTTCTTCTTCTTCGTTTTCCTTTTCTCTTCCTCCTCGACGGCGTTCCCCGGGCCGGCTAGTGCCTGGTTCCGGAGGCGAAGCTGCTGACCCAGGGTCGGGCCACCTCGGAGCTCGAGGAGAGGGGGATGATCTTCTTGGCCTGCTGGCTCAGGCTCCAGGGCCCCACCCGGTCGGGGTAGGAGCGGACGAGCTTCAACAGGCCGGCCTCGTCCTCCGGCAGGCGCCGGGTCTCGGAGTTGAGGCTGAAGAGAATGTTGTTGTGGTAGTGGAAGGCGCCCAGGATCATGGGCGGGGCCCCGAAGGCCTTGCGCGTCTTGATGATCTGGTTGTCGTAGTGCCTGTGCCCCTGCCGGTCGAGATTCTGGGCGGCCACGCCCCCCTCCGAGAGCTTCCGGCGCATGAGATTTAAAAACTTCAGGGTGGTGAACTGCTTCGGCTGCCGGCTGTGGGAGTAGGCGTCCACCCAGATCTGGTCCCAGCTGCCGTCCCGGCAGCCCTCCACGAACTCGCCGCCCTCGCCCAGGACCAGGTCGACGTTGCCGCCGGGCGCGAAGCCGAAATACTTCCCGGCGATCTCGGCCACCATGGGGTCGAGCTCCACCACGGTCAGATGGTGGTCCGGCAGGTGCTTCTGGAAAATGAGGGGGGTGTAGCCCCCGCCCAGGCCGATCAAAAGTATCTCGCGGTTTTTGGGCGTCAGGGCCAGGCCCACCAGCATCATTCCGGAATACTCGGCCACCAGATCCTCGTCGCGCCCCGCCGCCTCGTCCCCGATGAAGACGGAGGTCTGGCTGCCCATCCTGGAGGAGCCGAAATAGAGGTGCCTCATGTCGTCGCTGTCGACCACGATGATATGCTGGTGGGCCGAGTCGCCCTCGAAGACGACGCGGCCCCCGCGCGTTTTTTTTCTTGGCGGCATGGGTCACCTGGCGCCCGCGCGATAAAACCGGGGCGCCGACGCGGAAAAAGGGACGCCGGCCCGCGGGAAGCCGCGCGGACATCAGGCTGGCGCGGTTCGGAGGGGGCCGGCGGACGGGGGGCGAATAAGCAAGGCCGCGACTACTACGGGCGTTTAGTATACAAAAAATAACAATATGGAACAAGAGGTCATAATTTGACGATTTGACGCCGGGCGTCCGGCCGGTCCGCAAGAACATGCGCCCGGTCCGCAGGAAGACGCGGCCGGTCAGCAGGAACGCGCGCCCGGTCCGCAAGATTGTCCCGGCCCTCCCCCCTAGGGCCTGGGGCCCTCGCCGGGGTGCATGCCGTAGTCGTCGGTGGTGTAGTTGCGGTCGAAGGCGGAGGGTCCGGTGCGGAAGAGGACCCTGACGGGGGCGCTCTGGTTGACGGCGACGGCCAGGCCCAGGGTGTTCATGAGCTCGGGGAAAGTCCGGGCCAGCCTGACCTCGCCCGGGGACAGCGGGGGCTTGGGCTCCACTATCAGGGTGGCGCTCTCCGGGTCGGCCAGAAACCTGCGGGCCAAGTCGGAGAGCTCCCTGGTGTTCTCCAGGATGTTGTCCAGCCTGATGGTCAGGGCCATCTCCAAAAGGTCGGCCAGGCGCCCCCCGGCGGCGGCCAGGGCGGCCTTCCCCTCCTCGGTCATGGCCGGCAGGGGAGGCGGGCCGGGACTGTCCGCGGCCGGGCCGGCGGCCTGGTCCCCGGGCTCCGGGCCGGCCGGCCGTCCGCCGTCCGCCGGGGCGGGCTCGACCATGGTCAGCAGCAGTCTTTTGGTCAGCGACAGGTCGTCCAGGTGGAGGACGGCCAGGTTGAGTTTGGAGTGGTGCAGCCCGGGTTCCGTCAGCGGGTCGACGGGGTTGTCGGGGGTCAGGCGGCCGAGGCTCGCCAGGCTGCCGGTGTCCAGGCCGCTCAGCTGCAGGCGCAGGCTCCCGGAGACGAGCCCCTCCACCTCCAGGCCGCTCAAGTCCAGAAAGAAGTCCTGCTCCTGGGGGTCGTAGTCCAGGGCCAGGTTGAAGCCCCCGCGGAAGACGGTCAGCCCGGCGCGTCTGAGCAGGGCGGCCCAGTGGTTCCCGGGGGGGGCGTTTTCCCGCCGGCCTCCGCCGGGGGCGGGCGCTTTTCCGTCCGAGTCGTCGCCGTCGCCCGGGGCGTCGCCGGCGTCGGCGGGGACGTCGTCGGGCGAAGCCCCGGGGCTTTGAGAATCCCCGTCGTTTGGGGAAACTTCGGCGTCCGGCGCGGTCCCGCCGCTCGTCGGGGCGTCCCGGCCGGCGGGGACTCGCGCGTCGCCGGAGACTCGCGCGTCCGCCAAAACGGTCTCGTCGGACGAAATCCCGGCCCCGGCGGGCGTCGCGGCGGCCCGGGCCCGGCGGGCGTCCGGGCCCGGCGCGAGGTCGAGGACCAGCCCCTCCACCCTGGCCCTGAGACTGGAGTTGGCGAGGGAGGGAAAGTCTATGGTCCGGGCGGCCAGGACCTGGTTTTGACGGAAGAGGATGCTCAGGTCCTCGGCCCTGGCGGCGGCCGCCCCGAAGGGACGGTTGACGGCCAGGGAGGCCGCGAGCCCCCCGCGCCAGGAGAAGCCGCCGCCCGCGACCCACGTGGTCAGAAGCTCGGAGACGGAGAGGCGCCCGGCGGGCCGCGGAAGAGCCCCCAGGTCGACGTTCCGGGCGGAGGCCGAGCCCAGCCTCAGGGTGTCCAGCTGGCCCCCCCCGTTCTCGGGCCAGACGTACTGGAGGCCGGCCAGCTCCAGAGTCTCGGCCAGGCCCCGCCCGTCGGGGCTGCCGACCACGAGGCGCCGGAGGGTCAGCGCGGCCGGGGAGTCCGGGCTCCCGGTCTCGAGCCTGAGGTCGCGCAGTTCCGCCTGGTCGGAGCGCGCAGGCCCCGAGGGGTCCAAAATGAGGCCGCCCGAGAGCAGCAGGGACGAGAGGCTCAAATTGACGACCGAGTCCTCCAGCCGCCAGCCGGCCGCCAGGTTGCGGACGGCGGCCGCGTCGGCGGACAGGGCCCCGCCCGGGCTCAGACGGAGGCCCTCCAGGGTCAGCGACGAGAGGGTGAGGTCCGAGGCGAGCTCGCCGCGGGGCGGCAGGGGGCGTCTGCGGTGGTTTCTGAGCCCGCCGACGACCACCCTGGCCGCCTCGGCCGAGCCGTCCTCCCGGACGCCGGCCCCGCTTATTTCCAAAGCGCCGACCAGCGCCGGCCCGTCGAGCCCGAAGACCGCCCCGTCGGAGAGCCTCAGGCCCTTGGCCGAGTAGGTTTTGGTCTTGGAGTCCCACAGGACGCTCTCGGCCCGCCAGAGCCCGGGCCCGACCGCCGCGTCCATGAAGCGGGCGAAACCCTCCGTGCGGTCGGCCCCGGAGAGGACGCCCATGGCGAAGAAGAGGGCCGCCAGGACGAGCGCCAGGACGTATGGGGCCGCCCCGCGCAGACTGGACGCCGTCAGCCGCCCGCCGGCGGGGCGGGGCCCGCCTCCGGGGCCCGAGCTTTTGGTAAAGATTTTCACGACAAAATCAACTCGAAAAGATGAGCCGGAAAAAAACCAGAGGAAAAAGAAAAAAACGGAAAAATCGGAAAAATCGGAAAAAGAAAAAGCGGAAAAAGCCCGCGAAAAACCGGGACACGAACGGCCGCCAGGCCGGCCGCCGGACAAAATTTACGGGCGCGTCGGGGCGTCCCGGGAGCCCCGGCGCGACCCCCGGGGGGAAAAAAAGAGCGGCGAACGGCGATTATACTGCGGGAACGGGGATTTGGACAACCCGGCCGCAAGTTTTTTCACCAGGGCGGGCCCGGGTCGGGCCGGGGGGCGGGCCAGGGGCGGGTCCGGGGCCTCGAAAACAGGCCGCCGTTTGCGGGCGGACGGTTTTTCGCCTTCCTTGAGGCATACATTTTAGCGGGGCTTCCGGCCCCTTGGAGACCCTCCGCCGCGGCCGCCCGACGAAGCCGAGTCGGGGAACGCTTTGATTATAGCACGTTTGTGTCCGCGCGTCCTGTCGGCGCGGGGCGGGGGGCGCGGGCGGTTTTGAAAAGGTCAGTTTTAATCGGGACTTGCGGGCGTCAAGTCCGGCGGGCGTCCGGCCCCGGGCGTCGGCTTCCGCGGGCCCCGCGGTTTTCGACTTTCCGCCGTTCAGTCGTCCCCGGGCTCCCCCGGCGGGCAGTCCCCGGCCACGTGCCGGTGGGAGGGGCATTTGGGGCCGTGGACGGGGCAGACCCAGGTCCTGCGGCGGCGGCTGGTCGTCAGCTCGTACTCGGTGCGGCCGTCCTCCGGGCAGACGGGGGGCGAGGAGAAGGGCCGGCGCCCGTCCAGGGGCCCGGGGTTCTTGTGGGCGAGGCAGGAGGGGTTCAGGCAGCCCAGGCGCAGGGGCTGGGGGTCCCCGAAGCCCCGGGGCCTGCCCTTGTTGAAAAGAAGAAAGGGCCAGCCGCAGAGGGGGCAGTTGTGGGGCCCGCCGGGCCCCAGCCTGGCCTCGATCAGCGGGGCCTGCAGGAGGCCCGTGACAACCGGCGCGGCCAAAGGCAGCTCCAGGGAGGTCAGGAAGGGCCAGCGCCCGCGCCCCGGCGGCCCCCCGGGGGAGCCCAGGGAGAAATGGACGCCGTCCACCACGGCCAGCAGGTCGTTGAAGCCCCTGGTCAGGACCACGTTGGCCCCGTGGAGGCGCAGGTCCCGGATGACCCGGCTGGCGTAGTCCCGGCCGGCCTCCGGGGGCAGCTCGGCCAGGACGGCCATCCTCACCTTTCTGCGCAGCGCCGCCAGAAAGCAGGGGGCCAGGGGCGGCCACCAGGAGGGGTCGAAGGGGGGCGCCACCACCAGGGCCGTCTCCCGGGCCCTCTCCAAGGCCTCCCAGAACGGCCGGGCCCGCGGGGGCTGCCAGCCCGGCCAGGCCGAGTCCTCGAGGCTCCGCCAGAGTTTTAAAAGGGGGGAGTTTTTCGGCAGCTCGCCCGCGGAGACCGGGCTCGCGCAGACGGCCAGGGCCCCGGAGGCGAGGCTCAGGGCCCTGAGCATGGCCGGCCGCCCCGTCTCCGGGCTCGACCAGGGGTGCCCGGCCTGGGGCGGGGCCAGGGCCGCGTCCAGGACGACCAGGGGCGCCCGGGGCCAGTTGGCAAAGTCCCCGGGCTCCCCGCAGAAGACCCTCCCCGTCTCGCCAAAATCCTGCAGCAGGGCCCGGTGCAGGGCCGCCTGGGTGGGCGAGGCGGCCAGGACGTAGGCCGCGGCGGGCCCGTCCTCCTCCCCGGACATCCGCGCCGCCTCGACGGCCAGACGGACGACCGCCAGGGCCGAGGCCGGGCAGGAGGGGCCCGACTCCCCCCGGGCGCGCAGGGCCGGCCCCGCCGGATGGTTCAGGGCCAGCCTGGCCAGCCCCGTCCTGAAGCCCAGCCGCTCGAGCCAGGGGTGCCGGGCCGGGTCGGGGGAGAGCCAGCCGCCCTTCCCGACCCAGGCCGGCATGCTCGTCCCGACGGCGGCCCGCAAGCCTAAGCCCGAACCGGGGCCCGCCCCCCCCGGGGCGCCGGGCGGGACGTCGTCCGCCAGGCCCGGCAGCGGGCCCAGCCCTGCCGCGGCCCCCCCGGGCGGCCCGGCCAGCCGGGGCGCGGCCATGAAGTTGCGCCAGGCGGGCCGGCCGCTGTCGTCGACGGGGGGGGCGGCCGTCCAGGACCAGCAGGTGAAGTCGGCGACCACGACCAGGCGGGTCGTCGGGAGCGCGGCCAGGCCGGCGAGCCCGACCCGGCCCGCGTGGTCCGTCACCACCGGGGCGACGACCACCAGCGAGTCGCAGGGGACGGCGGGCAGGTCCGCCCCCAGGCCGGCCACGACCGCGCGGGCCCCCTCCAAAACGAGCGCCTCCGCGTCCCGGCGGGCGACCGGCCGCGAGAGGGCGAGGTCCCTGGAGGCCAGCTCCCGGTCCCGGCTCAGGAGGAGGTCGAGCCCCCGCCCCAGCTCCTCCGCGGGCGGGAGGCCGGCCGTCGAGTCCCGGGCCGCCGCCAGGTCCGCCTCCACCTTGAGGGCGTCGTTCAGCAGGGACTCCATCTCCAGGCGGGTCCGGCGCATGGCGTTCTCGGCGTCGTCGAGGTCGGCGGCGGCCAGCTCGAGCTTTTTTTGGCGCCGGGACGGGAAGATCTTGCCGGCCAGGCCCCCGCTCTTTTTTCCCTCCCCCGACCATCTGTCCTGGGCGGCCTTGAGGTCCGACTCCCTGGCCTCCCAGTCGGCCTTCCTCTGCCCGGCCTCCTCGCGCAGGTGCCCCAGGGACTTCTCGTAGGCGGCGAGCTTCTGCCAGCGGCCCAGTTTTTCCCGCTCCGCCTCCAGGGCGGCCCGGTGGGCCCGCAGGGCGGCCGCGGCCCCGTCGGCCCGGCGGCGGCGGATCTCCTCGGCCTCGTCAGTCCGGGCCGCCAGGGACGTCCTGTCCAGCGCCGGGTTCGGCCGGGGGGCGAGGGTGACGAGCCCGTTGCGCGGCAGCGTCCCCGGGAGGGAGTCCCCCAGACGCCCGGCCAGGAGCTCCGCCACCCGGTCGAGGCCCGAGGCGACCAGCACCCGGCCCGTCCCGGCCAGCGTCCGGACCAGCGAGCAGACCAGCTCCGGCGTCCGCCCCGGCAGCGCCCAGACGAAGCTCACCCCCGGGGGCGGGGGGACGCCGGGGTCCAGGGGCGGCCAGAGCCCCTCCGGCCAGGCCGCGCCCTCGTCCGGGCGGGGCCCGGAGGAGTCCCCCCCCTCCCGCGCCGGGCGCCGCGGGGCAAAAGGAAACCCGGGGCCGGGGACGGTTTCGGGGAGGCCCGGCGCGGCGTTTTTGAGGCCGGGAGTTTTTTTGTCCAAACTGAAAAGCTCGGAGGCATGCTCGTCGCGCGCTTCTTGAACGTCTTGTCTCGGGGCGTCAGCGGCGGCGGTTTTTTCCCCGGCGGGGACCGGGGCGCCGGCCGTTTTGGACTTTCTTCTTCTGCGCGGGCCTTTGCGGGCCTCGGGGGGGGCGGGAGTTTCGCCGGCCCCGGGGGCTCGGGGGGCTTGGGGAACCTGGGGGGCCCGGGGGCTTTCGGGCTGGCCGCCGGGCAGGGCCTCGGTCACGGCCATGACCCAGCCGCGCCTGGGGTCCAGGAAAAGATCGCCCCCGGGCAGGGCGCTCGACAGCCCGGCGGCGCCCCCGCCCCTGCCGGGCGCGCCGTCGGGGCCCTCCTGTCTCGGGGCGGGCCCGGAGGCCTCGAAGGAGAAGAGGGTCGGGGGCTTGCGCCCGGGCCCGGGCGGGGGCTCTTTTTTGGGCTCGGGCTCGTCCTTTTTGCGGGCGGGGGTCAGAAGGTCGGCGATGTTGGCGAGCCGCAAAGTCGCCTCGTGGAGCTTCCGGCTTCTTTCCTGAATTTCCCTGGCCCGGGAGACGACGCCCCCCGGGTCGGGGCTGGAGCCCGCCTTGTTGGAGAGGGACGCGCCGGCGGCGGGGCCTCCGGTTTTATTTCCGGCGGCCTCCGACGACGTCGACGATTCCGATGACGACGGGGATTCCGACGACGACGACGAGGGGGAGGAGGAGACTGCTGCCGACGAGCCGGCGGGGTCGGGAGTCTTCCCGGCGCCGCCGCCGACGTTCAGCTCGGCCAGAAGCTCCGGGGGCAGGACGTCCTCGAGGCCCCCCTCCATGACGAAGACGGTCGAGGGGCCGGGGGCGGAGGCCATGACGGCGGGGAAGGAAATTCCCCCGACCGAGAGCAGGCCTTTTTGTCCCCCGAGGGGGGACGGCCCCCCCAGGGTTTTGAAGGCGTAGGCGCGCAGCGTGCCCGCGGCCCCCGCCGGCCGGGGGTCGAAAAACTTCGCCCGGTGTTCCGCCCCGGGCGGGGCGGGAATATTTTTGTCTGGCGGCTGGCTGGCCAAAGGACCTCCTGCCTTTTCGTCCGCCCGGGGGTTTGGCGAAAGCGTCGTTTGAGGCGTCGTTTGAAGCGTCGTCCGACATGTCGGCGGGCATGTCGGCGAATGGCGGCCGGGCGCGGCCGTCGGATCGGGCCCGCCTGAAAAAAACGGGCCGCGGGCCGTCGAAAAGCCCGGCCCGCCAGACCATAGTTATAATTGACGGGCGCCGATTAGTCAATTGAGGGGCGGCGGAACGGCGGTTCGACGGAGGTTCGACGGCGGTTCGACGGAGGTTCCGGCGCGCGGGGAAACGTCGGACGCGCGAAGCCGCGCCGGGGTTTTTGTCGGGCCCGCCCGGCGGGGCCCCGGGACCGGGCCCGCCGATTTGACCCGGGCTCAAAAAAAACCCGGGAGGCGTCCCTGTCGGCGCCTCCCGGGGGTGTCGGCCGGGGTCGGGTCCCGTCTTATTCGAAGGCGTCGCCGTCCTCCTCCAGGTCCTCCTCGTCGAAGTCGAACTCCTCGTCGAAGTCGTCGTCCTCGCCTTGGTCGCTGAACTCCATGGCGATGGGGGGGTTGCCGTTGACGGACAGGGTCAGGTTCAGGGAGTTGACGAAATTGCCGGGCCGCATGGCGGAGGCGGTCACCGAGCCCAGGGAGGCGGGGGGGGAGGGGTTGGCCTCCAGGACGACGCTTTTGGGCTCCATGATGAAGGCGGCCAGGGCCTCGCCGATCTCCCGGGCGTTGGTGAAGGCGGGGAGCCTTTGGGCGTAGTCGCCGGCCAGCTCCCCGGCCCGGTCGCGGCGGAACTCCTCGGCGTCCATGTTGTCGCGCCGGGCGGAGTAGGCGATGATGCGGTCGACCAGCGAGCGGTCGTCGAGCTGGATCCTCAGGTGCGTGACGCCCACGTCCGAGACGCCGTCGATAAAAAGGACGGCCGGCGAGTCGAGCTTGGTCGCGTCCAGCTCGTCGACCAGCTTCTGGCTCAGGCCCGCGACGGTCAGGCCGCCCGAGATCTCGGCCAGGTCGCCCACGCCCAGCAGGGGCGAGCCCAGGGTGGTCATGACGCCGGTCCCCTCGTCGTAGGCGCTGGAGACCTGGTAGGAGACGTTGAACTTGGACATGCCGAAATCCCTGACAAACTCGGCCAGATCTTCGAACTCGGTGTCGCCGCCGGCGTCGTCGGGCAGCTCAACCGCGAGGCCCTCCAGGGAGTAGGCCCGGCTGGGGGCCAGCTGGCCCGCCCTGACCGGGCCGGTCATGGTGACCCTGGCCAGGCCCAGTTTGATCTTGTCCTTATAGGAGAAGGTCAGGCCCGTCATCTCGGCGGAGTCCAGGGAGTAGGGCAGGGTGAAGACGTCCGAGTAGCGGTACGCCCCGGCCAGCTTGTTCCCCATTTCGTCGGGGTCCAGAAGCTCCAAGGGGTTCGCCGGGTCGACGGCGTCCTGGACCGACTCCAGGAAACGCTCGTAGAGCCGGGTCAGGTCGATGTTTCTGACGGTCAGGCCGGCGAGGCCGGCCGCGAAGGGGCGCCCGCCGAAGCCGGAGGTCAGCGAGACGTTCTCCAGGGCGTAGAGGCCGGCCTTGAGCCTGCCCTTGTCCTCGATCCGGACATGTCCGACGCCGCCCTCGACCGTCTCCCCGCTCTCTTTGTTTTTGAAGGAGAAGGACAGGTCCCGGAGGTCGCCCGTCTTCATGGTGACGGACAAAAGAAGCTCCACCGCCTCCCCGAGGCTCTCGACGTCCTGCCCGGCCCTGAGGTCGGAGTTCTGGATCTGGCCCGCGGAGACGGAGGTGGAGAAGGCCCGGCTCTCGGCGGCCAGAGAGAAGTTTTTGACGCCCAGCGAGCCCACCCTGACGCTCTTGATGAAGCCCAGGGCCCCGGGGGGGTTGGAGGCCCCGGCGGCGACCAGGTCCAGGCCCCCCAGCTCGGCCTCGGCGACGCCGATCGTCCCGCTCTCGTCCTCGTCCGGGCCGCCGAAGTCCATGGAGACGTCCCTCAGGGTCACCCGGTTGACCAGGTGCTTGTCGGGCTGCGACTGCCAGCCGGCCAGGGCGAGGAGCTCCCTCAGCTCCGGGGCCAGAAGGCCGTTCTCGATCTCGACGGCGCCGATTTTGAGCGGCCCGCTCCCCTCCGGGGCGCCGGCGGGCCTGATCTCGACGTTTTTGGCGACCAGAGTCTTCCCGGCGAGCGAGAAGCCGTAGCCCCCCGTCGTCCAGTTGCCGGGGCCGCAGAGCTCGTCCATCAGCAGCGAGTAGGAGGCGACGGCCTTGGTCTCGCCCTGGCCCGCGACGTAATAATAAACCCCCAGGACGGCCGCCAGCGCGACGACGACGACGACGGCCAGAAGCCCTTTTTTCGAGCCGCCGGAGGCCGCGGGAGGATTGCCGGCCGGCCGGGGAGTCCGGGAGTCCGGCGAGTCTTTGCCGAGATCGATGCTCATGTTGGTCACCTCTGCCGCGGCCTGGTGAAAATTAAAAGCGGCCGCGGCGGACATTTGGAATGCCGCGAGAAATCGCGGGCGTTCCCGCCCGTCTTCGCGTCGGAAAAAATCGGACCGCAGGACGGCCGGACGCGGTCAGCGGCCCGGGGGCGGCCGCAGACTGACGGCCACCGGGGCGCGGCCGTTGACCTGCAGGGTCAGATTCAAGCCAGAAATCATAGCATACTTATATTTGTCTGCCAAGCTCGCGAAATCGTCCGGGGCGGAGGCCAGGGCCGGGAGCAGGCCCCCGTCGACCCTGTTCAGGACCGAGCCGGGGAAGTTCTCCTCGGGCTCCCAGGCCAGGGCCAGGGAGCGGGGGGCGGCCAGAAAGCCGGCCGCCTCGAGACCGATGACCCCGGCGTTGACCGTCCTGTCGTCAGGGTCGTCCAGACTTTCCAGAACCGACGGCAGGGCGTCCAAAAAGACCTTCTCGGGCGCCCGCCCCCCGAGGACCTTCTCGCTCAACTGAGGAAAAAATCTTCCCAAAAAACCGCGGTCCGTCAGTTTGATCTCGCCCGGCCCCAGGCCGAGCCCGGCCAGGCCGGCCAGCATGGCGAGGGGGCCGGAGACGCCCCCGGGCGGTCCCGACGAGAGGGCGGTCAGCGACAGCTCGAAGGCGTCGTCCGCGACCAGGCCGACCTCGTGCCTTCTGGCGTGGGCCGGGGGGAGGGCGCGGGGGTCGTCGGGCCCGTTTCCCCGGGAGGCGTCCGCGGCGGCGGGAGCCGGAGCCGGCGGCGGCCCGGCCGGGGCGGGCCCGGTCCTCGCCCGCAGGCTCAGGCGCGCCCGGGGCGGGAGGCCGGCCAGAAAGGCCGCGGCCAGCGGGTCCTCGGGCCAGCTGTCCCGGAGCGCCGCGAGGTCGATCTCCAGGCCGTCGACGGTGAATATTCTGGCCAGGTCGTCGTCGGGGGCCTCGTCGGAGACGGCCCGGCCGAGGCGGAGGATCTCGGCGCCGCCCCGGTCGCCGACGGTCAGGGAGCCCAGGTCGAAGTCGCCGACGGAGCCGGAGACGCCCAGCAGGGCCCGGACCAGGGCCAGGGTGTCGCCGGTCTCCCCGGCGGACGAGGCCCTGCGGGTCTCGACGATCAGGGAGGCCAGGTCCAGCCGGGAGAGGGAGGCGCCGGAGAGGCCGGCCCCGCCCGCCAGGCCGCCCCCCGGAAGCTCCAGGACGGCCCCGCCCAGGACCAGCCCGCCGACGACGGCGTCGGAGAGCCCGAAAACGGACAGGGCGTCGGCCTCCAGGCGCCCTCCGTCGGAGAGGGAGACGTCGAGGCCGGCGAGCCTCAGGGAGTCCAGGCCGATCCGGCGGACGTCCGGGAAACCGTCCTCGGCGGCGGGGATCCTGACCCCCTGGGCCGAGGCGCTGGACAGGCGCAGGCTTTTGAGACCCAGCTCCCGGAGGCCGTCGCTCGCCAGGCCGCGGACGACCAGCTCCCCCTCGGTCAGCACCGCGGCGAGGTCCTCGTCGCCGAAGCCCAGGACGGCCTTTAAAAATTTCCAGCGCCTGAGGCCCGCGACCGTCGCCCGCTCGATCGTCACGGGGCTCCCCGGCTCCGACCTGGGGGTCAGCGTCACCCCCCCCAGCGTCAGCGTCGTCGAGAAGGCCGAGTAGCCGACGTCCTCCGTCGCCACGGCCGAGAAGAAGCTGTCGCCCTCCGGCTCCTCCCGGTTGAGCACGGCCTCCAGGAGAAGCCCGGGCAGAACCAGGACGGCCGCGGCCAGCAGAAAAGCCGGCGGCAAAAGCAGGCGGCGCAGCCGGCGGCCGCTCTTTTTCGCCTTGTCCGACGATTGCGGTTGATCTGTCATACGAGCGAGCCAAATCTTCCCAAGGTGGGCGGAGTTGAAAAAAAAGGAGGCCCTTGGAGACGGCCGGGCGGGGGGGGAAGCCCGCCCCCCGTCCGGGGCGAGGCGGGCGGGACAAGCGCCCGGACGGGGGCATGAGGCGGGCCCGGGCGGGCCGGCGGGGCGGGGCCAAGGCCGCCGGCCGGCCGTCGGCCCGATCCGACGACCGCTTTAAAAGAGCCCGCGAGCGGTCGGCCGCGGTCGCGGCGCCCGATTCTTCTTGTCATGATCGTCATTATCAATATCGTCGTCGTCGACATCGTCGTCTCGATGTCGTCCCGATGTCTTTCCTCTTCTTCCCGTTCTTTGTCCGGGCCCTCGTCTTGCCGGCAAAATTATTGCAAACATATGTCTGTTCGCGCGCATATGACCGCGTCGGCATGTGTCTCGCTGTTTGCCCCCGTCTTTATGTTTGCCGTCGCGCCCGTCATGTTCGCGCCCGTCGTCGCGCCCGTCATGTTCGCGCCCGTCGAATCCCCGCCTGTCGTCACAGTCGCAGGGAGCCGCGGACCTCCTCGAGGGTCAGCTTGTTTCGGCCCAGGTGGCGTCTCAGCTCGTCGACGATCCTCAGGGGGGCGGCGGGGTCCTGCAGGGTGGCGGTGCCGACCTGCACGGCGCTGGCCCCGCAGGCGATGAACTCCAGGGCGTCCAGGCCGCTCATGATCCCGCCCATGCCGACGACCGGGATTTTGACGGCCCGGGCGGCCAGATAGACCTGGCGCAGGGCCAGGGGCTTGACGGGGGGGCCGGAGAGGCCGCCGAAGCCGTTGGCGATCTTGCTGCGCCGGTTCTCGAAGTCGACCGCCAGGCCTGGCAGCGTGTTGATGAGGGATATGGCCGTCGCGCCCGCGGACTCGCAGATTTTGGCCAGCCCGGCGATGTCGGTGACCAGGGGCGGGAGTTTGACTATGACCGGCTTGGGGGCCGCCGCGGCGACCACTTTCTCCACCAGGGGGAAAAGGACCTCCGGGTCGGAGCCGAAGCTCATGCCGCCGGGGTGGGCCAGGTTGGGGCAGCTGACGTTGACCTCGATGAAGTCGATCTTGGCGAGGCTGAGCCTGCCGGCCAGGGCCTCGTACTCCTCGACCTTGGCGCCGATGATGTTGGCCCCGAAGCACCCGGCGGTCTGGCCCAGGGGGCGGGCCACGGTGGCCAGAAACTCCTCGACGCCGATGTTCTCCAGCCCGATGGCGTTCATGAGCCCGCCGGCCGTCTCCACCATCCTGGGCTGGGCGTTGCCGGGCCAGGGCCGGAGGCTCAGGCCCTTGGTGACCACGGCCCCCAGCCGGCGGGGCGGGCAGAAGTCCCTGAGCTCCAGGCCGTAGCCGAAGGTCCCGGAGGCGGCGACGACGGGGTTGACGAGGCGCAGGGGGCCGATGCTGACGCCCAGGTCGACGTTTTTGTAATCGCCGGCCTCGCGGTCCCTGGCGGCGGCGGCCTTTTTGACCCTGGTCTCGGCCCTGATTTTGGCGGCCTCGGCCATGGCCTCCCGGTCGGCGGTCTTCCGGCGGTCAAAGATCTTTTTCTTGGGGGCCGGGGCCTTTTTCTTTTCGGGCGCGTCCGGGGGGGCGGGCCGCGGGCGGGAGAGGTCCAGGCCGGCCAGGTCGGAGTCGTCCTGGGTCCTGGGGTCGAACTTCCTGCTCCCCGTCTCGGGCTTGGCGAGCTTGTCCTCGTCTCGGTCAGCGGGCATTGATTTTTTTCCAGTCGATCTCCAGTCCGTCGACTACCGGACCGTCTTGGCAGACTTTGAAGTTGCGGCCGCCGGCCCCGGGCAGGCTGCAGGAGAGGCAGACCCCCAGGCCGCAGCCCATGGTGGCCTCGGCGCAGGCGAAATAGGGGACGCCGGCCCCCTCGGCCAGGCCGGCCAGGGCCCCCAGCAGGCCCGGGGGGCCGCAGGCGAAAACGGGCCGTTTCTCGGCGGCCAGGGCCTCGGACAGGGGGCCGGTGACCAGGCCCCCCAGCGGGCGGCCGAGGCCGGCCGGCTCCGGGTCGGGAAACGGGAGACCCTCCGCGCCGGGCCCGCCGGGCTCCTCCGGGGGCCGGGGCTCCAGGATCTCGGCGGTGGCCTCGTAGTTGCGGCCGACCAGCTTCTCCAGATAGAAGCGGTCGACCAGGTCCTCCTCGCGCCGCTCCCCGTAGAAGAGGGTCACCCTGCGGGGGCCCAGGGCGTCGACCAGGCCGGCCATGGGCCCGAGCCCCGCCCCGCCGGCGACCAGGTACCATTTGAAGTTGCGGTAGTTGGGGACCAGGCTGTCGAGGCCCCGGCCCAGGGGCCCCGTCACCCTGAACTTCTGCCCGGGCTCGCAGCCGGCCAGGATGCCGCTGGCGGGCCCGACTTTCTTGACCAGGATCTGGAGCCGGGCCCCCCCGACGACCCGGTGGATGGAGAAAGGCCTGTCCAGAAGCGGCCACCGCCCGGCCCCCGGGGGGAGCCCGACCGCCCTGATTTTAATAAAGCGGCCCAGGGCGGGCCACCTGCCCTCCCGGGCGGCCAGGGTCAGAAGATGGTAGTCCCCGCCCACCGGCCGGACGGACATGAGCTGCGCCTCGGTCTGGATCGGCGCGACCTTGGGCCGCTCCTGGAAATAGCCGGTCCCGCCCCGGCCCCGGGACGGCCGCGGCCCTGGCCGGCCGCGCGGCCCGGGGACGCCCGGGTCGGCGGCGGGCCTGGAGGCCTGCCCGGGCCCGCCGGAGCCGCGGGGCCCGCCGGGCCCGCGGGGCGGTCCGGGTCGGTCCGGGTCCGAGGCCTCGTCCTCCGACTCGTCCTCCGGCCGCGCGGCGTGCCGGGACGGCGGGTCGTTGTAGGCGCCGTACTCCCCGTCCTCCCGGAAGCTGATGGTGATCTTCTTTCTGGGGGCCGGCTTGGCGCCCGGGTCCCGGGGCGGCCTCGGGGCCGGCTGCTCCCCGGCCGCGAGGGGGTGTTTGCGGGGGCGGCCCGGGGGCCTTCTGGGGGCGTCGGGGTCCGGGACGACCCGGTTGGGGTTGGGCTTGGGCCCCGGGGTCTTTTTGGGGGCGTTGGGGTCCCGGCCCGGCGGCGGGCCCGAGCCCTCCGGCCAGACCTTGGGGGGGCGCCCCCGGCGCTTGAGGGGGGCGTTCGGGTCCCGGCGGGTGGCGGCCCACTCGGGGGACCCGTAGGCGGGCCTGCCCTTGATGAAGATGGTGGGGGTCTCCGGATCGGACGCGCGCGGCGGGGGCGGCGGCGGGGGCGGGTTGTCGGGGCTTTTCATTTTGCGCGCGGCCCCGGCGCCCGCCGGGCGGGGCGGGCGGGCCTTGGCGGCCTTGGCGGCTTTGGCGGCCTTGGCGGCTTTGACGTCCTTGGGCTCCCAGGGCGCCGTCCCGGCCTTGGCGGCCTTGACGTCCTTGGGCTCCCAGGGCGCCGTCCCGGCTTTGGCGGCCTTGACGTCCTTGGGCTCCCAGGCCCCCGTCCCGGCCTGGGCGGCCTCGGGGGGCTCGATGGTTTTTTTTGACTTCACTTTGTCACACAACTCCGGCCAGGACGGCGAAGCGTCCTGTCTCCTGACGGCGGTGGCTGAAGAAGTCCGGCGAGCATTTGGTGCAGACGCCGGAGAGCTCGATGTGTTCGTTTTGCAGCCCCGCGGACAAAAGCTGTCCGCGGGTGACGGCGGGAAAGTCGAAATGGTCCCGGGAGTCCTTGTTGGCCCAAAACTCCTCGGGGAGCTCCGTCCGGTACCCTTTGAACTCGGCGCAGCAGGGCCCCAGGGACGGCGAGAGGGCGGCCAGAAAACCGCCGGGGTCCAGCTCATAGCGCTCGGCCATGGCGGCGACGACGCGGCCGGCGATGTTTCGGACCGACCCGCGCCAGCCGTTGTGGACAAGGGCCAGCACCCGGCTGCCCGGATCGTAAACAATGAGCCCCTGGCAGTCGGCCAGCCGGATCATCAAAGACCCGCCTGGTTTCGAGACCAGGGCGTCGTAGCCCGCCTTGATCTCGGAGGGGCCGCGCGGCGCGTAGCCCGGGTGGTCGTCCAGCCAGAGGATCTCGGCCCCGTGCGCCTGCCCGACGAAGGAGGCCTCCGGGAGACCCAGGGCCCGGGAGGCGGCCAGGATGTTGGCGGCGATCTCGGAAGGCGGCGCCGGGTTTTTCTCGTCGTAGGCCAGGGTCCAGTCCCGTCCCGAGGGACCCCTGCGGGTGAGGACCCCGTGGCGGAGCTCCGGACACTTGTCCAAAAGCGGGAAGGTGTGGTACTCGACCCCGTTGGAGAACCTTTTGATCATATGCCGTCCCAAGTAAATCAAATCAAATCAAATCAAGTCAAGTCAGATCAAGTCAGATCAAGTCGGATCAAGTCGGATCAAGTCGGATCAGAATAAGTCCGGCGACGCGAAGAATGAAAAAAAAGCGAAAAAGCAAAAAAAACGAAAAAGCAAAAAATCGACAAGCGAAAAGCGAAAAAACAAAAAAAACGACAGGCGAAAAGCGAAAAAAACGAAAAGGCGAAAAACACCGTCGCTCAGCTGGTGATGGCCAGCTTGTCCAGCGAGGAGCGGATGAGCTCGTCGCTGAGGTTGGCGGGGGAGACGGCCGGCAGGAAGGCGGGCCCGTCCTCGGCGGGGGAGGCCACCCGGAGGATCAGCCCGGAGTTCTGCAGGCAGTTGACGGCCCGGCCGACGTGGGGTATGGGCAGCCGGAGAGTCTTGGCCAGGTTGATGAGGCTGGTGGGCTTGGAGTCGTCGGGGTCGTCGTAGGCGGCGACGATCCGGCTCATGATGTCGACGCAGGCGTCCTTCATCTCCTCCCAGGACATCGGCCGCAGGATGGTCGAGAGCTTCTGGCCGCTGAAGAAATAGTCGGCCAGGCGCCTGGTGATCTCGCCCCCGAGCATGACGATGATCCAGCTGATGTAGAGCCAGACCATGAAGAGGGGGACCACGGCGAAGCTGCCGTAAATGGCGTTGTAACTGGTGATGGATATGATGACCTTGAGGTACGACTTCTGGAAGACCTGGAACAAAAGCCCGGTGATGAAGCCGCCGATCAGGCGCTCCGGCCAGCGGATGACCCCCCGGCTGAAGTAGGCGTAGGTCCAGGAGAGGATCAGCCACCAGATCAGGACCGGAAACAAGACCATCAAAGTCGACAAAAACGGCCGGATCTCCAACTTGGCCAGGAAGACCGTCTTGGAGGCGTCGATGCCCGCCAGAAAGATGTTGACGGAGCCGGCGGCCACCAGGAAGAAGGGGATGACCATCATGATGGTCAGATAGTCGGCGGCCCTCTGCAATCCCGTGCGGTTGGAGAGGTAGCCGAAGATCTTCGAGAAGTTGACCTCCAGCTGCCACAAAAGCCCGTAGACCGACCAGAAGATGACGGCCAGAGCGGAGAAGACCAGGAGGCTTCCGGAAAAGTTGCGGATCAAGTTTTCGGCGAACTCGGTCATGGTGTTCAGGATGGCGTCCTGCCCCCCGAAGTTGTCCGAGAGAGTCTTGTACAGGGCCTCCTCCAGGCCCATGCTTCTGGCCAGGGCGAAGCAGATGGCGAGTATCGGCACCACCGCCAGGGCCGAGTAATAGCTCAGGGCCGCCGCCAGAAGGGGCCAGTTGGTCAGCCCGCTCTCGTCGATGCGCTTGTAGAGGTTGTATATGTAGTCGAGGGGATTTTTCAAAACAAGTCTCCGCCCCGGGGGCCGGGATCCGGCGTCCGGGGCCTTCCCGGCCGCGTCGCCGGGGCATGCCTTCATATGAGCGTCCGGGTCCTGGTTAGTCGACGGCGTCGTCCGTCGCCAACGTCCAAACGCTCGGATATGGAAATATTTCGTCGTCAGATTGTCAGAGCGTCAAAATATTAAAATATCAAAATATTTGAATTTTTAAATTTTTAAATTTTCAAATTTAAAAAAAATAATCCAAAATAACATATGCTCCTTTCCGGCCGCCGACGGGCCGGGCCGCGGGCGGTCACTCCTTGAGGCCCAGGGCCTTGAGCTTCTTGTACAGGCTGCTGCGCTCGAGCTCCGCGGTCTCGGCGGTCTGGCTGATGTTGTTGTCGTGCCGGGCCAGAAGCCTCATGAAATAACGCCGCTCGAACTCCGTCTTGGCCTCGCGGTAGGGGAGCGACAGATATCCGGCGTCGTCGTCCCGGCCGGCCCCGGGCTCGGGACCGCGGCCCGCCCCGTCTCCCGCGGGGGCGCCGCGGGCGCGCTCGGGCCCGCCTGGCGCCTCCGGCGGGGCCTGCTCGGCCGGGTCGAACTCGATGACCGGCCCGGGGGTGGTGATGGCCAGGCGCTCGACGGTGTTTTTGAGCTCGCGGACGTTGCCGGGCCAGGGCCTGCGCCGCAGGTTCTCCATCAGGGCGGGGCCGATGGTCTTTTTTCCCAGGTTGTTGGCGGCCAGGCAGTCGTCGAGAAACTTGACGGCCAGCTCCGGGACGTCGTCGGCTCTTTCCCGCAGCGGGGGCACCACGACGGGGACGACGTTCAGGCGGTAGTAGAGGTCGTTGCGGAACCGGCCCGCCGCTATCTCCGTCTCCAGGTCCTTGTTGCTGGCGGCGATGACGCGCACGTCCACGCTGATGGTCCTGGCGCCGCCCACCCGCTCGAACTTCTGCTCCTGGAGGATGCGCAGGATCTTGGCCTGGGTTTTCAAGCTCATGTCGCCGATCTCGTCGAGAAACAACGTCGAGTGGTCGGCCATGTCGAAGCGGCCCTGGCGCCTGCGGTCGGCCCCGGTGAAGGCCCCCTTCTCGTGCCCGAACAGCTCGCTCTCCACCAGGTCCTCGGGGATGGCGGCGCAGTTGAGCTCGATCATGGGCCGGTCCGCCCGCTGGGAGAGGTCGTGGATGGTGTGGGCCACCAGCTCCTTGCCCACCCCGTTCTCGCCGCTGATCAAAACCGAGGCCGGCGTCGGGGCGACCATGCGCACGGTCTTGAGAAGCTCGGCCATGGCCTTGCTGCGCCCGGTCAAAAGCCCCGGCTTCGGGGACCGGGTCCTCAGAATCTGGTTCTCGGCCGAGAGCCTGCGGAAGTTCAGGGCCCTGTGGACCGAGAGGATTATCTTGTCGGCCGAGAGGGGCTTCTCGATAAAGTCGTAGGCCCCCTGCCTGACCGCCTTCACGGCCGTCTCGATGTTGCCGTGCCCGGAGATGACCACCACCGGGATCTGCGGAAACTCGCTCCTCGCCTTCTCCAAAACGTCGAAGCCCTGCTCCGAGCCCCCCATCCAGAGGTCCAGGATGATCATGGACGGGGCCGACTCCTCGAGCCTCTCGCAGGCCTCGGGGCCGTCGGAGGCCTGGCTGACCAGGTAGCCCTCGTCGGTCAAAAGCCCGCCCAGGGCGGTCCTGATGTCGGCCTCGTCGTCGACCACCAGTATGGTTTCCGGCATCTCAGGACTCCTCGGCGGCCGCGGGCGGGCGGGCTTCGTCGGCGCCCGCGGGGGCCGGGCCGCGGCCGCCCGTCTCCAGGGTCATGAGCACGGCGGGGGAGCCGTCGTCGTAATAGTTGCTGCGGAAGCCGACGACCTCGTAGCCGAGGCTCGCGTAGAGGTTCTGGGCCCTGACGTTGCCGAGCCTGACCTCCAGGAGGAAGCGGACGGCCCCGCGCGCCGCCGACTCCCGCTCCAGGTCGCCCATGAGCCGCCTGCCCAGGCCCAGGCCCCAGAGCCTGGGGTGGACCATCAGGTTCAGCAGGTGGCACTCCGGGGCGACGACCCAGCTGACGTACAGCCCCACCAGGTCGCCGGCCAGCCAGAGCCCCCGGGCCAGGGTGACCTCCCGCCCCAGCTCGCCCAGGAAGTTGTCCGGCGTCCAGGGCTCCTCATGGCAGAGGCGCTCCAGACGGACCATCTCGTCGAGGTCGTCCTCCGTCGCCCCCCTGGGCTCGAGCGCCCCCTTCAGCTCCAGGGGGGCGGCCCCCCGCCGCGGGGCGTCCGGGCCGGCTGGCCAAAAGTCTGGCTTCAATCTCTTTCGTTCTCTTTCCGTTTTCGGTTCCGGTCTTTAGGGTCGCCGGGGTTTTCCGGGTTGTCAGGGTTTTCCGGGTTTTAAAGTCGTCCGGTCGTCAGGGTCGTCCGGGCCGCCCCGGTTATGATAATTTCCGCCGGCCCCGCGTCCGGCGGAACCCCGCGGGCGCGTCTTGGCGGACCTTCGGCCGGACCGTCAGCCGGACAGGAGGCGCGCGGCCAGGCAGAGGGCGCAGAAGCCGGCGGCGAAGCCCGCGAGCCTTTTCTTTGGCAGGCCCAGGGCGGCGAAGAGGATGCAGGCCAGGGCCGCCCGCGGCCCGGAGGCCAGGACGGCCAGCAGGGAGTCGGGGCTGAGGCCCGCGAAAAGCCTCAGGCCCGCGCAGGCCAGAAGCGAGCCCGCGGCCGCCAGCGCCAGCCCGGCCAGCCAGGTCAGCAGCACCGCGAGAAAGTTCAGTCTCAGAAGCCCCAGGGGGCGGTCGCTCTCGAGCCTCTCCTCGAGGTCCTTGTGGGCCCCCTGGCTCCAGAGCCGGGTGGCGGGCTCGACCAGGTTGGCCAGACGGGCCAGGGGCGGGACCAGGGTCATGGCCGGGACCAGGATCGTCCCGGGGGCGGGCAGGTCCGGGCCCCCCGAGGCCAGGCAAAGGCCGGCCAGGGCCGAGGCCACGGCCAGGGAGCCGTTGGGGATGATGGCCCCGCCCAGGGGGGGGCGGTCCAGCCAGAGGACCTCGGTCCAGAGGCCCAGGGTCAGGCCCTCCAAAGGCAGGCCGAGGATCAGCCCGACCGCCGTCCCGGTCAGAAGCGGGCGCCCCAGGGCGTTCTGGCCCAGGGCCAGGCGGTCCAGGTTCAAAAGGGCGGCGGCGGCCAGGGCCAGGGCCAGGTGGGCGGGCAAGGGCGGCCGCTCAGGAGGACCACGGCCACCGGATGCTGGCCGGCCGGACTATCTGGGCGGGGTCGCCGGGCAGGATCTGGGCGTAGATCTCGACGCCCCGGGCCGCCATCTCGGTCAGGAGGGCGAGCTCGTTTTCGAGGGCGGTGAAGGACGCGGAGATTTTCACGCAGCGGGTCCCCGGCATGTGGGCGAAGTGGCCCAGGTTGAGGCGGTCTATTTTCAGGCCCGAGTCCAGGGCCTCGAAGGCGCCGGCCACGTCCTTGAAGATGACCAGGGTCCTGGGGCCGCCCAGGTTTCTTTCCTCCAGCGTCTCCGGGAGCCCGCCGGGGGAGACGAAGGTCGTGCCGATGTTCCCGGGCACCCCGGAGGCGGCGATGCTCATTAAAAGAGACGAGTGGGTGGTCGGCTCGTCGGCCACGACGATCTCGTTGAGGCGCAGATAGGGCGCCCACCCCGAGATGACCTGCCCGTGGATGAGCTTCTGGTCGATGCGGAACATGGCGACCGGCACCGGGCTCAGCCCGCAAAGGGGGCGCGCGCCCGGACATCGGCCCGGGGCGGGGGACAGGGGCGGCGGAGCGGCGGCGTTGTGGTCGGCACTGTTCGTCCTCGCCAAGGGTTTCACTTGCCCCCGGCCGGCCTGGGCTTGACGAGGTCGCCGGCCAGGTTGATGGACTTGCGGGCGTATTCGGTCACGGCGGCGGCGAGCTTGGCCAGGGTCATGGCGGCCGTCTCGCGCAGGTCCAGGGCCCGCAGCAGCATGGGCAGGTTGGCCCCGGTCAGCACCTCGACCTTGCCGTCCTCGTGGAAAGAGAGGCTGATGTTCGACGGGGTCCCGCCGAACATGTCCGTCAGGATCAGGACCCCCTGGCCGCCCTCCTGGAGTTTGACGGCCCTGCCGATGAGGTCGCTCAGGTAGTCGGGGCTGATGTTCATCTCGATGGCCACCGTCTGGCACTTGGGCTGCCCCCCGATCATCAGCTCGGCCGCGCGGAGGAGCTCCGCCCCCAGCTGGCCGTGGGTCACTATGACTATGCCTATCATCAAAACCTCTTTAGCGAACGGAAATTAGAGAAAAAGCGACGAAAAGACATCGGAAAGGCATATGAAAGCGTGATGAAAGCCAAAAGAAAGCAATTTAAAGCCGGTCGTCAGGGCGTCCGCCCCCGGGGCCGGAGGCCTGTCTGCGGGGCGCGGACGCGTACCCCGGCGCCGCCGGCCCGCTTTTCCCCATCTTAATTCACTCATAATTATACCACGGCGGCCCGGCTGTCAAGGCCGGCCGGGGCTCCGGCATGGCGAAAGCGTCAAAATTTTACAAAGGCTTCGTCCAAAACCTCCATTTTTGGCATGATAGTTGCTTTTAAGCGGCAGGCCAGTGTCAAATCGTCTCCCGACCACAATATATAGCATGTTAAGTAAATAAGTTAAAATATTTAGATTCCGGCAGTTTAAAGGTTTTTTCAGGCATCTTCTTAGAATACTCAAGTTGGTTATAGGCTGCAAGGACACTTGTAAGACTAAATCAATGAGACATTCGGCGCGGAGCCCCCCCGACCGGGGGGACGGGCCGGCAAGAACGGGCCTGTCGGGCCGGCCGGAGGCTCGAGCGATGAAAACCATCCGATTCACAACGCCTGGCCCTTGCCTGCAGCCCTCGCCATTATGAGCGGACAGGGGCGTTAACGGCTCCGATTCCTCAGCTCTGGTCCGGAAACCACCCCCCCGAGCTGTTAAAGACTGACGGAGGTTGTCGGGGAATCATACGACGGCAGGCCCGGATTTATTTGAAGCCGGACCCTGTCGCCCGGGCCTGACGAGGGATTGGGCCGACGATTAAAGCGGGCCCCGGAACCTCGAGGGCCGCCCCCGTGAACGCTTACCCAATTTTTGACGCTTTTGCCCTGGGGCTCCGGCGGGGGCTTCGGGGGTTGTTTCGGCCGGCGGGGCCGGGGGCCCGGCGCGGGCGGGGGCGGGGGCTGGGGGAGGGGGAGGGCCGGGCGGGGAGGGACGGTCAGACGATGTCCCGGTGCCTGAGGACCAGGGAGCCGGAGAAGCTGCTTTTCAGGCGCTCGAAGAGGTTGATGGCCAGGGTGACGCTGCGGTGCTGGCCGCCGGTGCAGCCGATGGCGATGGTCAGGTAGCTCTTGCCCTCCTTCTGGTACTGCGGCAGGAGAAACAGCAGGAGGTCCAGGAGCTTCTCCAGAAACTCCCTGGCCTCCCGATGGGCCATGACGAAGTCCCGCACCCGCTCGTCCCGGCCGTCCAGGGCCCGCAGCTTGGCCACGTAGAATGGGTTGGGCAGGAAGCGCACGTCCACCATCAGGTCGGCCTCGGGGGGCAGCCCGTTTTTAAACCCGAAGGAGAGCACCTCCACGGCCAGGGAGCGCCTGCTGCTGGACTGGACGAAGTTCTCCAGGACCGTCTCCTTCAGGCGGGCGGCCGTCAGCTGGGACGTGTCGACGATCAGGTCGGCCACCTCCCGCAGGGGGGCCAGGCTGCGTCTCTCCAGCTCGATGGCCCGGGCCAGGCCGCCCTCCGGGGCCAGGGGGTGGGTGCGCCTGGTCTCCGAGAAGCGCTTGACCAGGACCTGGTCCTCGGCCTCCAGGAAGAGGACCTTGAGCTCGTAGCCCATGGCCCGGGTCTGGTCGAAGGCCTCGGCGAAGCGGTCGATGAGCTCGGCCTCCCGGGCGTCCATGCCCACGGCCAGGCGGATGAAGTCCCCCGACTCTTTGCGGATGGCCAGAAGCTTGGTCAGCAGCCGCACGGGCAGGTTGTCGATGGCCAGAAAACCGTTGTCCTCGAAGGCCTTCAGGACCGCCGACTTGCCCGAGCCGGAGAGGCCGGAGACGACCAGGACCAGACCTGATTTGTTGCCTTCAGACATGCTTTCTCCATGCGGACGGCCGGCGACGGCCGGGGGCCCCGTGACGGCGGGGACTTGTCCGCCGGGCGCCCGGAGCCCGGAGCCCGCGGCCGGACGCCCGGCGCGCGGAGCCCGCGCCCGACGTTGAATTTTACCTGAAATTCTCTTTCCGCGCCCGCCCGGGACCATAAGCCCGCGTCCTCCCCCCGGTTTTTTTCCGGGGGCGGGCCTTTGGTTTTCCCCGGTTTTTTCCCCGTTTTTTTTCAGGGCGCCGCGGCCGAGCCCGCCAGCCTGATGAAGGTCCGGCGGAAGGACTCCTCGTCGGGGCATCTCATCAGGGCGTCGACGTTCTGGGCGGACTCCCAGAAGCGCCCCAGAATGGTCAGGAGCCTCAGGTATCCCGGGGCGGGCTCCAGGGGGGCCAGAATCAGGGCGATGAGCCTGACGGGCAGGCCGTCGGGACTGTCGAAGTCCAGGGTCCAGCCCGGGGCGGTCTTGAAAAGAAAGAGGCGGATGCCCTCCAGTCCCTCGAGCTTGCCGTGGGGGACCATGATGCCGCCCCCGAGGGCCGTGGAGCCCAGCGACTCCCGGCTGCGCAGGGAGCTCAGAACCCTGGCCGGGTCGAGGCCCAGAAGCCCGGCCGCGAAACCGCCGACGGCCGCCAGGGTCCGCTCCTTGTCCGCGGCCAGGAAGTCCAGCCGCACCGACCCCGGGGTCAGGATGCTCTCAAGATCCATAAGTCATCGCCGCTCTGGCCGGCCTCCTTCTTGGCGGGCCGGGCTGCCGGCCGCGGGACGTTTTTCGATTCGGAAAAAACAGCCGGCCGCGTCCACAAGTCTGCGAAATAGTTGGGAATAATTTTAAATTGTCCGCAAGGCCGCCCAAACGCCGGGAACGGTGGAAAGCGCGGGCGAGTCCCGGCGGGCATGTCGAAAGTTTTTTTCCCGGCCGCCGCGCGCAAGTCCCGGCAAAGTCGCCGCGCGCAAGTCCCGGCGGGCATTTGCCAATTTGGGCGAAATTTGGCCGGCCCTGGGCTCGCGGCCCCGGTCCGAGCCGAAAGCCGCCCCGGGCTGGCGCGGCTTCCGGGCCGTCTCGTCTAGCTGTGGAGTCTCAGAAGCTCCAGGGCGCCCCCGCCGGACTGGTGCAGGAGCCTCAGCCCCCCGTCCTCGCTGTCGACGAAGACGACGAAGGTGTTCTTGCTGTGGGCCAGGACCTCGGCCGCCTCGGCCAGGGCCATCCGGCTCAGGGTCAGGTCGCTGGTGCGGTCGGCGGCGACCACGTCGGCCTCGGAGTCGTAGTCGTCGTCGTCGTCCCCGGCGGCCTGCCCGTTGCCTCCGGCGGCCTTCCTGGGGGCGGTCTTGCGCCCGCGCTGCTTCTCGACGTGCCGCTTGAGCTGCTTCTCCAGCTTGTCCACGACCAGGTCCAGGGCGGCGTAGCAGTCGTCGGACTCCTCGAGGGCCTTGATCTTCAGGCCGTCGGAAGTCAGGACGACCTCGGTCCTATGTCTGAACTTGTCGACCGTGAAGGTGACGTCGGCCGACAGGACTGAGTCCAGGAGCTTTTCAAGCCTATTTAACTTGTCCCTGCCATACTGCTTCAGGGAGTCAGAGGGGTCCATGTGCCTAAAGGTCACGGAAAACTGCATATAGGATCCTGCCTTTCTGGTTCTTGCGTCCTCTTTGTAGGTGAGCAATGATCTTAAGGTCGGCCTTAAGTCAAATAAAAGGAGTCGGCGGGGGCCGCGCGGGGCGGCGGCAAGCGAGCCCGAGCCGTCGTCTAATAGGCCATATTTGTTAAAAATTATAGCAGAATAAAGACGTCCGGGCAATCGGCCGGGCGGGCGGCCGTCGGAAAACCGGCGGCCATGTCCGCCGCGGCGCGCGGGGACGCGGGCGCCGCCGGCCGGGGGGCTTCGCCATAAAGTACCACGAATCGGGGCCCGCCGGTGGGAAAAAGATCCTTTCCTCCCCCGGGCGTCCCCCGGCGGACAGGGGGGCGCGCGCCGGTCCCCAGGGCGGCGGGCGCCCCCCCCGGGCGGGGAGGAGGGCCCGCGGGCCCGGGCGGGGGCCGCGGCCCCGGGCGGACGGCGGACAACGTCAAATTTGGCGGCCCGGCATTAATTGACAATTCCCCGACCCGGACTTATTATTAAAGCCGGAAGCCCTTGAGACGAGGCCGGCCGGGTTGTTTCCGGCCCGGCGGGCCGCCCGCTGCCGAAGGGCCGCGGGGCGGGCGGGAGAGCGCGCTTGAAGGCGGGGCGCGAAAAATGATTATCTTTGATCTGGCGTGCAGCAACGGACATAATTTCGAGGGGTGGTTCGAGAGCCTGGCCGACCTGGAGGCCCAGCTGAACTCCAAGGCGTTGGTCTGCCCGGTCTGCAACGACGCGGTCGTCGTCCGGCGCCCGTCCACCTTCGGCGTGGTCAGAAGCCGCCCCGAGCCCCAGGAGGCCGGGCGGCGGGAGGCCCCCGGGGACCGCTTCGCCGAGGCCCTGGAGCATTTAAAGGCCTTGAGCGAGGCCCTGGAGACGGAGTTCGTCGACGTCGGGGCCGGCTTCGCCGACGAGGCGCTGAAGATCCACTACGGGGCCAGCCCCAGGAGGAAGATCAGGGGCCTCTCCACCGGCGACCAGGAGGAGACCCTCAGGAAGGAGGGCGTGGAGTTCTTCAAGGTCCCCATGCTCGTCCGCAAGAACCAGCTCTCCTAGCCCGGCTCATTCAGACCGGCTCCCCCGGACAAAGGCGGCCGCCGCCCCGGGTAAAAATTTCACCGGCCTCGGGCCCTCCGAACGGGCGCCCGGGGTTTTTTTTTGTCAGAAAACAAGCCCCGAAACTTGACGCCCGGAAATCTGGCGGCCGAAACTGGGCGCCCGCAAACTTGTCCGGGCATAAGTCCGCGGAAAACGACGCGGGTCCTCCGGGAAAAGAAGGCCCGCGCATAAGTCGGCGGAAGACGGCGGAAATTCGCCGGGAAAAGAAGGCCCGGACATAAGTCCGCGGAAAACGGCGGAAATCCGTTCGGGAAAAAAGAGGCCCTTGGAGACGGCCCGCTCATGGCGGCCGTCCCGCCGGCCGACAGGCAAGGCGAGCAGGCGGGTCGTCCGGCGCCGGGGCAAAAGCGGCGCCGCCGGAGTCTTGGACGACGGACGGGCGGCAATGAAATAATTGACGGCATAATTGAAGAAAGTTGGCGTTGATTGCGTCGGGGCGTTTATTTCGGACTAAAGACTGGTTTTTGGGCTAATATTTGCAACCGTTCAGGTCGCTATTTTATAGGCCCCCCGCTCCAAATCCGGGGCGCCCGGATTATGCCAGGTCCTTGGTCAGCCAGCCATATTAAAGGCCGGCAGTTCGGAGCCATAATATTTTATCCAAATGTCGGCGCCGTCGCG
>JAISET010000039.1 GCA_031264015.1 Deltaproteobacteria bacterium | reverse complement strand
GGTTAAAAAATTACAAAAATGAGCTTACGTTTTATTTTTTGTGACGAGCTAGTTTTTGCCGGTCGCCTTTTCTTTGATCCGGCCTGGACTTGAGTCGGTTAGATTTAGTTTGCTCGATTTAATTTGCCTTAACTCTGGATTTTTTTTCTGTTTTGGTTTAATATGGTCCGTGAGGTAAGGGTTTGTCTGGGAGACTACCCTTGATTTCTTTGACAAATTAGCCTGATGGCTGCCATTGACCATATTTCATTAATAGATCATCTAATTATTAACCATATAGCCCTTTTAGTAGCGCGCTGTCGACCGGGGGAAAGTCGCCAGCTTTCGGCCGCCCACCCGGGCCCGGGGGAAACCTCCCGGCCCGACAGCCGCCTCGACCTAGGTCGTTGGAAGAAAGGAATGATATGAAAAAAGCTTTGGACGAATTCGCCCTTGATCAGGTCTTCAGAACAGCCAGGACCTACAACAAATTTTCCGCCCAGCCGGTGACCGACCTGATAATCGCCAACCTCTTCGAGCTGTTGAAATGGGGGCCGACAGCCGTCAACTGCCAGCCGGCCCGCTTCGTCTTCGTCAGGTCGCCGGAGGCCAAGGCCCGTCTGATCCCCTGCCTGGCCCCCGGCAACGTGGGCAAGGTCGAGAACGCCCCGGTGACGGTCATAGTGGCCACCGACCAGAAGTTCTACGACCAGCTGCCCGTCCAGTGGACCGCCTACGACGCCAAAAAGACGTTTGTGGACGACCCGGCCATGACCGAGGTCGCCGGGCTCCGCAACAGCTCCCTCCAGGGGGCCTACCTGATCCTGGCGGCGCGCAGCCTCGGCCTGGACTGCGGGCCGATGAGCGGCTTCGACAACGACAAGGTCGACCAGACCTTTCTGGCGGGGAAAGACTGGAAGTCCAACTTCCTGGTCAACCTGGGCTACGGGACCGACGGCGGCTTCTATCCCAGGGGCCCGCGCCTCTCCCACAACGACGTCGTCCAGATCCTCTGATTCCGGCCCGTTTCGGGTGCGTCCCGGGCGGCCTGGCTGAGGCCGGTCCCCGGGCCGGGGGGACGGACGGGGCGGCGGGAAAAGAAAAAGCCTGTTTTGGACTCCGCGAAAGCCGCGGGGCGTCAAAACAGGCTTTTAAATTTATAGGGGCCGGCCGGCCGAAAGACCCGGTCGTCAAGGCGGCCGAAAAGAGCTTATCTCTTTTTCTGCTTCTGCTGGCCCACGCGGACTTTGGCCGAGTCTTTGGCGCTCTCGGACTTGATGTGGGTGGCCATGCTGCAGTTGCCGATTCTCCAACGAACGGAGGGGTCCGGGAAGGCCTTGCAGTATTTGGAATCGCCGACGGTCTGGACCCGGTCGCAGCCGTCGCATTTCGCGTCGACAGCCTTGCAGGCCCCGCCTAAAAAGCCGCAGCCTTTTTTAGCCATGAATGAGCATTCAACACCGGATTTCAAGGTTTCGCACTGCATCCTTATACTCCAAATAAAAATACGGTTTCCAAGAAGCTGGAACGACGGGGCGCCTATGGACCCGCCAGAATTAATTATGATACCGGCGGGGAAACTTGGTGTCAAGCTTTTTTTGGCGGCGCGGCGGGCGGGGATGGTGATGGTGAATTTATATGTCCATAGTCTGATTTTGATATATTAATTATAATAAATAATAATTAATGATATTTTAATTGATAAATATTTTTTATGTATTGCTATAACATTATTTAATCTGGCTTATTCTATTTACTTGACTTGCCAAGATGGTTAATAATTTCTATAAGGCATTTATTCATGGTAAGATCTCAAAATGAAAAAGTTTTGAACTGTCGGAATTTTATCGGCCGACCGGCGTTGGCGGCGTCTGACCTTCGGCCGAGTTTCCAGGGGCGGCGTTCCTCGTCCGGCCGACTTCCCCGACCTCGGCGCGGCAGGCCGCATATTATTCAACAAGAGCATGCCCGGTCAACGCCGAAAGTTGCCGGGGGAGGCGCTAAAAAACCTAAGTTTTTTTGCGGGGCGCTATAAAATTGGCTGACGGGCGGGGCGACAACGACCTTGACGCAGTCAATAAGTTGTGCTAATATACGCTAATTAAGGTGTTAATCATTTTGAATATGACCTTTTTCGCTCCGATTAGCCCGGCCGACATTTGAAATAAGACGGTTAAGTGGTTAGAAAGCCGAAAAGTCAATAATTATTTCAACTTTCCTAATTGTGGAAATTTATGCCATGATTTCCCCGCCTCCCGAAGCAGAGCTCGTCTAGGTCGATTCTGATGAAGGGCGGGGAGGACGTGAAACGATTCAAATTTCCAAATTATGGAATGCTGATGTGCTATTTTTCCTGTTGTTCGGAATAGCATCGCCCCCCGAGTCCGCGCGCGTCGCCGGCGAGGTTCGGGGTTTATTCGAAGAAAAGCCGGAGGGCTGATGTTTTTTTGTAGCCGTTGTGGGAAGTGTTGCAGGCAGCTGGGACGCGTGCCTGAATTAAGCGCTTATGACCGGGGCGACGGCGTCTGTCGGCACCTCGAAGGCGACTTGTGCGAGATTTATGAAAACAGGCCGCCGATCTGCAACGTCGACAAGTCATACGACTCCTCTTTTAAAGAAATAATGACCAGGGACGAGTTTTACGAGTTGAACGGACATTTTTGTCGGAAGATAAAAGACGGCTTGTCGTGACGGGTGTTTCCACGTTTTTCAAGATAAAGTTGGTCGCCAGACGACCGGCTGTTTGCTGCCATATCATAACCGCAACTCCTGTTTCCGGGAGAAAGGCCGGAGGTGAGCGGCATGACGGACGAAGTAGATATTAGCAAGAGTGTGTCTTTGGAAGCCGACATCTCCAAGAGGGTCGACGGATCAAACTCGTCCGGCGGCTCGTCGCCCAACCGCCCGCCCGACGTCATCACCATCAAGCCGTCGGTCTCCGCCCGGAGCCAGCCCTCGAACATCGCCCCTGACGCCGTCTCTCTCAGGCCGCCCGGGTCTTCGTCCGCCACCGTCAGAAGCCAGCCCAACGACTACGTGCCCGACGTCGTTGAGCCGGCCCTCATTCCGGTCCAGCCTCCCCCGCCTCCCAGTCCGGTGGTCCAGGCCCCGCCGCCTCCGCAGAGCTACCAGCAGGTCCAGAGTCCTCCGCCGGCCGTGGTTCAGACTCCGTCCATACCCGTGGCCCAGCCCCTGAACAACCAGCCCGGCCCCCCGCCGGACAGCGAGGCCGCGGCGGCCCTGATCAAATCCTGCCTCGGCACAATCTCGACGTGTGGCGTCGTCGCCGCGGTCGCCGCCTTCGTTCCCCTGCCGGTCGCCGACTCGGTCGTCATCACCATCGTCCAGTTCTACATGGTGCATTCCCTTTGCGAGCGCTACAACCGCCAGATGGGCGGCTCGGCCGTCTTCGTCATTCTCGCCGCCATGCTCGGCCCCCTGGTCTTCAACCTGCTTCTGGAGGCGCTCCCGGTGGCCGGCTGGATCATCTCCGCCGGCGTGGCCTTCTTCTTCACCCGCTGGGTGGGCAACGGCACCCTGGAGCTGCTCGCCCAGAACAGGCCCTTCGGGCTCGGCAACTTCTTTTCCGCACTCTTCGGGGGCAAGAAGAAGGCGGCCTCACCCCCCGGCTCGCCCCAGCCTCCGCAGCCCGGCGTCGGCCCCCAAAGCCAGCCCTATCAGAGCCAGCCGTCCGCGGGAGCGTCCTTTCAAAGCGCCCCCTCCCAGAGCGTCTCGTCCCAAAGCGCCGCCGCCCAGAGCTCCGACTTGTACGAGGCGCTGCAGAAATTAAACCAGCTGAAGAACAGCGGGCTGCTCACCCAGGCGGAGTTCGACCAGCAGAAGGCGAAGCTGTTGTCCAAATAGCTTGGCCGGACTATTTTCCCCGCGGGCGGCGAGGGCCTGGCTGGGAGACGACGAGGGGGATATTTGGCGGTTTGCGGCATGATAATGCGACTGACGCCATCAAAAAAAATGTTTGGTAGCTTAAGTCCAATAAATTATGTAATAAATATCTAAAATAAATAAAAAGTAATAAAATAAATAAAAAGTCGGCCTTGTTCGATCGGGGCCGGCTTTTTTTTGTCCGGCGGGTCCGTCCGTCGGGCGGGGGCGGGGGGGGCGGTCTTGGAGGCGGGCCGGAGCGAGCCGCAAGGACTGTCTTCGACAGGGCAAAATCTGCCCGGGGTGATCGGCCGCGGGCAGGCCCCGGGCGTGGATGGCGGGCGCCCCGGGGCCTGAAAAAATTGGCAAGGAAATTGCTTATATCCGTGGCAGGGGACGACCGGGAAGTGTTTAATCATCCCGCCGGGCATGGCCGCCCGGCAGGCCGCCCCTCACCGACTCAGCAATTTATCATTCAGGCCCCGTGGCGCGGGTTTTTTAACGGAGGGTTTTCATGAGCGATCATTTCGGCGGGTCATATTCCTGCCCCGATCTCAACCACTACGAGATGGTGGCCAAGATAATGGCCAACGAGCTGGCCACGATGGAGCTGGCCTCCGAGCCTCTGGACGTGGCCGAGACCATCGAGACCCTGACCGAGGAGATGGGGCAGATGCCCAAGATCATCACCGACTGCCGCCTGGCCGTCGAGGCCTTCAACGAGCTGGACATCACCCTGGACAGGATGTACTCCCTGGCGGACAGGGCGGCGGAGTCCAAGGACGGCGAGGAGGCCCTGCGTCTGGGGCTCAACGACGAGTTTTCCGGCTATTCCCACATCGTCGCCAGGATGGCCGGGGCCGACAACTTTGACGGGCCGTCTTTGAGCCTGATCAGCAAGGCCGAGGCCAAGGTGGCCCTGCAAATTTTAAGCTGTCTGGGCCAGGCCAGGCACGACTTCTGCCGCCGCCTCCAGGACCAGAGGCGCCGCATCAACTCCACCATGGACGAGGCCCTGGAGATGCTCAGCACCATCCTGACCGAGGTCGAGAGCATCTCCCACACCACCAGGAACGGCCTGACCGAGCTGGTGGCCCACCTGCAGACTCTGGGCGGCGAGTACCAGGAGTCCGCCGCCGAGGCCAAGACGCCCGCCGTCGTCGAGTACCGGGAGTACCCAGGCGAGTACCGCGGGGTCCAGGTGCCGAACAACGTCAAGCCTCCCCGCTGGCTGAACTAAAAATCACCGAGTTTCACGCGCCCCGTCCTCTTAATTAGACCCTCCTTGCTGTTTTAAGAGACGCCTTCTCCCCGAAACCGCCGGTCGTGCCTGACCCCTGGTTTCGGGGAGTTTTTTTTTATTCCTGACGACGTCGCGGGGGACCGCGGCGCTTTGACGATCATCCCTCGGCCGAAAGCTCGACAAAAATCTAATTTTCCTAATTTCTTCTTTGCAACAAACTCTCAAAAGCTTCGCGTTTCCCCTCGCGCTTCCGGATCTTCGTCTTGCGCCGCGCGTCTCGACTGACGCGTCCGGTGTCCCGCCTTCCCGCCGTGAGTTTTTCTTCTTGAATATCCAGTCTGGAAGTCAGCCTGCCAGTCAAGATCTTGTCATGAGGTCAGGATCTTGTCATTTCGTCAAGATCATGCCGCGACGTCGAGATTCGTTCGGGCGGCCGGGATGTTGTCGGGCGGTCGTGATGTTGTCAGGAGGGGCGGCCCGGGTGTTTGAGGCGGATGGGCTGGCTTTCCACGGAGGCGGACAGGAGTCTTTCCCCGGCGGCCTCCCTGAGCATTTCGGGGAGATGGTGGCCGGCCACGACCAGGGCCCGCCCCCCGGCGGCCTGGGCGGCGGCGAGTCCGGCGATGACCCCGCCCCAGCGGTCGTCCAGGAAGGCGAAGGGCTCGTCCAAGATGACGACGGAACGGTCGGCGGCGAAGGTTCTGGCGAGGTTGAGGCGGCGTCTCATGCCCCCGCTCATGGCAGACGGGAAGACCTCCGGCCTGAGCCCGAATCTGTCCAGCCACTCCAGGGCGACGTTTCCGGCCTTCTCGTCGCCCATGGCCCGGGGGAGGACGTAGGTAATGTTGCCCAGGGCGTCGAGCCAGGGGATCAGGGCGTCGTCCTGGAACAAAAGCGAGGCCGGGGCGCGTCTGACGACTCTGCCGCCGTCCGGCCTGGCCACGCCCGCGGCGATCTCCAAAAGGGTGGTCTTGCCGATCCCCGACGGTCCCAGAAGACAGAGTATCTCGCCCCCGCGGACTGTCAGGTCGACCGCGTCTATGATTCTTTTGCCGGACAGGCTCTTGGAGACCCCGACAAGTTCCAGGAGGGGCGCGGGCCGTTCCCCGGCCGGCGCGGACGGCTTTCCCGAAGGCTCGGACGCCCTCGAGGACGCGGACAACGGCTTTATGTCGCTTTTCCCGCCCATGCTCAGGCCGCCCCCCTGCTGGCCAGTTTGGAGGCTTTTTTCCTCAGCGGCGTGATCACCGCCACCTCCAGGACCACGCCCAGGCCGACCAGGGCCAGGGCCCAGGCGTTGAGGCCTTCCATGTCCAGGCGGCTGTAGCACCTGAAGATCATGGCCCCCACCCCGTCGGGGCTGCCCAGAAACTCGGCCACGGCGGCCGCCTTCCAGCCGGTGCCCAGGACGATGGAGAGTCCGGCCAGCCAGTAGGGGGCGACGGACGGCAGAAGCAGCCGGCGCCAGAAACGAAGCCTGGGGACGTCGTACAAGCCGCTCATGGCCACGAGCCTTCTGTCCAGCCCCATGACGCCCTGGGCGGTGTTGCTGAAAACGAACGGCAGGGTCGCCGCAAAGACGGTCGCCACGGGCACGGCCGGACCCGTCCCCGCCCAGACGGCCACCAGGGAGACCCAGACGATGGGCGGGCACGACTGCAGACCAGCCACCAGCGGCGCCGTCAGGGCCATGGCCCGACTGGCCCTCCCGACCAGGAGCCCCAGGGCCACCCCCAGGACGTTGGCCAGGAGGCAGCCCAGCAGGGCCCGCAGCACCGTGTGTCCCATCTGCTTGAACAGGGCGCCGCTCCTGGCCAGCCCCAGGAGCTCGCCCAGGATGTCCAGGGGACCCGGGGCCAGGGCCTCCCCGGCCAGCACCCGCGCCAGGTGGACCAGCATGAGCCACAGGGCGAAGGAGACCAGATAGGGAGCGGGACCCCAGAGACCCGGGCTCCCGACGGGCGCGGGCGTCCTGCCAAAGTCCGGGGGAGTCCGGGCCCGGAGGTCTTCCTTCGGACCCGCGGCCTGACCTTGGTCCGCGCCCGGGCCGGCCCCGGTCGGGGAGCTGTCGTTGTTGTCTGTCATATTGGCGGCTTTGTCAGGCGGGGGTCGAGCATTCGAGTGCTTCGGGATATTGGTCGGCCGTTGTCGCCAACGTCGTCGTTATCATTGTCGTCATAATCATCAGCGTCAGCGTTATCATCGCGGTCACGGTCACAAAACAGAGACCGGCCGGCGTCGTCACCGGCCGTCCGGCTCTTTCCAAATAAAGGTTCCCGGGAGCCGGCGGCCGGATTCGAAGAGGTCGGCGACGGCCACGGCCAGATAGTCGAGGATCTCCTGCTCCGAGGACTCGGCGCTTCTGATGATCATGGGCTCCACGGCGAGGGAGGCGAGGATGACGTCGTCGCCCAGAGTCTCCCGGGCCTCGGCGGGCAGCGTCTCCAGCATTTTT
Source organism: Deltaproteobacteria bacterium (assembly GCA_031264015.1). Classification (GTDB taxonomy): domain Bacteria; phylum Desulfobacterota; class Desulfarculia; order Adiutricales; family Adiutricaceae; genus JAIRNQ01. The sequence continues at coordinate 14,294 of JAISET010000039.1, read as the reverse complement.
CCGGGGTCGCCCCCGAAGTCCTCCACGGCTGCGGTCATCAGGGCCAGAAGTTTTTTGGGGGACTCGGGGTCGTCTTGGAAAAAATTTATGTTGACGGCCACCCCGGCCTGGGGCAGCATCCCCGGGCCTCCGGTCACCCGCCCGTATTCCTCCTCGAGGGAGCCGATGATTTTTAGACGCGGGTTTTTCAGGACAGCGGAGGTGGCCAGGGGCTCGGGCAGCAGGCCGATCGGCCTTCTTTCCCTGATCAGCTCCAGGGCCAGCTGCTGGGGCGGCAGGGCCTCCGTCGGGAAGGGCGGGTCCAGGTTGTTGAGTCTCGCCAGAAACTCCCCGGCCGGGCTGTTCTGCGGGGCGGAGGTGACGGTCAGATTGTTTTTCGAGGCCAGCTCCAAAAGTCCGGCGACCGTCTCCGGCCAGGCCTCCCCGCCGTCGCCGTCAGGCAGCGGCGGGCAGACGAAATAAAACTTGCGCCAGGCCGTGACGGCCAGAAGACTCACGGGGGCCCCTCTGGCCGCCGCCCGGGCCAGGGTCTCCATGTGTCCCACCCAGACCTCGCCCTTGCCCGCCAGGGCCATGACCCTCAGGTCCTCGAGGGTTTTCCAGTACTCGACCCTGACCTCCCGGCCCTCGGGCCAGCCCATTTCCAGCGCCCCCAAAAGCGGCAGCTGGGCCGTGGTGGCGCCCAGGGCCGTGTAGACCGTCAGCCCCGCCCGCTCGTTTTGAGCCAGGGCCGCGGACGGTGGAAAGCCCGGAAAAATGGTCGCCGGAGACGTCGGCGCGACGAGGAAGGCCAGGAAAAAGAGAAAAATCAGCGCCCGGGACGGCAAAAAGACACGTCCCGGGCCCGCAAAGTTTGAACCCGGTTTTCCATGACCGCCGTCCGCGTCGGAGGCCGGCGCCCGGCCTGGTTTTGTCTCCAGCATCGCCGTTCCTTTCCCTGTCGTTTTCATTGTCGTCCCGTCGTCGTCATCGCTCTTCCCCGGGCTACGTCCGCCCGAAACGCTTCTGGAGTTCCCTGAGGCTCAGGACGATGACGGCCGGCCTGCCGTGGGGGCAGTAGCCGCCCGTCTCGGCCTCGGCCAGGTCGGCCAGCAGCTTTTCCATCTCCATAGGCTCCAGATGGTCCCCGGCCTTGACGGCGGCCCGGCAGGCCAGGCTGTCCAGCCAGGAGGAGGACAAGTCGTCGACGGTCTGCTCGAGTCCCGCCCCGTCCAGGCTTTTCAACCGCGTCGAGGCGGCGGCCAGGATCTCCATCAGGGCCTCCTGGGCGGCTGGAGGGGTCAGCAAGGCCGGGGCGGCCCTCATGACCCAGCTGCCCCCGCCGAAAGGCTCCAGATGGAAGCCCAGGCGCCTCAGGTGACCGGAGAGCTTCTCGGCGGCCAGGGCCTCCTGGGGGCCCAGCTCGAAGCTTTTGGTCAGAATGAGGTTCTGGGCCGGGAGCCCGCGCTCGGCCAGGTTTTTTTTCAGGGCGTTGAACAGGATCCTCTCGTGGGCGGCGTGCTGGTCGACGATGTAGAGCCCCTCCGGGCCCTCCGCCAGGACGTAGCTTTGTCTCAGCTGGGCCAGCGGGCGCACGGGACCAGCCGGCGTCCTCCCCGCCGGACGGTCGTCGGCGTCGGGCTCCGGCGGCCCGTCCGAGCCCGGAAAAATATCCGGCGGGAGGCCCGGGAGCGGCTCGGCCGCGTCGCCGGCTCCTCCCGCGAAGATGTTCGCCGCCCGCCCTTCCGACCGACCGTCGTCATGCCCTTCCGCCCGGCTGTCGCCATGACCGTCCGCATGCCCGTCGGCGGTCCCGTCGGCGGCTGTCGCGTTCGTCGGGTCGTCGTCCAGCATCCAGGGAGGGGGCCCGGGAGTCTCGAGGCGGGAGGGGGGAGTCCCGGCCCCCGGCCTGCCCATGGAAAAACCAGGGCCGATCCATCTCGAGGCGGACGAGGAGGAGGACGGGGAAGGGGCCGAGTGATAGCTTCTGCCGGCCTGGTCGTTTTGGCCCGGGCCCCGGCGATATCCCCCGCCGCCCGGGGAATAGCTCCCCCCGCCGCCCGAGGAATAGTCCGTCCGGCCGTCGGGGGCCCTCCGGGCCGGGGGCGAGCGCGGATCGAGGCGGTCCGCCCGCCCGGGGGCGTCAGGGCCGGCGTCAGCGCTTCCGGCCGCCCCGCCCGTCATGGCCACGGGGGAGAGGTCCACGGCTTTTTTGACGGCGGAGGAGAGGGCGTCGAAGACCCGGCCGCCGTCTCTGAAGCGCACCTCGGTCTTGGCGGGGTGGACGTTGACGTCGACCTGGGAGGGGTCCAGGTCCAAAAATATGACGCCCGCGGGCCAGCGCCCCTGGGGCACCGTGCGGCCGTAGCCCTGGAGGACGGCCCGGGTCAGGAGCCTGTCCCGGACCGGGCGGCCCAGGACGAAGAGAAATAAGGAGCCTGCCGAGCGGGCGGAGAGGACGGGGTCCCCCAGCCAGCCGCTGATTTTCAGGTCCCCCAAGTCGCTTTTGAACTCCCGCAGAGACGAGGCCACGGCCCGGCCCAGGATCTTGGAGACGCGGCTGGGCAGGTCGCTGCGCTCGTCGACCATCAGAACCTCTCTCTGCCCGTCCAAAAGCCTCAGACGCAGGCCCGGACGCGACAGGGCGTAGCGCTGGGCCACCTCGACCAGGTGCGCCGTCTCGGTGGCGTCGGTCTTCAAAAACTTGCGCCGGGCGGGGATGCTGTGGAAGAGGTCCCGCACCTCCACCGTGGTCCCCTGGTTGGCGGCGGCGGGGGAGAGATCCAGGACCCGGCCGCAGTCTATCCGCAGCTTGTGCCCCGGGCCGTCGGCCGGCTTGCTGACGATGGTGGTCCTCGAGACGGAGGCGATGGAGGGCAGGGCCTCCCCCCGGAAGCCCAAAGTCGAGATGTTCCAGAGGTCGTCCTCGGCGGAGAGCTTGCTGGTGGCGTGCCGCTCCAGGCACAGGAAGAGCTCCTCCCGGTTGAGGCCGCAGCCGTTGTCGGTCACCCGGACAAGCTTCTTGCCCCCGGAGGCGATCTCCAGCTCCACCCTGGTGGCCCCGGCGTCGAGGCTGTTCTCCAGGAGCTCCTTGAGGATGGAGGCGGGCCTCTCCACCACCTCGCCGGCGGCGATGCGGTTGATCAGGTTTTCCGGGAGGAGCTTGATGCGGCTGGTCATGGGAACTCGCGGGCAAAGGGAATATTTCGGCCGGGGCTTGGGGGGACAGGGGCCGGCCGCCCGGCGGGGCGCCCGGCGGCTGACGACAAACCTCGCCCGCGGCCTCGGGGCGATTATACAACGATCCCCTGGCCGGCAAAAGCTCCTTGCCGCTTTTTATCGACCGACGACGCTTGACGACCGTCTCCGGGCATAATTTGTCCAAAAATAACCTTGCCGGGCGAGGAGCCGGAGGCCGGGTCGAAAACGGCTCTGGCTCCCCGCCCGGGCGGACGACGATAATTATGACAGAGGCTGACATGACAGAGGCGGACTGATGAAATCGGCGGGAGCAACGAAGGAATTAAAGCGCCGCTGGACTTGTTGGTCCGGCCGACGTTGGAATTGTCGGGGAGTCAGGGCCAGGAGGAAAAAAACGCTTAAGCCGCCGCTCGCACATGCTCGAGCCGCGGGATCGAGAGGGTGAAAAGCGCGCGCCGCGTTAGTTTGTGGAAAAGATAGCCGCCTTTAAAACCACGCCCGCGGAAAAAAAACAGAGACTGTTTTTTTGCCGCAAAGCCGGCAGCCGGGAAACTGGTCCCGCCAATTCGGTGGAAAACATCGCGCGGCCCGCCCTCCCAAGAGACCAAAGCCATCTGTCGGAATTGGGCGGATGGCCGTATGCCGTCGGAAGTTTTTAGCCTGGAAGCTGAGGGCTGCCCCTGCCCTTGAGGGGGGGGATATTTTTTTAAGCCGAAAACCAACCTGATTTTTAAGGTTATGCATAAAGCTACTTCTGAACTCAGTTCATCTAGAAGAAAAATACAACCTAAAAAGGTTATATGGCCTTTATCAAAAAAAATATGACCGTTTAATTAAGTATGGATTATAAATTATGTATTTTTGTCGGCATAAGACCTATTCGCTGGGCGGTGCCTGAAAGGCGGCTCTATACCGACAATATTGATTTGACTCAGAGACCACTATGAAAGAAAAGTCGGCTTAGTGATTGTGATTCTTGGTCTAATTAAACTTCCGAAAGATAAAAGCTCACATGCGTTGTCTAGGTTTTTTTGGGGTGCGTCTGGTTTTTTTTGAGGTGCGTCTGGTTTTTTTTGAGCTTTCCTGTTCAATATCCCTATTAGCTTGAGTTTTTCCTGTTACCTTTGGATAATCAAACACTATAGTCTCTTTGGTCTCGCCCTTCTGATAAGCGAAGGCGGCTATATTTTTTTCTTCCGAATCTATGGCCAGTCCTATGAGGATGGGATTTACGTATGGACCGTCATATCTTTTATCTATGATTTGTTGTAAGCCCCTTTCAGCGACAGTGGAGGCGCGCTCATTTTTTCTTTTTATTTTAAATTCGATGATCAGATTCTGATTCTTGCATCTGACAGCTAGATCGCACCGGCCATGGCTGGTATGCCTTTCCGGGGAGACAAAGCAACCGGCAGTTTCCAAGCACATCTGAATTAAATTCCTATAGTAGAACTCGTTATAGCTTGTGGTGTCAGTCACCACTCTGTTGGAATCTGGTCCGGCTGCGGAAGGTTCTTCTAGGCGGGCATCATTACTTTTGGTTTCTTTATTAGAATCTTCTGAAGACTTAGAATTGCTGAGAGCATTGTCGTAGCGCTCATAGCTGAGAGATGCCAGCTGGCGTTTTATCACGCTAATTGCCTGCGGTATATTCATGGAGTTGAGATAATCGCTCAACTTTAGAATATCTTTTTCAAAAGTATCATCATCTTTCGTATATAATGTGGCTAAAAATAAACGTTTAATTGTCTCGCGGACTTCCTGGTTTGGCCAAACAGTTCTATAGTTTCCGTCTGGCTTCAGCCGCAAACTCAAGTAGCCGGCCTGATAAAGAAACCCTATCGGGGTGGTGTTGCCGATTTCGCCGGGATACTTGATAAAGCTCCTGGATAGTTCCGAACTTTCAAAGCTCTCCGGGGTGAGGTTCCAATCCTTTATTTTGTCTCTTATCAATCTGTCCGAGCCGGATTCCATCCAGAACGGGTCAAAATATTTTACGGATTGCTTGAAAAAACAAAGAGTGGAATAGGGATTATAAAGCCGAGTCTCCCCGTCGAAGGAGAACCCGTCATAGTATTCTCTGATTTTGTCAGTCAGCTGCCGGTCAGTCATTCCCAGCTCTTTGGCGGCCGCCTCGATATGGGGGGCGAAGTTGGCGGTGAGCTCCTCATGGGTGAAACCGACTATGGCCCCGAACTTCGGCTCCAAAGAAATATCATTTAAGTTGTTCAGAACGGAGAAGACGCTCATCCTGGTAAATTTGGTCACCCCGGTGATAAAGGTAAAATCAAGCTCTGCCTCACAGGACTTAATCATTTGGTAAAATTCTTGGAAAAAAACACTGGCGGACTTAATCAGGCCATTATCTCTTTCTGTTTGGTTATTCTGTGTTAATTTAATTATCGGGGCGTCGTATTCGTCGATAAGGAGGACGACATTCTTGGAGGTGGTCTTTTTGAGATCAATTATCAGGTTTTGGAAGTTGTCGGATGCACTTTCCCCCCTCAAGGGTATTTCCAAGCTTGAGGCAATGTTGCCCAATAAATTGACGGTGCTTTTTTTTAGTAAATCAATGTTTTCCGTATTTAATCGGCTCATGTCCAGGCTAATTACCGGTTTTGGCGTAAAATCAGCGGAGTTTAGGTATTCCTCGGCCTCAAGACCTACAAAGAGTTCCTTTTTGCCTGAATAAAAAGCCTTTAATGTTGTAATGGTAAGTGTTTTGCCAAATCGTCTAGGACGGGCCAGGAAGATAATCTTCCCGAATTTGCGCAGCTTAAGAAGATAGGCTGTTTTATCAACATAAAGTTTTTTGGTGTTTCTGATCCCTTCAAATTCTTGCAAGCCTGATTCTATTTCGGGTAGTATTTCGATCATGCCGTCTCCTATAGCTTTGATAGTTGAGATCACGATGGGTGGGGTTGACGTAACTTCTTTTACTGTTAAAAGATATTGAGACTTTATTTTTTATATATTACCCTATTTCAACGGCTTCGTCAATAGGTCAGAACGCCGGTCACCTTTGGCCACAGGCCGAGGGATCCTCCCCTGGGCCGACATTTCGTTAGTTCCGCAGGTTCGGGTTTTCCTAGGTTTCTGGGCTTCCCTGAGTTGCCATTGAAAAAGGGATTGCCAGCCCCCTTCGAAAAGAACTCCAGCAACCCCTTTATGACATTGTTGCGCGAGGCAACTCAGTATAAGCCACTGGCTTAGGTCCTTGTTAGGTTGTACCCATACAGAGTCTAACTCCACGCAGCCGGTATTATCTAAATGCCAGAAAAAAAATTTTTGTCAACAGTAGACATAGCAAAAAAACCTATTAGTAATTATTAATTACAAATAATAACAAAAAATATATAAAAATAACAATTAGTTGCACTAGTAAAGCAATTAGTAAGGCTAAATATTACCTTTTTATGGATTAAAGTTTGATAATATGTTGAAAAGAATATTTTATTAACAACTTGCAAAAAAATTGTTTCTCGATTAACATGAGACAATTTTTTATCATATATTGCATAACTTAAAAATATTAAATAATTAAAAATATAATAATATTTATTGTGATTTAGTTTTCAATTTATAATAATATATTTTTGTTAAAACAATATATAATAATATATTATAAATAATTATTTCATTTATAAATATTCAATTATATATTTAATCATATAATAAAAATAAATTATTTCTATTTCTAATAATAAATATATTTATAATTTAAGTAATTAAAAAAATATAATATTCTAGTAATATTTATTAATTATTAAGTAATAAATATTAATATTTTATTATAATGTTTCATGTTTAACTGTCGTTATGCGTAGAGGATAGAGGCGTGCCTCCGCCTCGTCGGCGGGGATGCTGCCGGTCAGGTTTTCCGGGAGGAGCATGCCGCGGCCGGTCATGGCAATTTGTCGGCCGGGGGTTTTTTTTTCGGCACCGGGGCGGGCGGACCGGGCCAGTTTTATGTATAATAAGCCCGCGGGAAGGGCCCGCGGGTCCTTTTCGGCCCGGCCCCGGCCGCCGGGTGTGGCGCTTGGCGGCCGGCCGCCGTTGCTCCTGATCGTCGCCGGCGGCCTCGGGCGGTTATGTCGCCGCCAGGCCGGCGGAAGCTTTTCATCGCTTTTTATCGACCGACGACTCTTATCGACCGTCTTTGTTCATGATTTGTCCAAAAATAACGTCGGCGGACCTTGGGGCCGGGTCTCAGGCCCCCGTTCCCAGCTCCGTCCGCCATGTCCCGGAAAAAAGGGGAGGCGCCTGGGTGATTTGTGTATAATAGGGGCGGCCGGCTCGGATTTGGAGGACGGCGTTCTTTTCCACCCAGCGCCCGCCGGGCCGTCTCGGCCGGGCCGCCATGACCGCGCGACGGCCGGGACGGAAGTCTTTTTGACGCCCTGGGGCATGATTGGAGTTCAAGTGACCGCAGAAAACAATAACAACGGCGACGGCAACAATAAGGGCGGCTTCGGCGGCGTCCCGGGCGGGGGCCCCGACGCCGAAAGCCTCGACGCCAACAAGGCCTTCCTCGACGAGCTGCTGGAGTTTCCCACGGTGCCGCCGTCGGACGACGAGCACCCCGAGGCCAGGCAGTGGCTGTGGGTGGTCACCTATCCCGTGACCAACGTCCGCGACAACATGCTGGTCCTGGAGGGCGACAAGGGCGACTACGTGCCCGTCTTCGTCAACCGCGACGAGGCCGAGGCCTTCCTGGACAAGATCGGCGGGCGGGAGCTGTACCTGGTCAGCCAGGCCATGCACGTCTTCGACGCCAGGAAGTTCGGGCGGGAGAATTCCATGGACCTGGTGACCCTCGCCGGCTCCGGGCAGATTCTGGGGCGCTGGAGCCATCTGACGCCGCCGGACGAGTCGGAGAAGGCGGGCGGGACGGAGAGGACGGAGAAGCCGGCCGGCTGAGACGGGCGGCCGGGGGCGGGCAGTTTTGGCCCCGCGTCCCCGGGACGTTAATTTTGGAGGCTCTATGCGGGTTCTCGTGACCGGGGCGGGAGGGTTTGTCGGCAGCCACGCGGCCAGGCAGCTCATGGAGCGCGGCCACGAGGTCAGGCTGCTTCTGCGCAAGCCCCTGGCCAGGGAGTGGATGTCCGACGCCGAGGTGGTCCTGGGGGACCTGGGGGACCTCCCGTCTCTGCGGAAGGCCGTCTCCGGGGTCGAGGGGGTGGTCCACTGCGCCGCCAAGAGCGGCATCTGGGGCCCCCTGGCCGAGTACCTGGAAAACAACACCATGGGCACCAACAGGCTCCTGGAGGCCGCCAGGCAGGGCGGGGTCGGGCGCTTCGTCTACACGAGCTCCTATTCCGTCATCCACTCCTCCGAGTCCCTGGCAGGCATCGACGAGACCAGGCCCTACACCCTGGACCCCTCGGCCCCCTATCCCTACAGCAAGATGCTGGCCGAGCGCCTGGTCCTGCTGGCCAACAACCCCTCTTTCAAGACCGTGGCCCTGCGGCCGCACCTGGTCTGGGGCCCCTGGGACCCCCACATCCTGCCCCGGCTGGTGGAGCGCTCCAGAAAGGGCAGGCTGATACTGTTCTCCGGCGGGCCCTACATGATCGACGCCACCTATATCGACAACGTGGCCCTGGCCCACCGGCTGGCTTTGGAGAAGCTCGACGAGGGGGCGCCGGTGGACGGGGAGGTCTTTTTCATCGGCCAGGACCAGCCCCAGGACCTCAACGAGTTCATCAATTTGCTCTTGGCCTCCGTCAACGCCCCCCCGGCCCGCCGGACCGTCCCCCCGGGACTCGGCCGCGCCGCCGCCAGGGTCCTGGAGCGGGTCTGCCAGGCCCTGGGGGTCAGGCGGGAGCCCCCCAGCACCATCTTCGCCGCCAGCCAGATGTCCGCCTCCCACTGGTCCAACCTGGACAAGGCCAAGAAGCTCCTGGGCTACGAGCCCGTCGTCAGCGTGGCCGAGGGGCTCAGGCGGCTGGGCGAGGCGGCCGCCCTGCGCGGCTACGCCGTCGGCGGCAGGAAGTAGGGGGAGGGCGGCCATGGGCTCCAGCGCCGTCATAGTCGAGACCCGCCCGCCGAAAAGCAAGACGAAATTACTGCCTCCCCTGGTCGCGATCGCGCTGCTGGCCGCGGCGTTTTTCCTCGCCCGCGGCGGCGCGGGCCCGGACGCCGCCCGCCGCGACCGCGCGGAGCTCGCCGCCCTGGCCGCCCTGGGGATGTCGGGGGAGGCGGCGGAGGGCGCGGCCGACGAGGACGGCGTCGTCTGGACGGAAATTGACGGCGTCCTGCATGTGACCGGGCTGACCCTGGACGGGGGGACGTTTCCCGGGGGCGCGGTCAGCCTGGCCGCTTTTCCCCGCCTCGTCGCCTTCAGGGCCGACGGGGCCGGGCTGTCCGCCCTGGACGTCTCGCTGAACCCGCTGCTCGAGGCGCTCAAAGTCTCCGACAACAGCCTGACCGAAATCGACCTCGCCGGCAACCCGGCCCTGGTCGAGCTCGAGGCCAGGGGCAACCTGCTCGGGAGCCTCGACGCGACCAAAAACCCGGCGCTCGAGAGGCTCGCGGTCAGCGGCAACGCCCTCGCGACTTTGGACGTCTCCCGGAACCCAGCCCTTTTGGAGCTGGACGTCTGGAGCAATAATATCGCCTCCCTGGACGTGTCCGCCAACCCTCTCCTGCGCGAGCTGGCCTTCAACGAGAACGGGCTGGCCGCGGTCGACGTCTCCCGCAACCCCGGGCTGGTCAGGCTGGACGCCTCGAACAACCTGCTGGAGGAGCTGGACCTCTCCAAAAACCCGGACCTCGCGTACCTGGAAGTCGGCGGCAACCTGCTGGAGACTTTGGACGTTGGCGGCAGCCGCAAGCTGGCGCGGATCGGCGCCGGGGCCAACCGGCTGGCCTCCCTGGACCTGTCCGGCAACCCGGCCCTGGAGTCTTTGGACGTCATGGACAACCGGCTGGCGTCTTTGGACCTGAGCCATAACCCGGGGCTCGAGTATTTGTTCGCGGGCGGCAACAGGCTGGCGGCTCTCGATCTGACCCGCAACCCCCGGCTGGTCAATTTGTTCGCCGGCGGCAACCTGCTGGCCGAAATCGACCTCTCCAAAAATCCGGCGCTGGTCGACGTGAATTTGGACGGCAACAGGCTGGTCAGGATCGACGTCAGTCAGAACGCCAAATTAAACGGCCTGAACGTCCGGGACAACAAACTTAGGGTCCTGGACGTCTCCAAAAATCCCGGGCTTTTCCGCCTGGACGTCTGCCTCAACGGCCTGGCCTCCCTGGACGTGACCCGCAACCCCGAGCTCGGCTGGCTGGACGTCATGGGCAACAATCTCGCCGCCCTGGACGTGACTAATAATCCCGAGCTCGCCTGGCTGGGGGCCGGGGACAATGACCTGGTCAGGATCGACGTCTCCAAAAACCCCAAGCTCTCCTGGCTGAACCTGCGCGCCAACAGTCTGACCTCCGTCGACGTGACCCGCAACCCCGAGCTCGCCTGGCTGGACCTGAGGGGCAACTCCCTCGGGAGCCTCGACTCCTCCGGCAACCCCCGGCTCAGCTGGCTGGGGCTCCGGGGCAACAGTCTCGAAAGGCTCGACCTCTCCGGCAACGCGGCGCTCTCCAGGCTGGACGTCTGCGACAACAGGCTCGCCGAGCTGGATGTCGGCCGCAACCGGGCGCTGGTCTGGCTGGACGTCAGGGGCAACCGGCTGAAGAGGCTCGACATCTCCCAAAACCGGGCCCTGGTCCGCCTGGACGCCTGCTCCAACCAGCTGACCGCCCTGGACGTCTCCCGCAACTCAGCCCTCGCCAGCCTGGCCGTCTGCGGCGACTGACCGCCGGCCCGCCTCCGAATGGACGAACTAATCAACCAACCAGCCAGCCAACTACCTGCCTGCCCGCCCAACCAACCAACTAACTGGCGACAAGCCCCCGCGCTCCCGGACGATATTATTTCGTCCGGTTTGGCCGGCTTGCGGACGCGGCCCGAGCCTCGGTATGGTTCGGAGCCTCGGCCGGCTCCGGCTCCTGATGGTCGAGGACATGGAACCGTCTGAAATCACTCTCCGGCGAGCCGGTCGTCGGCAGGTCGACCCTCGTCCCCGGGGATTACTCCCGATCGGCTTGCAGTTCGACAAGTTCGAAAAAACCGGCGACGTCCCCCCCCCGTCGACGCGCAAATCAGCGGCGCTGTCCGTCCGGGCCTCGCCTCTGGCGCTGGAGCCGAACAGCCGGACCCTTTCGACCCCGCGACTGCGGGCGACGTGCCCGACTATTTTTTCAATGTTGTCGACGGTGTGAGTCATGCTTTAAAACTTCAGATTCATGATATTTTGTGGAAAAGTAGACCAACAGACGCTCAAATTAATTTGCTGATTGTCATAGTCTCTTCCGGACGTCGTTCCGGAAGTCATGGCGTTTGTTATCATACGCGCAAGCATAATGACTGGTATAAGGAAAAACTTATGAAAAATAGTTACTCATATACACCGAAACATTCATGTTCTGTCTTATCATTTAGGGAGCGTCAGGTCAAGTCCGACGCTGTCCGTCAGATCGGGTAATAAAAAAACGAGGCCCCGTTCCCCAACTTTCTGCCGGGGGCGGGGACTCGATGCCATTAAAAATCATAATAGAAACATAAAAAAAGGTTATAATTTAAGGCTTATTCATAAAATATTTAACAAAATCAGAGGTGATGGTGATGATTTTTCGGGAACAGGCTCGAAGCCCGGACGTCTCTCGCGGCACCTACCTGACCGGCCCGTCCGTCGGCGCCGGCTAAAGGTCTTCCGAACCTTTGTCGGCGGGGCCGAAAACAGCGTCAATAATTGTCTCCTCGCTAATAATAAGGTCTTCCGAACCTTTGTCGGCGGTGCCGAAAACAGCGTCAATAAATGTCTCCTCGCTAATAATATTGATCGGTTGGCCTCTTTTTTTGTAGTCAAGGGCTAGCAAGATCTTATTTCCATGAGTGGTCTGTTTCCAGTCTCTGGAACTGATAACACCGATAACAAGGTAATCAAGATCTAGAATCACAGATTTATGAAACTTCCCGCCTCTTCCGACGATAAGTTCCTCAGCTTCCTTGCGAGGTCCAAAAGCGAGAGCGCCCGTGATGCAGAAAAGTTTGTCTTGAAAAACAACGGGCGGAACCGGCGAGTCCAATGGAAGAGTTGAACTCAAATTGACGGCGATCGGAGCATTGACAGAAATAAGCCCGGTCATCTGCTTAAGCAAGAGATGAAGATCTATGAGTTCCTCGGGGGTGACAATTCCGTCCTGATAAATAGTGTTCAAACGAGCCAGCAGAACATTTCCGGGCCAGGTGGTTGACGCCTCGTGATTGGCTTTGAACCATTTGGTTAGGAACTTAGCCTCGCTTTCGTTGACAATATTGTCGGCAAGTATCCCCTTACAGAGACCTATGATTTCTGATTCGGCGCGCGCTTTTCTGCGAGCAGAATTGAAAATCCAATTTGGCTGTCCGTTATCGTCTAATATGGCCATAAAAAACTCCTTTTGTTGGTTGTTTGGCCAGGCAAAACTTGGCCGGACCACGTCTCTTTTATCCTGATAGACTGAACATGTCGTACTGTCAAGCGGTTGATATTGCGCGGAGACCATGCTTTGACACTTGTGAATGAAGATATCCTATACTTTGCTATTGTAATATGAAAGTCACAAGATTGTCAATAAATTTAGTATGGCGAATATGGCGAAAGCGTCAAAATTTTACAAAGACTTCGTCTAAAACCTCCATTTTTGTCATGATAGTTGTTTTCAAGCGGCAGGCTGGTGTCAAATCGTCTCTCGACCACAATATATATGATGTTAAGTAAATAAGTTAAAATATTGAGATTTCAGCAGTTAAAAGATTTTTTCAGATAGTTTCTTAGAATATTCAAGTTGGTTATAGGCTACAAGGATACTTGTAAGACTAAATCAATGAAACATTCAGCACGGAGCCCCCCCCCCGACCGGGGGGACGGGCCAACAAGAACGGGCCTGTCGAGCCAGCCGGAGGCTCGAACGATGAAAACCATCCAATTCACAATGCCTAGCCTTTGCATACAGCCCTCGCCATTATGAACAGATAGGGCCGTTAATGGTTCCGATTCTGAGCTCTGGTCCGAAAACCACACCCCAAAGCTATTAAAGACTGACAGAGGTTGTCGAAGAATCATACAACGGTAGGCCCAGATTCTGTAAGCGTTCATGGTGTCCCCTGGTGACCCCGTGAACGCTTACATTTTTTTCTTGGTATTTGTTCTGAAGAAGTGGGATTAAGTGATGACCTAAAAAACCTGTTGAACCTGTGACTAATATTTTCACAAATGTACCTCATTAAGAGAGATAAATTAATCTACATTATAAACTAAATTAATGATAGTTTACGTTGATAGATTTTTTGTGATGTTTGCTAATCTTATAATATAAGAAATTATAATTTATAATTAAATTATTATAAAAACCATATAAAGCATTGTAATTATTAGATTGAGAAGTTATTTCATTTCACTTTTATCCACTATTTTGTATTTTTTTTGATGTCGTTTAAGTACTCTTATTTAAGACGAGCATATTAGGAAAGTAGCAAAACCACATTTCGCTAAAAATTATTTTTACCATAATTCCACAGTCTCTATCAACCTTTTTCCTATTTCATGTAAATCGTTGGGGCGATTCTGGCAGACTGCCGTGAGGAGAGCTTTTTTTTGAAATGAAATTATTTTATGTTCAGAAATCTCCAGTGTGAAATAACCCTTTTGAGGCACCGGCCAAGTGAAGGCTGTATCTTCGCTTACACACCACCCGCATCTCTTGCAATTATTCTGGTCTAGCTCCATTACTTCGCCCGCTTTATGGCTCCTATGAAGCGCCTGCCCTGGACAGTTTGAGATTAAGAACGAAATCTTGGTCGAAAGCGCCGCTATCTCCTGGTCAATTTCAGGATACGTCTCCCTTTTTCCTATCAGCCTGATATCCGCATATTCGTTGACGCCGCATTTCAGCCCTTGGCCCGCCTGGCAGCCGGCGATGCTTAAAGTCAGTTGGGGTCGTAGTCTGGCTGATTCGGACCAGGGGTGGTTTTGGAAAATTTCAGTCAGCTTTTCGGCGGCATGGATGGTGTCGAC
>JAISET010000022.1 GCA_031264015.1 Deltaproteobacteria bacterium | reverse complement strand
ATTTGCCGAGGGCGCAGGCGCTGTCGATGAAGGCGTGATGGCTCATGTCCCGGTGGGCCCCCTGGGAGACGGGGGAGACAAGTCCTGGCGCCGGAAAGCAGGAGACCTCGTAGATCATGGCCCTGGTCGCCAGTCCCCCCAGGGCGAAGGCAATGTTCAACTCGGGGGAGTCGGCGGGGAGGATGCGGGGCCAGGGGGCCGGGGCGTCAGTCATCAGTCTTCTCTCGGGCGTCGGCGGCCGCGCGAACGGCGGCTTTGGAGGGCATGGTTTTTTTAGCGTGGCGCCGCGGTCTTTCAAGAGGCGGCCTCTCTGGAGGCTGCTTTTCAAGAGACGGTCTCTCAAGAGGGGGCTCGTATTTTTAATTTTTCAGTTCCTTTTTTTTCCAACTTTCCCCTCCATTCTTTCTCCCACTTTTTTCCCCGCTTTCTCTTCCACTTTTCCCTCTATTTTCTCCTCCATTTTTCTCTTCATTTTTTCCCCTTCTTTTTTCCTTTTTTCACATCCTCTTTTTCCCTTCGTCAGTCTATCTGGACCATTTTTCTCATTTATGTCCCGCTTCTTATCCCTCTTTTCCATCCTTGAAATAATTTCGGACGATCTCCTCCATCTTTTCGGCGACCTCCTTGACTTTGTGCCTGCCCGAGCGACGGCAGACGGCGGCCTGGTCCCCGCAGACGACGCATTTTCTTTTTTCGGCGCCCAAAGTCTCCCTGCCCAGCTGGCGGCCCTGCTCGTCGAAGACGTCGACGTCCCAGAGTCTGCCCAGGGGATGGTCGTCCTCGAGGGCGGCGGCCATAATTTTCAGGTCGGCGGCGCGCCCGTCAGCGACCAGCAAGGCGCTTTGCCCGGAGGCGTCGCGGGCGGCAAGCTCGAAGATAACGGCCTTCCTTTTCCGCCCGAGGGCCTCCCTGACCGCCTCGAGGCCCTCCTCGAAGACCCCGGACCAGGACTCCGGGTGCTTGTCCGGACCGGGGACGTTCAGGGTGAGGGAGATCACGGTGGCGCGATATTTTTTGACCAGTCCGTCGCGCGCCGCCGCCCTGTCCTCCCGGCCTTGCAGGATGGCGGCCAGATGTTCTTTCGTCGTCAAGATTGTCCTCTGGCTCCTATTTTTTAAGAATAATAATTTCTTTCTTCTTCTTCTTCTTCTTCTGGTTCAGGCAGTCCCCTGGCCTTCGGGGCGGCAGGTCTGACTTTTTCGGTTCAGGTCGTCCCCTGGCCTTCGGGGCGGCCGGTCTGACTTTTCCGATTCAGGTCGCCCCCGGGTCTTCGGGGCGGCCGGTCTGACTGTTGCGGTTCAGGGCGTCCCCTGGTCTTCGGGGCGGCCGGTCTGACTTTTCCGGTTCAGGCCTCCCCGGGTCTTCCTTGGCGAGGGATCTCAGGTAGTCTATGGTGTTCTTCGGCGCCAGGTCGGCCAGGGCGGCCCAGTCCCTTTTTTGGAAGGCCTCCCGGACATAGGTGGCGCTGATTATTTTTTCCCCGGCTGTTACCCGGGGCGTCACCACGACCTCCACCCCCTTGGGGGGAAGAATTTTCAGCATGGCCTCGTTGTACTTCCTGGTGAGCGGGCAGAGGGGCTCCTCGCCCGCGTAGCGGCGGCTGATGGCCAGGGCCGGGGCTATTTTTTCGGCGAACAGGCCGAGGTCGAGCGCGCTCCGGGCCTCCGCCCGGTCCTCCTCTTTTAAAAAATACGTCGGAAACGTTGCCTGGGAGATTATGTACCTTCCCGAGGGCAGGACCCGGACGTTTTGAAATTTCTCGGCCCCCTCCTCGACCAGACGAAAACGGTCGGCGAAGGGGAAAAAAGAGAGGTCCTCCCTGACCACCAGGACCAGGACGGCCTCGTTTTCCCGGGAGGCTTTTTCAATCAGCGCCTCGTGCCCCAGGGTGTAGGGGTTGCAGTTCATGACCAGGGCCGCCCTGGGGGAGGGGAGCCCGGAGACTGCCTCCGCCGTCTCCCGGCACCACTGCCCGAGGCTCCCGATGCCTGTCTCCAGCAGGCTCGCCAGCCGGGGCGCCCCGGCGATCTCCTTGAACCCCAGCTCGGAGAACATATGGGCGTTCCCGGGCTTGGTGAAGACAAAAAAATGGACGATCCCCCGGCGCGTCTGCTCCCGCATCAGGGCCGTCACCAGGGTCTTGGTGAGCCCCAGGCCCCTCAGGTCGTCCCTGACCGCCAGGTTGCGGAGCACCTCCCCCTTGAAGGAGCCCGTCCCGGCCATTTTTCCGGCCAGCCGCAGGACCACCGCGTAGTCAGGACGTTCCTCGAAGCCCAGCCCGAAGCGCGCCAGAAAATCCGCCACCTCCAGGGTCTCGCTCTCGCTGTCCAGGTCGACGACATCCAGGTCAAGGTTCTCGTCCAAGCGTCCTCACCTCCGGCTGAAATTATCAGCCTTTTTTCTTTCTTCCTCTTTCTCTTCCTCTTCTTACTCTTCCTCTTCTTCCTCCTCTTCTTCTTCTTCCTCTTCCTCTTCCTTTCCTAGTTTCCTGCCCGCCCACCTGCATGCCTGCCTGCCAGACCGCCCACCTACATGTCTACCCAACTGCCTGTCTGCCTGCATGTCTGTCCGCCTTCCCGCCTACATGCGCGCCTGCCTGCCCATTTGCCTGCTTGTCTTTCCGCCAGCTAACCGGTCCGTCCGTCTGTCAGCCGATCCATCCGCAAACAGCCCGACCGCCAGAAAATAATCCGCCGGCCCGTTCTTGCGGCGGGCCGGCGGAAAATGTCCCTCCGCCTGTTGTTGGCGGCTGGCGGCGTCGGGCGTGGGTCGTCCGGCGGCAGCGGGTTCGGCGGCCGGCTTGCGCTCCCCGGCCGGCTTGCGCTCCACGGCCGGCTTGTGTCCACAGGCCGACTTTTGCCCCCCGGCCGGACTGTCTCCCCGGCTAGCCGGACACCCCCCTGACGACGTCGATGATGGTGCCGTCCCGGTACTCCACCAGGGCCACCACGGGGCCGTCGCGGTCGACTTTTTCGGGCGCGCCGGCGATCTTTTCGGCCAGACTTTTCAGCTCGTCGATCTCTTTGACGTCGAGCCGGGCCTTGACGAGCCGCTCCTTGAGCTCCTGGTTTTTGGGGTTGACGGCCACCCCCCGCTCGGTGACCAGGACGTCCACCGTCTCCCCGGGGGTGGTGGCGGTGATGACCCGGTCGACGACGATGGGCTGGCGGCTGCGCAGCAGGTTGGCGACGACTATGGTCAGCTTGGCGCCGGCGGCCGTGTCCGGATGCCCCCCGGCGGCCCCCATGATCACCCCGTCGGAGCCGGTGACGACGTTGACGTTGAAGTCGAGGTCGATCTCCGTGGCTCCCAGGATGACGGCGTCCAGGTCGTCGACCAGGCAGCCGGAGGAGTGGGGGTTGGCGTAGAGGTCGGCGCCGATCTCCAGGTGGTTTTGGTTGCGGCCCAGGGAGCGGACCGACTCCAGGTCGAAGCTCTGGACGTCGTAGAGGCATTGGAAGAGCCCCCGCTCCAGCATGCCGACCATGTGGGCGGTGATGCCCCCCAGGGCGAAGCCGCCCCTGATTTTGTCTTTCTCCATCATTTGGGCGACGTAACGCGCCGCGGCCAGGGAGGCGCCCCCGGCCCCGGTCTGGAACGAGAAGCCCTCCTTTAAAAGCCCCGAGGCCGAGATGACCTCGGCGGCGGAGGCGGCGATCTTCAGGGCCACCGGGTCCTTGGTGATCCTGGTGGTGCCCGAGACGATGCCCCTGGGGTCGCCCAGGCTTTCCACCGCGACCACGCGGTCGACCTTGTTCTGGGGGATGGAGGGCGGGAAGAGGGGGAAGGGGACCAGGTTGTCGGTCACGGCCACCACGGTCCCGGCGTGGTCGGCGTCGCTCCAGGCGTAGCCCAGCGACCCGCAGGCGGACTTGCCCAGGTGGCCGACGATGTTGCCGCGGCGGTCGGCGGCGGGGGCGGCCACGAAGGCAACGTCGACGCTCAGCTCCCCGTTTTTCATGGCCCTGGGCCTGCCGCCGTGGGTGTGGATCAAGACCGGCGTCGGAAAGACCCCCCGGGAGACGGCCCCGGCCACCGGCCCGTAGAGGCTGCTGGTGCGCAGGGAGGCCACCACCCCCTTTTTGACCAGCTCGATCATGGGGGCGTGGACGGCGAAGGTGCCGGTCAGCGAGACGTTCAGGTCCCGGAGGCCAAACTTGTCGGCGGCGGCCAGGACCATGTTGGCCACGGCGTCCCCGTCCCGCAGGTGGTGGTGGAAGGAGACGGTCGCCCCGCTTTTAAGCTCCAGGTCCCCGAACAAGTCCCCGAGGCTGGAGAACACCTTGTTCCCGCCCGGCGGGCTTCTTTTTTTGGGGGGGAGCCTGGGGAAGGTCTCGGGGGCGCCTTGGAAGGCCCCCAGGAAAGGTCTCAGTTTTCCCTGTCCCTTGGTCTCGCCGGGGATCTCCCGGCCGATGGCGTTTTTCATCTTCCGTCACCCCCGCCCGGGCCGAGTTTTTCGGCCAGCCGCAATATGCGCTCCGCCCGCCTGGCCACGGGCGCGTCCACCATCTTGCCGCCGATGGAGGCGACTCCCGAGCCCTCTTTCTCCGCCTGGCGCAGGGCCCTGACCACTCTTCCGGCCCAGTCCACGTCCTCCCCGGACGGGCTGAAGAGGTCGTTGATGACTTTGACCTGCCTGGGGTTGACGGCCGACTTGCCCGTGAAGCCCAGGTTCCTTGCCAGAATGGTGTCGGCCGCCAGGCCCTCGTCGTCGGCCGCGTCGGTGAAGACGGCGTCGAAGGACTCCAGCCCGTAGGCGGCGGCCGCGTTGACCAGCTGGGACCTGGCCAGGGCTATCTCGCCCCCCTCCTTGGTCCGCAGCGCCCCCACCATGGCCGCGTAGTCCTCGGCCCCCAGCACCAGGGCCTCGAGCCTGGGGTGCGAGGCGGCGATGGCGTTGATCTCGGCCAGGCCGCGGGGGCTCTCGATGAGGGCCATGACGCCGATGGGCTTGCGGTCCTTTTTCTCCAGACTCTCCAGTCTCTCCAGGATTCCCACCAGCTCCAGGACGTCGCCGGGGCAGCCGGTCTTGGGCAGCAGCACCAGGTCGGGGCGGGCCGGGACCAGGGACTTCAGGTCGGCCGCCGCGAACGTGTCCAGGGAGTTCAGGCGGACGCAGGTGGCGGCCCGCCCGAAGTCGACCCGCCTCAAGGCCCCGCAGACGAGGTCCCTGGCGGCGTCCTTCTCGGAGGGGGCCACCGAGTCCTCGAGGTCCAGCACGACGACGTCGGCCCCGAAGAGGCCGCCCGTCTGGAGCATGCCCGGGTTGTTGCCGGGGACGTACAACAAAGACCTGCGAGTCCGCGCGGTCATTTTCCCCTCCCCCCGTCCGTCTCCGGCGCCAGGGCCCGGCCGAGGGCGGTCCTGGTCCGGGCCTCCACGGCGTAGTCCAGGGCGCCCTTGTCGACGGCCTTGACGTTGAGGTCGGTCAGGCCCATCTCGGCGGCCACTCTGGCGATGGTCGCCCTGATGGCGGCCCCGTACTGCCTCGAGACGATGCTCTCGAGGTCTATGCTGATCCCGCCGCTCCCCGGCTCGACGATGACCATGAGGTCGTTAGACTCCATCGTCCCGGCCTGGGCGGCTCTGAGAACTGTTTTCATCCGGCGGCGTCCTTTCCCCGGCCCGAGACCGGGGGCTTTCTAAAGTTGCGGCCCGCCGGTACCCGGGGCGGGGCGGCGGGCGGGGCGCGGGAGGGGGGCTTCGGGCGGTCGTCCGGGGTTCTTGAGTCGGACGGCCGGGCCGA
>JAISET010000004.1 GCA_031264015.1 Deltaproteobacteria bacterium | reverse complement strand
CTTTCTGACCGTTTGCCCATCCAAACGGGGGGGCCTGAATAATTACCATAATTTCCATGGCCGGGTAGAAAGGAAAATCCTCGGAAAGAGCCATATGAAAAAGTTCCACGTGGAACTTTTAGCTGTCGGCTTTTTTTTCTGAAGAGTAAAATCATAAAATTCTGACTTTTTTTTCTCTTCAAACTTGTCGCTGGAAAACGATCAATTTCGACTTCTTCGAGAAACGAAGTCGTGGAATTTTCAAATCGGCTGGCCGGGGGGTCATGCCGGGAAAAAAGAAAAAATTAACGGAGGAAAAAAAGCCGGTAATCAACTCTTTTTTTCTTGGTTTATTGTGGCCGCATAAGAGGAGCTGGCGGGTAATGTTCGAGGGAAATATGCAAATCGGCGTGGCATGAATAAGTCGTCTGGTCACTTTGAAACAGGCGGATATCAATCCAGACGATCAGGCAAAAATTTAAGATATTTGGTGAAACGGGGAGAGGAAATTCAGTCTGACGGTTGCATGGAAAAAAGTTTCACGTGGAACTTTCGGCTGCGAGCTACTTGTGAAGAGGTATTTCCAGGAATTTTGACTTTTTATTTGGTTCAAGAGATTATCTGAAAACAGATCAGTTCGGCCAGATTCCCTATTAGGAAGATTGATTAATCCGCGCGCTGTGAACATAAAAAAAATGCAAAGACCACTAAATAAGAAGATGGCGGGGGAGCGACGGTGGAAAAGGGAATAAACCAGGGAACCACAAGTGAAAAACAGGAATCTCCTCGTCAAAAAATGATATAATCGCCGACATGCGTTTAAAGACCGGCGCGCCCTTGAAAAGAGCGGGGAATGAGTCCGGCAATTTTTAGAAGGGCCCGTCCGACGGCGGATTATGTCAAAACTTAATTTTAGTCAAAAAGCATCGGGCGGGTCATCCGGCCCGACGAAGGGCGGGGGCCATGTCAGGAGAAACTGATGTCCGTAAGCGTTAAGATGCGGGAGGCCGTGCGCGGCGGCTCCATGGTCAGAAAAATGTTCGAGGAGGGCCTGCGCCTGAAACAGCAGTTCGGCGCCGACCAGGTCTTCGACTACTCCCTGGGCAATCCCGACCTCGAGCCTCCCCCGAAGTTCAAAGGGGAGATCATCAGACTCCTGCAAGCGGACTCTCCGGGCATCCACGGCTACATGCCCAACGCCGGCATCCCTTCGGTCAGGGAAAAACTGGCCGCCTATCTCTCCGGCCAGCACGGGCTGAAAATCGGCCCCGGGAACGTCCTCATGACCGTGGGCGCCGCCGGGGCACTGAACGTGGCCCTGAAGACCGTCGCCGACTTCGGGGACGAGGTCCTGGTCCTGGCGCCGTACTTCATGGAATATAATTTCTACGCCGACAACCACGGGGCCAGGGTGACCGTCGCCCAGACTGACGCCGCTTTCAGGCCGGACCCGGTCAAAATATCCGCCGCCATCACCAGCAAGACCAGGGCGCTTCTAATCAACTCCCCCAACAACCCCGCCGGGGTCGTCTACACCGAGGGCGAGCTGAAAACCATCGGGGACATCCTGCGGGCCAAAAGCAAGGAGCTGGGACGCCCCGTCGTTTTGGTCGCCGACGAGCCCTACCGCAAGATTGTCTACGACGGGCTGACGGTTCCCTCGGTTTTTCAGGCCTACGAGAACTCCGTGGTGGTGAGTTCGTTCTCCAAGGATCTCTCCCTGGCCGGGGAGCGCGTCGGATTTCTCTGCGCCAACCCGGCTCTAAAGGACTGCGAGGAGTTTATGTCCGCCGCGACGCTCTGCAACAGGATTCTGGGCTTTGTCAACGCCCCGGCTCTCATGCAGAGGGCCGTCTCCGAGATGCTCGACGACCAGGTGGACGTCGGCGTTTATCAGGAGAGGGTGAGGACGTTGTCGCGGGGCTTGCGGGAGATAGGCTACAAGGTCTCCGAGACCCAGGGGACGTTTTATCTGTTTCCAGAGAGCCCCGTCCCCGATGATTTCGGCTTCGTGGAGACCCTGAAAAAAGAGCTGATCCTGGCCGTGCCGGGGTCGGGTTTTTCCAGGCCGGGACATTTCCGCCTGAGCTTATGTCTGGACGCGGAGAAAATTAAAAGGTCCCTGCCCGGTTTCGAGAGGGCCATAAAAAACGTCAAAAAATAATCTCCGGCCCATTTCGAGTCCGGCCGGTTTCGACCAAGGCCGCGAACAAGCCCTGACAACCAAGCCTTGAGACAAGCCTTAATTCAGCCTCATATTAGACGCCGTTTAGCCGCCCCGACATATTCGCGGGAGGCGGGGACATAAGGAGAAACATGCGCAGCTCATTGATGAAGGACGGGGTCACCAGAATACCCCACCGATCCTTACTGAAAGCCATCGGGCTCACCGACGAGGAGATCAAAAGACCCATAGTGGGGATAGTCAACTCCAAAAACGAGGTCATCCCCGGCCACGTGCATCTGGACGCCATCGCCCAGGCCGTCAAGACGGGGGTGTCCATGGCGGGGGGGACGCCTCTGACGTTCCCGGCCATCGGCGTCTGCGACGGCCTGGCCATGGGTCACGACGGCATGAAATATTCCCTGGTCAGCCGGGAGCACATCGCCGACTCCGTGGAGATCATGGCCGTCTCCCATCCCTTCGACGCCCTGGTCTTCATCCCCAACTGCGACAAGATCGTCCCCGGGATGATCATGGCCGCCCTGAGGCTGAACATCCCCTCGATCTTTATTTCCGGCGGTCCCATGATCCCGGGATTTTCCTCGGGCCGCAAGCTGACCTTGTCCAACGCCTTCGAGGCGGTGGGCCAGTCGTCGGTGGGCGCCATCGACGAGAAGGGCGTTCGGGAGATCGAGGAGGAGAGCTGCCCCACCTGCGGCTCCTGCGCCGGCATGTTCACCGCCAACTCCATGAACTGCATGACCGAGGCCGTGGGCCTGGGCCTGCCCGGCAACGGCACCGTCCCCGCCGTCCACTCCAAGAGGCTGAGGATGGCCAAGGAGGCGGGGCTGAAAATCATGGAGCTCCTGGACAAAAACATCAGGCCCCGGGACATCGTCACCGCCGGGAGCCTGCACAACGCCCTGAGCGCCGACATGGCCCTGGGCTGCTCGTCCAACACGGTCCTGCACCTTCTGGCCATCGCCCGGGAGGCGGGGGTGTCCCTGAATCTCGAGGACATCAACAACGTCAGCAAAAAGACCCCGCACCTGGTCAAACTGAGCCCGGCCGGCCCGGACTGCCTGGTGGACCTCGACAAGGCGGGCGGCGTCCAGGGGGTTTTGAAAAGACTCGAGGGCTTCGGGCTCATCAACCCCGAGACCCTGACCGTCACGGGCAAAAGCGTCGGGGAAAATTTACAGGCGGCCCGGGTCCGGGACGACGAGGTCATCAAGACCAAGGAGACGGCCTACTCCCCCGACGGGGGCCTGGCCATCCTCTGGGGCAACATCGCCCCGGACGGCGCCGTGGTCAAGAAGGGGGCCGTGCTGCCCGAGATGATGGTCCACGAGGGTCCGGCCAGGGTTTTCGACGGCGAGGAGGACTGCACCGAGAGTCTTTTGGCCGGTAAAATCAAGCCCGGCGACGTCATCGTCATCCGTTACGAGGGCCCCAAGGGCGGGCCCGGCATGAAGGAGATGCTCACCCCCACGGCGACCCTGGCCGGCATGGGCCTGGACAAGACCGTGGCCCTGATCACCGACGGGCGTTTCTCCGGGGCCTCCAAGGGCGCCTCCGTCGGACACATCTCCCCCGAGGCAGCCGCGGGCGGGTTGATCGGCGTCATCCAGGAGAACGACCGCATCGTCGTCGACATCCCCAACAACAAGCTCGAGCTTCTGGTGGACAAGGCGGAGCTGGACAAGAGGATGAAAAACTTCACCCCCAGGCTCCGGGAAGTCCCCCCGGGATGCCTGAGGCGCTACCGCGGCCTGGTCACCTCCGCCAACACCGGGGCGGTCTTCAAAGACGAGTAGGGGATGCCGGCCGGCTCGTCGCCGGACTCCGCCGGAACAAAAACTCCCGAATTCCCAGGGCGGCTTGAAAGTCGCCGGGAGTCCGGGAGCTTTTTTTTTTTGACTTCTTTTTCAGCTTCTGGTTCTTCTGGTTCTTCTGCTTCTGCTTCTTCTGCTTCTTCAATTTTCTTCTTTGTTTTCTTCTTTGTTTTCTTCTTTGTTTTCTTCGGCCCGCCGAAAAAAAATAGCGGGCTTCAAAAACAGCAAAAATTTCGGGAAATCTTACCTGACCCTGGAAACGCCGACGATGATCAGGACCATGCCGACGATCTGCAGGGGTCCGACGGACTCCCCCAAAATCATGACGGACATGAGCAGGGTGACCACGGGGCCGATCATGCTGATGGCCGAGGCCCTGGAGGCGCCGATCATGGCGATGCCGGCGCTGATGGCGTAGCAGGGGATGACGGTGGAGAAGACGCCCATCAAAAGAGCCAGCCAATAGACCTCCCCCGGCAGGACCAAAAGCCCCGGGTCCCGGACGGCGAAAAAATGGACCAGCACCAGGAGGCTCGAGATGGTCAGAATAACCGTGATGAACCTGACCACGTTGGAGGTGAGAAAGAAGCGGTCCACCCCCACCAGATAGCCGGCGTAGGCCACGGCCGAGGAAAAGATCAGCAGGCACCCCTTGGCGAAACCCGGGCCGGGGGAAAGGACCAGGTTGGGGAGGACCATCAGGGCCACGCCCCCGTAGCACAAGACCAGGGCGGCCCAGACGTGGGCCCGGACCTTCTGGCCGGCGATGAAGGCGTTGATGAGGACCACCAGGGTGGGGTAGAGAAACAGGATCATCCGGCCCAGGTTGGCGTCCACCGTGACCAGGCCCATGAAGTCCAGAAGCGCCGAGAGATAATAGCCGAAAAAGGCCAGGGCCAGGATGGTCAGCCACTGGCGGGCGGAAAACCTCAGGTCCCAGATCTTTTTGACGGCGACGTTGTAAAACAAGACCGAGGCGAAGACCGACCCGGCCACCGTCAGGCGCAGGGTCAGAAGCGTCAGGGGGTCTATCCCGTGGCGGTAGGCGAGCTTGGCCAGAATCGTCTTCAGGGCGAAGCCGACGGCCGCCGTCAGGGTGAGGATGACTCCCAGCCGCCCGCTTGGCTCCAACATGATCGGACCGACCCCTCCCGGGAGTGTTCCCCGACGAAAAAAAATAGCGCGCCTCACCCATGGAGTCGGCGCGGCCAAAAAAACCCGCCTGGCCGACGCGAAAAAAAACGATTCCGCAAAATCCGCAAAACCCGCGAAATTCGTATAATCCGCAAAATCAGCGCCGGCCCGGGCGGCCAAAATCAGCGTCAAAATAAGACCAAACGCCCGCCGTGTCAAGATATTGACGGCCCGGCCGGCCGGGGGCGGTCAAAAGTGCCCGCCGGGCGGCCATGAAAAAGGGCCCGCCAAACGACTATTAAAAAAGGCCCCCGCCGCCGGGACGGGGGCCTGCTAATCGGACGTTATTATTCCGGGCGACGCCTTGTCTTGGGAGTCAGGCCGGGGGTTGCCGGCGTTATTGCCCGGCGGAGACGGTGACCTGCTGGCCGGGTCCGCGCCCGTAGATCTCCGGGGCGTACATCTCCTCGGCCGTCGGGCCGGGGACCAGGTAGGTGCCGACGGTGACGGGCCTGACCAGGTACGAGAAGGCGTAGACGCCGGGGCTCAGGAAGTCGGCGAAGACGGCCACCTTGTCCGGCCAGAACTCCTTGTGGTCGTACCAGATGTTGTCGCCGCGCCTCCAGTCGGACTCCTCGGGGTTCTCCCGGGGCACCAGGGTCTGGTCCTCGGAGCGGAAGTCGAGGTTGACGGTCTCGAAGCCCGCGGGCACCCTGTCCTCCAAAACCAGGTCGTGCCTGGCCTCGGGGGTCAGCATGGTCACCGTCACCTTGACCACCTGGCCGCGGACGAAGCCGCTTTGGCCGGGAAGACCCGGCTCGGGTCTCAGGACGGAGTACGAGCGGGAGAGCATCAGCCCGCCCGCGCTGTCGCCGGAGAGGTCGGGCTCGGCCGCCGCGAAATTAAGCGTGACGGCCCCCCAGGCGGTCCCTTCGCCCTCCGCGGTCAGGCTCAGGCCGCCGGTCTCCCGGGCGACTTGGTCCAGAGGCAGGGAGCCCCGGGCGTTGGCGTCGGTGAAGGCCTTGAACAGGGCCCCGGCCAGGACCCGCTCCCCCAGGGCGGCCCTGACGGTCAGGTTCGGGGCGTTGTCGTCCTCTTTCCCGTCGCCGTCCGTTTTTCCCCCGTTCGTCTCGGCGAAGCTGATATAGTCGCCGACGGCCAGGAGGGCGGAGACGTTGCTCTGGGTCGAGCGCAGGGTCCCCCGCCCGGCCTGGACGACGACCTCCCGGACCAGCCCCGCGACGAAGTCGGAGTGGGGGGCGGTCAGGAGGAGGGCTCGCAGGGCGTCGGAGGTCAGCTTGCGCCCGTCGGACCAGATCCAGGGCGAGCGCCGGGGCTCGTTGACCTGCGCCCGCCCGGCCGACAGGCTCATGAAGTTGTAAAGCCTGGGCAGGCAGTCCAGCAGCATCTCGGTTCTCTCGACGGAGGGGCTTCCATATCCTATGGCCCGGATCAAATTGATCAGGTCGGCCGCGGGCAGGGTTTCCCGGAGCTGGTAGAGGCGCTCCAGGTGGGACCGAACCTGGCCGCCGGCCTTGGAGAGGGCGGCGGCCGCCAGGATGGCGACGGAGCGGGAGGCCTCGGGGGAGACCCGGCCTCTCAAATAGTCGGACGGGTCGTTCAGGAACTGGAAGAGGAAGTTTTCCACCTCCGTCAGGAACTGGTCGTCCACCGGGAACCCGGCCTCCCCGGCGTCCAGCAGGAACTCGAGGACGTAGGCGGTCAGGGTGGGCGAGCGGTTCTCGTACTGGGCCGACCCCGGCCACAAAGAGAACCCGCCCTCCAAAGACGATCTCCGCAGCAGGGCCAGGTGGCGCTCCACCTTGGCGCGGTGACTGGAGACAGCCAGCCTCGCGGGGGTCCGGTCTTTTCCGTCCTCCGGACCGTCCTCCCGGGCGCCGCCGCCGGCCTGGTCGTCAACCAGGCCGAACCTGTCCCGGAACCTCAGGGCGACCAGGGAGGCGTAGGCCTTGGAGGTCAGCTGCTCCAGGCACTCGTAGGGGTAGGCCTCCAGGAAGTCCAGGGGCCCGCTCATGACCGGGGCCAGGCTCGGGGCCAGCTCGACGTCCAAAGACCCTCTGGTCAGATCCGTTCCCTCGGGCAGCTTGAGGGCGACGTTTTCAGAACCCGCCTTGATCTCGAGATAGCTGGCCTGGGCGGCCAGTTTGTTCAAAGGCTTCACGTCTATGGAGTACTCGGCCCGGTCGCTGTCGCGGCCCATGGCCACGGAGAAATTGAAGGTCGCCCGGCCCGGGTTCCGGGTGGCGACGGGGAAGCCGGCCTCCTTGGACTCGCCCGGGGCCAGGGACAATTCCGTCTCGGTGAGCGAGGGGTTTTTCAGGACGGCGTTTTCGGCCTCCACGCTCACTTTGGCGACTCCCGGCCGGTCGGTTCTGTTGGTCACCGTGACCGCCGCCGAGAACTCGTCGCCCAGGGAGGCGTAGGCGGGCAAAGACGAGCGGACCAGGACGTCCTTGGTGACCAAAATGTCGGTCTCCCCGGTGCCCGTCAGCCTGCCGCGCCCGGTGGCCACGGCGTAGACCTTGAACGTCGTCAGGTTGTCGGGGAGCTTGAAGCTCACCGTCGCCTTGCCGTCCTCGTCCAGCCCGACCGCCGGGTCGAAGAAGGCCAGGTTTCTGAAGTCGAGGCGGGCCGCGTCCGCCGCCGACTGGCCCTCGGCCAGCGCCTTGGCCCGCAGAACCCCGCCGCCCCCCGGCCCGGCCTCGCCTTTGAACATGATGTTGCGGCGGCCGATCAGCGAGACGATGGGGTTGGAGGTGACCACCCCCAGGGGGCGGTCGGCCGAGAAGACCCGGTCGGGCCGGTAGCAGTCGTCGCCCAGCATCTGGACCAAGGGCGCGTCCACCACGGCCAGGGCCACTTCGGCGTCGGAGTGGGGCGTTTTCTCGGAGTTGAAAACGGAGAGGTCGAGGCTGACGGTGTCCCCGGGCTTGTAGGTCCCGGCGTCCGGGGTGACCTCGACGGTCAGGGCGTCGCGGTTGGAGGGGATCTTTAAATTAAGATAGCCCCTGCGGATGGTCGGCTTGCCAAGGTCGACGTTGTTTTTGTCCGGCTTCTCGGCCACCCGGCCCCGGCTCAGGGTCGCGGAAACGTAGAGGTTGGGGCCGTCGGCCTCGGTTATGGGCACCTCGAACGTCGGCGCCTGGCCGCTTAGGCGGACGACCTCGGAGCTGCCGACGCCGGCCCGCTCCACCGTGAACAGGGCCTCGGCCTCGGGGAAGGGGTTCTGGACCAGGATGACGGCGGTGTCGCCGGGCTCGTAGGAGGTCTTGTCGGGGATCATGACCAGGGAGTCCCCGTCGGGAAGCCTCCAGCCCACGTCGCCGTCGCCGAAGGCGTAGAAGGACGTCGTCGTCTCGTTGAGGCGCCCCCGGTCGTCGGTCAGCCTGGCCCTGAGCCAGTAAAATCCCGGCCGGGGGGGCGTGAAGCCGACCGTCGAGGCCGCCCCCCCGGCCGTGGTCACCGTCCGCTCCCCGACCGCGTGGTCCGCCGCGCTCGAGGCGGCGAAGTAGCCGCCCCCGGCCCCGCGGCGGCGCGCGGAGGTCCAGTCGCGCCGGAACAAAGTCAGCCGGACCTCCCTCGCCACCAGTTTTCCCTCCCGGTCCGCGGCGGCCAGGTCGAACTGCTGCTCCTCGCCCGCGCGGGCCAGAAAGTTCCGGGCCTTGAGTCCGGCGTAGAGCTCGGCCGGGTGGGCGGTCAGGCTCCGGGCCTTGAAGACGCTGCGGCTGTCGACGTCCTGGGCGCCCATGTGGAAGGTGAGGACGCGGGGCCCGGGTCTCGCCGCGGGCGTCAAAGTGACGGGGAACCGGGCCCGGCCTTGGGCGTCCAAAGTGCCGGCGCCCGAGAGCAAAAGACTCGAGGGCTCGGCGTGGTCCTCGTCCTCGGGGTCGTCGTCGGTCAGCTCCCGCGTCTCGGCCACCAGCCGGAAGCCGGGCAGCGTCGGCAGCTCGAAAGAGCCTAGCTCCGTCGAGGTCACCGACCACTCGGCGGGCCTGTCCGCCACCGGGGAGCCGAAATGATAGCCGGCCTTGGCGGCCACGGTCAGGGACTCGCCGTCCAGCATGTCGGAGGGCAGGTCGACAAACTCGAGGTCGAAGGCCGGGGCGACGAAGTTCTCGACCTTGACATGGCCGTAGAAAGAGAGCCCGGGGTTGGAGTAGAGGTACGGGTGCGGCGAGTCGGCCCCGACCTTGGTCTCCGGGTCGGAGGCCAGGAAGACCGAAAAGTCGCCCAGCCTGCCGTCCCCGGGTATCTCGTAGTCGAAGGAGATCGTCCCGAAGTCGCTGACGGGCAGCTGACGCTCGCTGACGATATTGAGGAACGGGTCGGCCAGCACCACTTTGACCTGCCGCGACTTGGGGGCGGCCAGCTCCTCGCCCTCGGCCTCCCTGGCGATCAGCTTCAGGCGCATGGTCTCGCCCGGCTTGTAGAGCGGCTGGGCGGAGAGCAGAAAGCCCAGGGACGGGTTGGGGCCGAAGGGCCACTGCAGGGGCCCGTCGCGGGAGGCGTCGTAACGGTAGGCGTAGAAATCCCAGCCGAGGCTCCAGAAAGTCATCTGGCCGTCTTTTTTGGCCACCACGTAGACGGCCGCGGGACCGGACTCCATGTCGGCCGGGACGGTTTTGTTCGCTCCCTCCGGCCCGCCGGGGGACGCGGTCAGCTCGAGCCCGCCGGGCAGGCGCAGCAGGCCGTCCTCCCCGGTGGTCCCCGAGAAAAGCGTCCGGCCCGCCCCGGAGACCACCTCGAGAGCGACTCCGGGGAGCCCGCGCCCGGTGGTCATGTCCGTGGTCCAGGCGACGCCGGCGGTGCGGCCGATTTTGGCGGTGAAGCCCAGGTCGGTGATCTGGAACATGGAGAAATGAAAATATGGTTGGTCCTGCAGATAGACGACCAGGAGCTTGCCGGCCAGGTCGTCGCCGAAGAGCTTCCTGAGGTCCACCGGCACCGTGGCCGGGCCGTCGACGGCCCCCCCGGGCACCTGGACCTCCATCTGCCTGAGGGTGCCGGCGTCACTCAAAAAGTCCAGGGCCTGCTTGCTGTCCCGGGGATAGGTGTAGGTGAAGGAGGTCCCCGTCAGGTTGAGGAAGGCCAGGGCCTGCTCCTGGTCGAGGGCGTGGCCCGCCACCCTGAAGCGGCTCGTGTTGACGGCCGTGGCCGCGATGATCGGCGTCGTCCTGGTCTCCATCAGGCCCGAGTCGGTCTCCAGGCCGACCCTGGGCTCGTAGCGCCCGGTCGTGAAAGAGAGCGTCCTTTCCTCCGTCGTCACCTGCCCGTAGATGTCTTTGAGGCCCGGGCGGATGGTGACCGTGTAGGTGGTGTTGGACTTCAGATAATCCCAGAGGCTCAGACTGGTGGTGACGTAGGTCCCCTCCGCCCCGTCGTCCTCGGCGGCTTCCTCGTCCGGGTCGCCGGAGCCGGCGTCGGCCGCCCGGTCTTCGGAGTCGGCGTCGGCGGCCGCGTCGGTCTGGTCGCCGTCGGCGGCGGCTCGGGCTTGTCCCTCGGCCGGGGTTTGTCCGGCGTTTTCGGGGGGCTTGGGCAGATGGCGTTTCTTATAGGCGTCGAGGCTGGGCAAAGGAGGGGTCGACTCGATCTTGTCGAGGATCTCGGCCAGGTCCACCGGGTTGTTGAAATTGATGGCGATGTAGTCGTCCGGGTTCTCCAGGAAGACCCGGGTGCCGAGGCGGGCGACGTCCCTTAAGCTCTGCTGGACGTCGGAGGTCCAGACGGAGGGCTCCAGGGGGCCGTAGGTGCGTCCCGCGAGCGCGACCAGGTCGGCCTCCAAAGGCTCCGGCCCCGCCTCGCTTAATAAACCCGCCTCCACCACCAGGCGGTAGGCGGTGTCCTTGGGCAGATCCTCGGCCGCCTTGAAGCTCACCTCGAAGAAGCCGTCCAGGCCGGTGTTGTACTCCGCGGGGGTGGGGACGGCGGGTATTTTAAACGTCGCCTCGTCCTCGTCGTCGCTGACGAAGAAGGCCGACCCGGCCAGGGAGTCCAGGTTGGGGGCCTGGTTGAAGTTGACCACCCAGACGGGTTTCAGGGGCTCCTCGACGCCGCGCGCTATCTCGTAGGCGCTGACGACGTTCAGTTTGGGGAGGGAGATATGGACGGACTGGGCCTCCTCCAAAACGTCCCCCGAGAGGGCGGCGATGCCCGCCGCCAGGGTGACGTCCACGTCCAAAGAACCCAGGAGGGGCTTTTCCGGCAGGAAGGCCAGACAATATTGGTTGAGCCAGCGCAGGCTGCCCGCGAGCTCCCGGCTGAACGTCAGGGCCCCCGGGTCGACGTTTTGGTAGTCGCCCAGGGCCACCATGGGCTGGTTGAACATGACCGCGACCTGGGTCAGCCTGGCCGCCCGCCCATTCGGGATGAACTGCAGGACCTTGAGCCCCGTCCCTTTCTCGGGCAGCGGGGCCGACTGGCTGGCGTCCGGCGGCGTTGCCTCCGCCGCGGCGACCGGGGCGGCGTCCCCGGTCCCGGCGGCGGGCGTCTCGGCGGAGGCCGGGGCGGTTTCGGCCGGGGCCTCTTCCGACGGGGCGGCGGATTGAGTCCCGGCCGGGTTGCCGGCGGACGGGCTTGTCTCCGAGGCCGAGTCCCCGCAGGCGGCGAAAGCCAGCAGGGCGAGCAGCAGGCCGCACGAGAGCGTCAATATGTTCAACTTGGGCATGACCGACTCCTTAAGTCTTTGCAAAGGCGGAAACAATAGCCGAGGGCGTTAATTTGATGACGTCGCCGTATTAGAAGACGCGGCCAGGGTGAACGGCTCCCCCAGGCGGACGTTTGGGGTCAGGAGACTGATTGATTATAGAATATTAGAGGTTGCGTTCCTAGTGAAAACCGTCTTTCCTCCCGCGGCTTTTATTTTAGCGGCGACGTCCCCGGGCGCGGCGCCGGGTCCGCCCTCGGGGAGCATGCCTGAAAACACGCGTCTGACCCGTCGCAGGATTCTTAGCGTCAGCATCTCGCCGCGGGTTTCCAGGATGAGGAGCGGCGGCGGGACTTTGCCCGCGGCGGCCAGAAAGACGCCGCCCAAACGAGTCCGCCAGGACGGATGAATATGAGCCTCGCGGCGGGGGACGGGGAGGATGGACTCGCCCGTCGCCAGCGTCGTCAAAATTAACAAAGTCGTCAGCCGGGCGACGCCGCCACCCGCGTAGCCGGGGGCGGCCTCCATGCCGTCGGACAGACGCTTGAAGACAATCCGTTTTTCTTCGGGCCTTTTGGCGGCGGGCGCGGGAGTTTTGACTTGCGGCTCGCAGCCGCTGTTGAAGGAGTCTTCGTCGGACAGCCAGGAGTTGGTTTCGGCCGGCTGTCCGGGAGCGGCGTCGGCCAGTCGTTCCCGGGCGGACAGACACTTGTCCGCCCGGCCGGGAGCGTCGGATCCGGCCGGGACATAGTCTCTCGGCGCGACTTTAATTTGGGGGCCGACGCCCGATCTTTTGGATGAACCGGCAGGAGACCCCCGGAGTCGGGAGGGCTGTGGTTGGCGGGGAGGCCGAGGGCTTTCCGGGGGAGGCCGCGGCGTCGAGGCGGCGGCCTCCCCCGGGCCTCTCTTTAATCTTTCTGACGATGTCCGCCGCCCTGTTCCGCTGGACGGAGGTCTCGAACTCGTCCGGGCGTCTCGTCGCGGCCACCCGCCCGCCTCGGGAGAAGTTGGCGACGGCGCGGGGTCCCTCCTCCTCGTCCCCGCTTCATAGGAAATAGCAGGCCCCCCCGGCCAGGTCCGCCCCGGGGAAGACGTCCCGGAAGTTCTCGAAGTCGACCAGCTCCCTGACGCGCCCGTCCCCCCGGAACATGAAAGTCGTCCCCGCGGCCGCCCGAGGGAAAGGCCTCCGCCAGTCTCCCTTAGGCGTCCAAAAAGATCGGACAGGAAAAAAAAAGTACAAAATGGCTTGAAAAGGTGGATAAAGAGTGGAAAAAGTAGCTTCAGAATCAAAAACGGATAAGAGTTGCGACAGGAGAATCAAAAAAACCGCTCGTTTGCAAAACCAAAAAACCAGGCCGCGGCCTGAAAACAGGGCCGGCGACATGACCCTTGCCCCCCGGCCGCGGCCTGGTTTGTTCGGGATGCCGGGATCCGGCCTACTCGCTGACGACGGCGGCGAAGGTCAGGGGCTCGGCGCCGGTGTTGGCGATGCCGTGGCTCTCGCCCTGGCGGCACAGGGTCATGTCGCCGACGGTCAGCACGTGCTGGCTCTTGTCGTTGTCGGTGTAGGTTCCGGTCCCTTTGAGGATGATGTAGATCTCCTCGTCCTTGGGATGGGAGTGGAAGCCGATGCTCCCGCCGACCGGCAGGGTGTTCTCGGCCACCATGCAGTGCTTGGCGTTTTCGGGCCTGTTGGCCGGGCCCACGTAGGAGACGCCGCTCATGAGCCCCTCGCCCCCCTTGGGCTTGTCGGTGGTGACTCTGGCGGCCTGGCTGTATTTGACTATCATGACGAATGCCTCCCTTGGGATGAGACGCGCGCCGAAGTCCGGACGGGGCCGATGGCTCCCCCCGGCGGGCGGGTCGGAAAAAGCCCCCGGGTCGGTCTCGCGGCGTGAGACGCGGCCAAAAAGGCGCCGGCGCGGGCCCGGGGCCAAAATCTGCCCGCCGGGCTGAAAAAACAAGAAAAAATAACAATCGAAGGAGCGCGCCCCGGGACCGGGAGCCCCGCGCATGAAAAAAGCCAGTCTTCATCCGCCGCTTTCGGACCCGCCCCCGGCCCGGGACGTTTTTTCAAGGCCTTCTCGCTCCGGCGAACAG
>JAISET010000164.1 GCA_031264015.1 Deltaproteobacteria bacterium | reverse complement strand
GGAGGAATTTGTCCCCGCGGAAAGTCTGGCGATTCCATATTTTTTCAGGCCCGCGAACGGATACGGGAGGCCGCCGGTGTCTGGTAATTTTCTTCGCCGCGGGCGGCGGACAAGCGGGGGCCGCGGGCGTTCCGGAAGGCACCCGGTGTTTCGGAAGGCTCCGGACGGCCCCGGGTCGTCTTTCTCCGCGCTTTCGCCAAACAGCGGGTTGAAAAATTGCTTTTTTCATTATTAAAGTTAAGTCGTCATTATGTATAGTGTCAAAACAGAACTAAGGGTGGGGATCTTCATCCTGGCGGCCCTGGGCGTCCTCGTCTGGATGACCGTCAGGCTGGGGGGCTTCCGCTCCTCCGACGCCAACAACTACCGCGTCGACGCCGTCTTCCCTCAGGCCGTGGGCCTCAAGGTGGGGGTTTCCGTCCAGATCGCGGGCATCGCCGTGGGCCGGGTCGAGTCCATCGTCCTGGACCAGGACCAGGCCCGGGTCTCCATGTCCGTCCGCAACGACGTGCCTCTGCCCGTCGACTCCGTGGCCATGATCAAGGCCCAGGGGGTGCTGGGCGACAAGTACGTGGAGATCTCCCCCGGCAACGACACGACCAGGTTCCTCTCCTCCGGAGGCCAGATCACCCAGACCCTGGACTCCCCGGACATCAGCGAGCTTCTGGACAAGCTGGGCGGGGTGGCCGACGACCTGAAAAGTCTGACCTCGGCCCTGGCGGCGGACGGGGGCGGGCAGGAGCTTAGGGACATAGTCTCCAACCTGCGCGAGCTCTCCGGCAACCTCAACGGCCTGGTCAAGGACTCCGGCCCCGGGCTCGAGACCACCCTGGCCTCCCTGGGCCGCACGGCGGACCATCTGGAGAACATCAGCCAGAGCCTGGCCTCCGGCAAGGGAACCCTGGGCCAGCTCATCAACGACGACTCCCTGATGAGAGAATTTAGGGACGCCCTGGGCGGGCTCCGGGAAATCTCCGACAAGATCGCCAGCGGCCAGGGGACCCTGGGCAGGCTGGTCAACGACGACACCACCATCAACAAGATCGACGACGTCCTGTCCACCGTCGAGACGTACCTGGAGAAGGAGCAGAGCACCAGGGTCTCGGTCCAGTTCCGGGCCGACTACCTGACCCGCTACAACTACTTGAAGGGCACGGCCAACATCCTCATCCACACCAGCCCCGACCGCTACTACATCCTTGGGGCCACCGGCGACTACTACGGCCGCTACTCGAGGACAGACTATGTCTCCGGCGGCCAGACCTGGGAGCGCGACAACTTCGAGCGCGGCAAGATCAAAATCAACGCCCAGATCGCCCAGCGCTACTACGACCTGGTGGTGCGGGCGGGAGTCTTCGAGTCCGGGGTGGGCATGGGCCTCGACTGGCAGCCGCTCGACGACCTGACCGTCACCCTGGAGGGCTTCAGCGGCGACTTCGACCACCAGCCCCACCTAAGGGCCCTGGCCATGTGGCGCTTCTGGAAGTTCTTCTACCTGGGCGGCGGCATGGACGACTTCATCAGCGACGAGGGCCGCGACTCCCCCTTCGTCAGCTTCGGCCTCTTCTTCACCGACGACGACCTGAAGTTCCTGCTGGGCTCGGCCGGCTCGCTGCTGAAATAGGGCCCCCGGCCCCGGCCAGGTTCCCGGCCCCGCCTTGGTTCCGCCCGGGCTTGGGCTCTGGCTCCGCTCAAATTCTCGCCGTCCCGCGGTCCCTCGACCCAACCCGGCCGCCGGCCCCGCGCCCCCGTCTTGCCCGCCGCGGCCCGGCCTCGCCCGGGCGGGTGGAAACCGAGGCCGTTTTGGGGTATGATTGACTTGGCCGCCCCCGCCGAGGGCAAACCGGGCGCGAACTCCCCGTCCGCGGCCGCCGGAACCCCGTCCCCGGCCGTCCGCCGGGCGGGCAGGCCGGTCGCAGGCGTCGGGGGCTCCGCGGGGATCATGCGGCCAAAAGTGGCCTTATAAGGTCGTTTTCCTCCAAAGTTATACCCGTTCGGACAAAACGTCGACTTTTCTCTTGTCCGGACTGCCTTTGACTGGTTAACACAAGGTTCGGGAACGTCCCGGTGTCGCCGCCCCCGTTCCCCGCCGCCTGCCTTCCCCCTAGGAAACGGATCTCTTTTTATAATGACCGACCCTGCCAGCGACTATAAAAACGACGGCCGCCCCGATCAGGCGAAGAAGCCCAAGGTCATGGTCGTCGACGACGAGCTCTTGAACGTCAAGCTCATCACGGCCATGCTCAAGCCCCAGGGCTACGAGGTCATCCAGGCCACCAGCGGGGAGGAGTGCCTGTCCAAGGCCCTGGGCGACCCGCCCGACCTGATCCTCCTGGACATCATCATGCCCGGCATGAACGGCTTCGAGGTCTGCGCCAAACTGAAGGAGGAGGACTCCCTGACCCTGGTGCCGGTGGTCATGGTCACCGCCCTCCAGGACGTCAACGACCGGGTCAAGGCCCTGGACGAGGGGGCCGACGATTTTCTGACCAAGCCCGTGGACCGCATGGAGCTCAGGGCCCGCGTGCGCTCCCTGTTGAAGGTCAAGGCCTACAACGACCACATGGTCAACTACCGCCAGGAGCTCGAGCGGGAGGTGGCGCACAGGACCATGGAGCTGGCCAAGGCCAACCAGAAGCTCCTGGGTGCCTCTTTGGAGACCATCTTCCGTCTCTCCCGGGCGGCCGAGTTCAAGGACGAGGACACCGGGGCGCACATCGTCAGCATGTCCAACATCTCCGCCCGCATCGCCCTGAAGATGGGCCTGCCCAGCCAGACGGTGGAGGCCATCCTCTACGCCTCCCCCATGCACGACATCGGCAAGATCGGCATCCCCGACCGCATCCTGCTCAAAAACGGCCCTCTGAACGAGGAGGAGTGGGGCGTCATGCGCCTGCACACCGTCTACGGCGGCAAGATCCTCGAGGGCTCCGACATCGGCTTTTTACGCCTGGGCGAGGTCATCGCCGTCACCCACCACGAGAAGGTCGACGGCACCGGCTACCCCAAGGGCCTCAAGGGCAAGGCCATCCCCCTGGCGGGCCGCATCGTCGCCGTGGCCGACGTTTTTGACGCCTTGATGAGCAGGCGCCCCTACAAGCCTGCCTTCACCATCGACCAGGCCGTCCGCATCATCACCGAGGGCCGCGGCGGCCACTTCGACTGCGACGTGGTGGACACCTTCCTGGGCGACCTCGAGGAGATCAAAAAGATCTGGGACTCCAGCCAGGACAAGCACCAGACCCAGATGGACGACACCCTGCAGAGAATCAGGTGCGGTAAAAAGCCCTCCTGACAAGGGACTTGCGGCGGGACGGGCCCCCGGCCCCGACAGCCGGACAGCCGCGGGCGGGGGCCGAGACGGGGCGGGACGACGACGGCGCCGGCGGGCGAGACGGTGACGGACCTTTTGGACGGACGAACGGACGGAAAAATTGACGGACTGACTTTTCCCGAGTCATGTCGGGGACAACGCCAGGGATCCAGGTTTGGCGCGGCCACCTAGATCCTTTGTTTTTTGGCGGGGACGGAATTTTGAGGACTGTTTTTCAAGCCGCGCGGAAAATTAATTGACGATTATTTTGCTTTGTTCCGAGGGACTTATTTCTTTGGCCGGCTGATGACGACGGACGTCCGCCTCGGACGGTTTTTTTCGGGCCCGCCCGCCGCCGCCGCCGTCCGGCCGCCGGGACTGGTCAGGCCGGGCGTCGCGGCCGGAGGGGATGAAATGAAATATTTGCGCCTGCTCATGCTCCGCCACGGCCAGACCGTGGAGTCCCTGAACTACACCTTCAACGGCTGGACCGACGTGGAGCTCGCCCCGGAGGGACGGGCCCAGCTGGACGAGGCGGCCGCGGCCCTGAGGGGCCTGCGTCTCGACGCGGTCTACTCGAGCGACCTCAAAAGGGCCGTCTACGGGGGCGAGGCGCTGGCCAGGGACAGGGGCCTCAAGCTGACGGTGGAGCCGCGGTTTCGGGAGGTCAACTTCGGGCTCTGCGAGGGCCTCCGGTTCCCGGAGATCAAGACCCGCTGGCCCGAGCTGGCCGAGGACATCCTCCGGCCCGAGGGGGGCAATTTTCTCTTTCCCGAGGGGGAGGGGGCGGCCGTCTTCCGCAAGAGGATCAACGACGCCCTGACGGAGCTCGTCAACAGGCACCCCGGCGGCGCCGTGGCCCTGGTCAGCCACGCGGGCGTGGGCCGGGCCGTCCTCGCCGACGTCCTGCGCCTCTCCAACGCCCTCATGTGGTCCCTGACCCAGGACTTCGCCTGCCTCAACGTCGTCGACTTCCAGGAGGACGGCGGCGTGCGGGTCAAATTAATCAACGGTTTTTTAGGCCCCAAGGGCTACCACCAGGAGGGCCCCGGCTTCGACCGGTTGGTCCGGGACGCGCGGATTTGAGGCGGAGGTTTATAGCCGGCGGGCAAGGCGGCTGCCGGCGGGCCGCGGCCGGCGGGCTTGCGGACAGTTCCCAAGACATATGGGGCGGCGGTTTTTTTCGTTTTTTACTTTTCCCCGGTGGAGTTTTTGCTAATTTCGTCTATAATGGGCCGAGATTTCGCGGGAGACGTCCTGTCTTCCGCCCGAGCCCCCGTCCGGATCGGGCGGGTTTTTTTTGAGCGGTTTTTATGAGCGTTGACGGGGAGACAGGCGGGGACGTCCACAAGCCGGACCACCCCAATTCTCAGGGCTGGACCGAGGCCAGGCGGGTCGTCTTGTTCTCGGACGCCCCCCTGGAGCTGGAGGCCGGGGGGCGGCTGTCCGACGTGGAGACGGAGTACGAGACCTACGGGAGGCTGTCCAAAAACAAGGACAACGCCGTCCTCGTCTGCCACGCCCTGACCGGGGACGCCCACGCGGCCGGCTGGGACAAAAACCCCGAGGGGCCCATGCGGGCCTACCGCCGCGACAAGCCCGGCTGGTGGGACAGGATGGTCGGGCCCGGCAAGGCCATCGACACCGACCGCTTCTACGTCGTCTGCGCGAACGTGCTGGGCAGCTGCTACGGGACCCTGGGACCCTCGTCCGTCAACCCCGCCACCGGCAGGCCCTGGGGCATGTCGTTTCCCATCGTCACCGTGGGCGACTGGGCCCGGCAGCAGATCGAGCTTTTAAAAACGCTGGGGGTCGGGCGCCTCAAATGCGCCGTCGGCGGCTCCATGGGCGGCCAGATCGCCCTCGAGATCGCCCTGGCCCGGCCCGACATGGTCGAGGACCTGATCATCCTGTCGGCCGGGCACCGGGTGACCTCCCAGGGGCTGGCCTTCAGCGTGGTCGGCCGCAACGCCGTCCTCTCCGACCCCTATTTCTGCAACGGCGACTATTACGGCCGTCCCGGCAAGCCCCTGGCCGGCCTGGCCGTGGCCCGGATGATGGCCCAGATAACCTACCTCTCCGAGGAGAGCATGGGCTTCAAGTTCGGCCGCAAGCTCCGGGGCAAAGAGAGCCCCGACTTCACTCTGACCGGGGTGGACTTCGAGCTGGAGAGCTACCTCAACCACCAGGCCGAGAGCTTCGTCAAGCGCTACGACGCCAACAGCTACCTCTATCTGACCAGGGCCATGGACTACTACGACGCGGCCGACAAGTGGGGCGGCGGGGACCTGGCGGTCATGGCCGGGCGGATCGAGGCCCGGACCATGGTGGTCTCGTTCTCCTCCGACTGGCTTTTCCCCCCGGAGCTGTGCCGGGAGATGGTCACCGGGATGTGCCTGGCCAGGCGCCCCATCAGCTACGTCAACGTCCCCTCCCGCTACGGCCACGACGCCTTCCTGGTGGAGACCGAGACCGTCCGCCGGCTGGTGGCCTGCCACCTGAAGGCCGGGAGCTAGACGGGGGCCGGGGGCCGGACGAGGGACGAGATCCTGGCGAGAAAGAAGCTTAAAATTCCCGGGACTTAGACGACCGGCGCCTTGCCGAAAGCAGGGCCGGCGGGAGGACGGCGGACGATGGCGGAAAAAAAGACGACGACGGGAAAGAAGACACCCCCGGCGGGCGTGAAGTCGACCGCGGCGGATAAAAAGACAACCGCGGCGGATAATAAGACCAAAGGGACGACTCCCGCGGCCGGGACGACGGCGGGGAAAAAGACACCCCCGGCGGGGAAGACCGCCGGGAAGTCTCCCGCGAGGATCCGGGCCGGGGTTGGCGACGGAATCCCCGAGCCCTGTCCCGCCGTCCTGCGGGAGGCCCTGGACAACGACCGCCTGGACCTGGGCGACGAGCTTCTGGCCGTTCTGAGCTCGGCCTACGGCAACGGGGACGGGCCCTCGGAGGAGCGCAGGCGCTGGCAGGACGGGGTCATCCTCGACTGGATCTCCCCCGGCTCCTACGTCCTGGACCTGGGCTGCGGCCACGGGGAGCTCCTGGGCAAGCTCATCGCCGAGATGGGCGTGCACGGGCAGGCCGTGGAGGTGGATCCCGAGGCCGCCATGGACGCCATGGAGCTGGGCGTCCCGGTCTTAAACATCGACATATCCGAGGTCCTGGGGGATTTTAGGGACAAGAGCTTCGACTTTGTCATCCTGGAGAGCACCGTCCAGACCCTGAGGGACCCCATGGGCGTCCTGGGCCAGATGCTCAGGGTCGGCAAAAGGTGCGTCGTCTCCTTCCCCAACTTCGGGCACTGGAGGACCCGCCGCGACCTGGCCGCCACGGGCAGGATGCCGGTCACCTCGAGCCTGCCCTTCCAGTGGTACGACACCCCCAACATCAGAGTCCTGACTGTCAAGGACTTCCTGGACTGGGCCCGGCGCTACGACGTCACGGTGGACAAGGCCTACGGCTACTGCGGCGGCCGGGTGCGCCCCATCGCCGAGCGCGACAACCTGGTCACCGAGGAGGCCCTGATGTTCATCAGCCGCGACTGACGGCGCGCCGGGGCCGGGCGGGAAAAAGCCTCCTCCGGCCGGGCGGGAGGTTGAAAGGGCAAAGAGTCAAAAAGTCGCAAACATTCAGGTCGCTATTTTAATAAAGTTTTAGCCTGGGTTAACTCGGCGGGCTGGGAATTTTCTGTTTGCTAGAATAATTAGAATGTGTTATGATTGATTTTAGCAACTATCTTAATTGACTTGCTGACCTACGACGAAATAAAAACTGTGCTTGGCTTCGACATCGACCACTCCTTCCTGACGTTCAAAAAGGAGGCGGTCAAGTACGGATACCAAGTCGGTAAAATCTCGATGAAAGAGAAGCGCGTCACATTCAACAAACTCACGGAGGGGCTGAAATGAATAATGAACAACTATCAATTCTGGATTTAATCACAGAAACTCATGCGGGGTTGGAGCGGCAAGGCCCCGGCAGCACCGAAATGACCGTCAAGGCGTTGAGTTTTCTGAACAACTCCGGCATTTCACGAGTTGCGGATTTGGGCTGCGGAACCGGAGAGCAAACGATGGTTCTCGCACAGACTATTTCCGGGAACATTACAGGATTAGATTTCATTCCCGCTTTCGTCGATGTTTTTAACGAAAAGGCCATGAAGCTCGACCTCCAAGATAGGGTCAACGGGGTTGTCGGCTCGATGGAAAATCTTCCTTTTGAAAAAGAGGAGTTCGACCTTATTTGGTCTGAGGGCGCGATAGATGCCATCGGTTTTGAGAAGGGATTGACCCATTGGAACGGCTTTCTCAAAATGAACGGCTATGCCTCCGTAACCTGCCCTTGTTGGTTCACTGATGAACACCCTGTCGAAGTCGAGAGATTTTGGGCTGACGCCGGCAGCGGATTGAATACGATACAACACAATATTTCCGCGATGCAAAGAGCGGGCTACGCTCCCATAGCTGTGTTCACGTTGCCGGAACAGTGCTGGACGGACAATTATTTTGCTCCGAGAGCGGAAGCGGAAAAAGCCCTTCTGACAAGACACGCCGGCAATAAAACTGCGGAAGCATATGTCAAGAATGATCAATACGAAGTGGAGTTGTACTCGAAATATAAACAGCATTATGGATATGCGTTCTATATCGGAAAAAAGCGCCGGGGACCGGGTTCGAACGAGGGGAAAATCACGAGTGGCTGAATGTATTCTGTCCCGATTTGACCGGAAGGCATAACGATGTCGGACGGCGCGGGCTTAGATGCTTTTATGGCTAAGGGGCTTGAAGCGGGCTTTCTCGGTGACAGTGGTCGAAGCGGAAATGCCGCGTTTACAAAAGTTCTTTCAATGCGCTGATTTTCGCGGTATAATACAAGTAGGAGCAAACAAACCAAATGGAAAGCGGGAGCGGGCTGCGGCAAGTAAAATCAACGAGGGCGATACGTCAATAACCGTGATATCCTTCGACGACAAGGACTATATATCGCCGACCGACATGCTTAAAGCAAAGGACGGTGACTTTTTCATCTCCGACTGGCTGCGTAACCGTAATACTGTCGAGTTCCTCGGCGTGTGGGAATCAATCCACAACCCGGCTTTTAATTATGGCGAATTCGCCGCAATAAAAGCCAAGCTGGCCTTAACAGTTACAAATTGAGCGTTAAAGAGTGGGTCGCGAAAACAAACGCCATTGGACTCCGCGCGACAGCCGGACGCTACGGCGGAACATATGCTTATAAAGACATCGCCTTCGAGTTCGGAATGTGGATCAGTCCGCAGTTCAAAATCTATCTCATAAAAGAATTCGAGCGCCTTAAAGCAGACGAGTTGTTGCGGCTTGGTTGGGACATCAAGCGTAATCTCGCGAAGATAAACTACCGTGTCCATACCGGCGCGATAAAAGAAAACCTTATCCCGCCAACACTGACCGCCGCGCAGAAAAGTATAGTGTGCGCAAGCGAGGCGGACTTACTGAATGTCGCGCTATTTGGAATGACGGCAGCGGAGTGGCGCGCGCGGAACCCGGACAAGTCCGGCAACATCAGAGACTACGCGAACGTGTCGCAGCTTGTTTGTTTGAGCAATCTTGAAAGTCTGAACGCGGTGCTGATAAATGACGGCGCTACGCAAGCGGAGCGGCTTGAAAAACTCAACACGATGGCGGTAAGCCAAATGAAGATACTTACGTCTGACGTTGGTGTGGAACGCTTGGGGCAACACAGTCCGAATTTGCCGAAATAACCCCGATACGCTAATTGGCAAGCAGGGCAAAGGTCAAAACCTTTGCCGCGACCTCTCTGCCGAGAGTGTCGCGCTTGTTGGTGGCCTGCCGCCCCCAATTCCCCTGCAATCGGCGGGGCAAGACATCAGCGCTGTGGGTAAACATTCAGGAGCAGGCCGCCAAGCTGCGCGATGATTTTGCCGCCGCCGAGACTCAGCAGTAAACCAGTTCCGACAGAATAATTTCGTGAGCGACTTTTCTGTCGGGGATTGCCGCGAGCCTGTGCGCCGCCGCTTCATCAACTTCTCGGCAAAGCGGATAGAGCCGCTCCGTCATAAGCAGTTCAGCGTACAACGCGGGCTTTTCTTCCCGCAGGTAAGCCTTGTGCAGCATACCGTAACGCCTAAGCGGTTCGCCGCTGTCGTTCAGTATGATATTCGGCAAATAATAGTCGCCCGCAAGCGAGTATGTCAGCCCATTGCCGAATTCCGCGATTTCGCCTCCGGCGAGTGTGATGAGTTTCACGCCGTATGCGCGGAGCAGTTCGAGCCACTCGCTCACAAGCGCGAAGTTCCGCGCAATCCTCGCTATGTCCTGCGTGATGACCGCGCCGATTGTTCCCGTCTTGATGTCTGCGATGAGTTTACTCATCGCGGGGCGGACGAGTGTTACGCCGCTTACTCCGCAATCGCGGTAGGTTTTGACGATTTCGTACCCGTGTCCGGCTGCGAACTCACGGCACCGCCTCTCTTGCCGCGCAACCGCAATCTCGTCATGGATTGCGGGGCGACAGTAGACGGCTGTTTTCCTCTTGGTCATTGTTTTGGTTCCCCTTTCGGTGTAAAATGTGGTAACGCATTTAGGAAGTCCGTTTGCCGCAAACGCCCTATCTGCCTGTGTTTTTAGACGGTTGGTAACAACCATCCTTCACATCCTACACCTTCAGGAAACGATCAATTGTTTTCTGATGACGAAATTACAATTAGTCATAGAACAAAAATCTATGGTCATTAAAACTTAACTGTAATTGTTTTCAGTCCAAACTTTTCAAAATGTTTACATTTGATTTTGAGGTTATCATGTTAAATGATTCAATAAAAACCTTTAATACCATTGGACCATGCAATTCGTCTGAACATTACTTGTTGCCTGTTCTACCACGGCTACCTATTATTGAAAAAATGATTAATAAGAAAAAGAATTTTATTATTCATTCTCCTCGTCAGTCTGGGAAAACTACTTTTTTGAATTTTCTGACTAATAAAATTAATCAGGAAGGACGACGGTACGCCATAAACTGCTCTTTGGCTACTTTAAGAGGCGTTACTGATGAAGACAAAGCCATGACTAGGGTGGTTTCTCAGATAAATGCAGCCATGGATGGGTCTGAAATTATGATCATCAAAGAAAAGGCTGATATTTATAAATCCTTACCAGGTATGGAAGCTCCAGATCGTAAAGTTCGAAAACTATTGAACCAATTATCCGTTGATTTAGATAAGGATCTGGTCATTTTTTTCGATGAAGCCGACCTGCTTGCCGGTCCTGGCCTTGTTACTTTTTTAGCTCAAGTCCGGGACGGCTATATCTATCGAGACGCTACCATTAATAAATTTCCCAGTTCTCTAGCTCTTGTTGGCATGCGCGATATTCGCGATTATTTGACATCAAACCATTCGGAGGCTGAAGGGCAGCACTTGGCCAGTCCGTTCAACATAGTCTCTGAAAGAATGACCTTAGCCAATTTTACGTTGGATGAAATTAGATCCCTCTACCATCAGCATACTGAAGCTACTGGCCAGGTCTTTGAAGAGAGCGCGGTTGACAGAGCCTGGTATTGGACGGAAGGCCAGCCATGGCTGGTAAATGCCCTGG
The DNA here is from genome assembly GCA_031264015.1 of Deltaproteobacteria bacterium. Classification (GTDB taxonomy): domain Bacteria; phylum Desulfobacterota; class Desulfarculia; order Adiutricales; family Adiutricaceae; genus JAIRNQ01. The sequence goes on along the minus strand of JAISET010000164.1, from coordinate 533 downwards.
CTCAAGAAATCATAGAAAATCAGCTCAACGATGATTATTCCAAGATCATTTCTGGGATTAACATTGACCAGGCCGCTCAGGAGTTGATTTTACGACAAGACGCTCATCTAGATTCGCTGATCGAACGGCTTAAAGAACCAAGAATCAGAAGGGTTATGGAACCAATCGTCACCTCCTCGGCCAATATGCCCTTAGGACTGCCAAGTGACGATGTAAGGTACGTTTTAGATCTAGGCCTTATAAAAAACGATAAACTCAATGAAGCGATTTACCTGCCAGCCAATCCTATTTATGAAGAAATTTTGGCGAGAGCTCTGTCTCGTTATATCCAGGACAGCTTACCCACTTCTTTAGTCAACAAATGGATGGACGGAACAAAGGCGGACATTTCTGGTCTTCTAGAAGCTTTCCAAACTTACTGGAAGGAAAATGCTGAACTGTTACTAGATAAAACCGGAGAAGAGTCAGACGACAATGCTTTTAAAACCAATGAAAATCTAGTTATATTGGTCTTGTTCGCCTTTTTGCAACGA
>JAISET010000192.1 GCA_031264015.1 Deltaproteobacteria bacterium | reverse complement strand
AAGGCGTTTAAGGCGTTTTAAGGCGTTTTAAGGCGTCCGAAGCGCTCCATAAATTTACATGTCGGACGCGCGCGGGTCTTTCGCCGGAGCAACGACGACGGGCCGCCGGCCCGCCGCGTCAGATGCCGGCCAGCTCCCCGAAGCTTCTGACCACGGAGCCGGCCAGAAGGTTCCAGCCGTCCACCAGGACGAAGAGCATCAGCTTGAACGGGAGCGAGATCATCACCGGTGGCAGCATCATCATGCCCATGGAGAGCAGGACGGAGGCCACGACCATGTCGATGACCAGGAAGGGCATGTAGAGCAGAAAGCCGATGGTGAAGGCCGTCTTCAGCTCCGAGATGATGAAGGCCGGGATCAGCGACAGGGTGGGAACGGCGCTCTTGTCCACGGGTTTGCTCTCGCCGGCGATGCGCATGAACAGGGCCAGGTCCTTCTCCCTGGTCTGGCGGAACATGAACTCCCTGACGGGCAGCATGGCCCGGTCGAAGGCCTCCTTCTGGGTGATCTCGTTGGCCATGAAGGGCTTGTAAGCCCGGTCCTCGATGTTGCTCCAGACGGGCATCATGATAAAAAATGTCATGAAGAGGGCCAGGCTGATGATGATCTGGTTGGGGGGCGTCTGCTGGGTGCCCATGGCCTGGCGGAGGAAGCCGAAGATGACGACGATGCGGACGAAGGAGGTCATCATGACCAGGATCGACGGGGCCAGGGCCAGCACCGTCAGGAGGAACATGACGTTGATGACGGTGGCCACCCGGCCCGAGTCGTCGGCCTGGTCGAAGGTGAAGCTGACCGTGGGGATGGGGACCATGTTCCCCTGGGCCCGGGCCGGCCCGGCCGTCAGGGCCAAGGTCAGCGCCATGGCCAGCAGCAGGGCCAGAAAAACCGCCGCGGCCTTGGAGGACGACGGGCGATGATCCCGAAGCCCCGGCCCGGACATGGCGGCCCCCGCGCCCCCCGGAACGGGGCGGCGTCGTTCGGAGCGCGGCCAGCATAGTCTCGGACTCGTCATCAGCAGCAAATCTCTTCCCCCCCGGCGGCCCTGGACTGGGACGCCGGAGAATTAGCGAACCTAACTTCATGTAGCAAGAAAAGTGCCAAAATACTTGAGACTTGCGGATGCCGAGAGTCCGGCCCCGGACGGGGGCGTTTTTAGAAGGCCGGAGGCAGACAACTATGTCCAAAACCATCGTCTGTTTAAGCCGGGCCGAACAGGGGGCAGATCCGCTGTGGATAGCTTAAACAATTATAGCATAATTTAATCTAATTTCAAGCCTAAAGATACTAATCTACTTCTTTTCAAAGTCATCTTGAAACAATTTTAAAAAATCATCACTGGCCTGTGGGCCGTCGAGAGCCCCCTCTGGGTCTTCGTCCAGAGACAAGCTGACATTAGGCCCGTCAAGACTACGATCGAAGGCGTCCTCCACCAAACTGGAGCCCAGGCTCGGGCCATTGGCGGCAGATTGTTGCCCCTCAGCCAGCGCGGCGCCGGGCCCGGCCACCAGGGAGGGCTCCGGGGCGGGCGCGGAAGCCCTGGAGGCGGCCTGGGGGGCCCGCCTCGGAGGCGCGGGGGCCTCGACCGGGTCGTCCAGCAGCAAAACGTCCGGGGCCTCGCGGCCGGGGACGTCCCTCGACTCGGAGACGGCCCGCGGGGCGGGGGTGGCCTGCGGCTCGGGGGCGGCCGGGGCGGCCTGCGGCGCCTGGGGGGGCTGCGGCCTGGGCGGGGCGGCGACGGCGGGCCCGGGTCTGGCGGCCCTGGCCGGGGCGGAAGCCTGTCTCGGGGGCGCCTGGGCCGTCCTGGCCGGGGCCCTGAGCCTGGGCCCGGGGGCCGGGGCCTCGTCGGCGGTCTCGTCCTCCATGGACCAGTGGGCCAGGGAGGTCAGCCGCTCGGGGGTGACGCCCAGCACGACCAGGTGCCCGTCAACCTCGACGGCGGCCAGATAGCGGCGGTTGTCGAGGACCAGCGTCCCCCTGAGGGTGAAGGCCTTGCTGCCGCGTCCGGCGTGGCGGCCCCGGCTCAGATATCCGATGAACTTCAGGCAGACGACCAGCAAAATGATGACCAGGATGAAGGCGCCCGCGGCCTTGGCCAGGTCCATGCCCGAGGACAGCAAGGAGGAGTCCAGGCCGGAGGCCGGCTGGGAGGCGCCCGGGGCCGCGGGAGTCTGGGCGGCCGGCTGGGCTGGACTGAAGCCGGCGCCTTCGGACTGGCCGGCCGCGCCCGTGGCGTCGGAGGCGGCTCCGAAGTCCCCGGCCGCCGCCGGGCCGGACCCGGGGGCCAGAGGGTCGGAGGCCTGGCCCGGAGGGGGCGGGAGCGCGACGGCGGGGTTGGGCTGCTCCGAGCCGATGTCGGTCACCGTGACTTCCGAGGCCGCGGGGCCGTCGGCGTTCTGGGCGAAAAGAAGACCGGGGGCGAGGAGGAAGGTTAAGACTATGGCCGCCGGAAGAACAAGCGCCCCGGGGAGGCGGAAACAAGCCTGGCCGAGAGGCCTTTTTAAGCCTGAAGTGTGGGTTTTCACTTATCGATACCTGCCTTGGGAAAAAAAGGGACCGTCGACGAAATTATGAGGGGGCGCCGGCCTGGCGGGTCCGGCGCCCGCGGGAAGAACACGCTATTTGGCGGACGCCCGAAAGACCGGGAGAAGGCGGCTCCGGGGATCCGATCCCGAAAAAAGGGGGCCCCTCCCCCTCGCCTCCCGTCTTGGCCAGCGGACGCGACGGCTTCAATAATACCTAATCGCGGGCCTCATGTCCACTTGCCGAGGCCGAAAACAGCCCGGGCGGGGACCGCCGGACAGGGAAAAAAACCGCGGGCGGCGACAAAAACCGGGAGGACGAAACAAACCGAGGAAGGGGAAGCTGGGAAAAAAAAGCGGGGCGGGCGACGAAAGTCAAAATGCTGGCTGAAAGATAAAATAATTAAATAGGCGCCAAAATAAACATAAATAGGCTAAAATACATTATAACGACATCAAAAAATAAATATACACATGATAAAAACTATAAATTAGAGACAGAGCTTTTGATTTCAAGCCGACATTTTTCCATGAAACGCGGAATTAAGCGTCTCATCTGTCGAGGCAAGGGGGGGCGGCCAACATTATGAACCGCTTTTTTGGAGCGCCGGCAGCCGAATAAATTTTATTCCCGCCGCCCGACAAAGATCCTCCGCCAGTTCACGCAATTTTTTACGCCGCCGGAAAAAATTATTTTTTTTGGGGCAAATTTGAGGGGCCCGCCAACAAAACACCGCGCCGGGCAGCCTTGACGTAATCGGCAGCCGCCGAACTATTATGGGGATTTTGACAAATAAAATAACTTATGGCAAAATTTAAATAAGTAAAACTTTCTTACTGATTAAACTACCGGCCGAAAAATGACCGTCGGGCCGACTGAAAAAATCCCGGCCGTCATTTTTGACGGAACTTTCCGAATAACGGAGCCATGGTCATGACGTTGAAAGGACTGCCGCTTGGCGGCCAGTCGTTCGCCGAAATAGCGAGCGAGGGCCTTGCCTATACTTTCACTACCGACGCTTCCCCGCGACCCTCGCGGTCGGGCCTATGACTGGGCGAGGTGGGACATGGCTCGCGCTCAATGTGGATCGCCACTCCTTCCATTGGAGGGACTTGCCTCTTTGTTAGTTGCCAACGTTAGCAACAATAACGACTTGTTCATGCGATTTTACACTATTGGTTGGGCTGCCATGACTCAGGCGCGCAAAGAAACGTTTCATAAGAAAGCGGTTGCGGCTCTTCCGGGACAGCTTCAAAAAAAAATGAAGATCATTTAGAATGTTTCAAAAAATATGGAAATAGAGAGCCTATAGTCTAAGGACGTGGGCTCCAATGAGGTTTTGTTGTTTTGTTTTATTTCATGCCGTTGAGAGTTTTGTGAAGAATATCGATTTGACTTTTAATTAAGGAGATTATTTTGTCGTAGATACCGACGGAAGGGAAACGCAGGCTATGTTCCGTTGCGATGTTGGGAGCGTTCTTGTTAACTGATTCAGTGATTTCTTCAGCTAAAGCCTTGAACCTGTCGGCTTCGATACCAAGATCCTTTGCCAGCAATCTAAAATTAGCTAAATTAAAATTTGTTGGGTCGAAAGTCTTTCCATAACTCATTGCCATTGTCGCGTCCACGCCCATCTCGGAATACAGCAAGGTGGATATAATATCGTAGAAAGGAGCCAGACCGAATCCTTTTCCGTGTTCGCCGAGTTTCGGCGCCCAACCGTAAAGAATAGAGAAATTTTTACCATGAGCATCCCCATTTCCAAGAATGAAGTTAAAAATTGCTGATTTGGCAAAATTCTCTTTTGCTGCTTTGGCGTTTAAGCATTGTCCGACCACTCCCGAACAAGCCGAGAAACCCGGACCTTGTTGTTGTTCGTATTTCTGTTGGCTGAAAAGTCCCAGCGCCTGACAAAAATCTTCTTGGTGCAGGCGATAGACTGCTCCATCACGAACAATCCTGTCGTACCTTTCAACGGCAAGAACATCGATTCCGCCAAATTTCATAAGTTCGGTTTTAGGCGCCGACAATCCCACAGCCCGCGCAAGCTCCACGCAGAACGCTTCATTGTATTGTAAATCTGGCAATACGATGGAAGGCACCTTGATAATATGTGTCGTGGGCGCAAATGATTCATCAGTTGGGACAAGAAGACGGTTCCCTTCCAGAAGGACTGGAAGTTTGTTCTGGGCGCCGGCCAATGAGACTTTGGAATTAGTCACGGCGATCAGGTTCTTGCGTTCTTTTGCAGGCCGTTCGAGTTGACTAATCACCATGTCTGTGACATCCCTGTAATCTTCTTTCAATTCCTCGAACGATTCACCGAAAGGTAAAACGCTCAATGCTCCGGCACATTCCCTACCGTAAATGGCCAAGAAGCTGAAAGCGTCACCTGGCGGCAGGTGCTTTAAAAGATGGAAGATGCCGAAGGCGCTCCCTTCAGGCAGAAAATTTTCGAAAAAATTTGAAGATATCAACGGATCATGCATTTCCAGCGACAAGGGCAATGACAGGGAAACAGCGGGACCTCCGGAATCAAGCCAGGATGAGTCGTACGTAAAACCCAAAAGTCCACGACCGCCCGGAACCCTTTCAAGAGTGCCGACAGGAAATTTGCCCCAGAAAATCGATAATTTCTGTTCGTCTTTTGACATTTTGTTTGTCTGGTGACTTATCGCCACCAAAAGGCTGGGGCTTTCAGTTTAACCGCCTCCCAAGCAGGCGGAATCATCGTCTGGATTATCCCCGCTTGTCCGGCGGTTGTTAAGAATGAGATCCTCCCAGGGGGTAAGTTTCCTGGAATTGTCGATCGGGCCCGGCTTTCGCCCCCGGGCCCGCCGGAAGACGACGCCGGAGCCTGGCTGGCCGGGCGAGCCGGACCGTCATGACCGCCGTCCCGGGGGAATGAAGAGTCCGCCCTCGGACAACCGGCCCTCATGCTGCCCGCATTGGACAACCGGCCCTCATGCTGTCCGCCCCCGGGCGATCAGACGGACGGCCGAAGCGCGTCAGCTCAGCGACTTGACCCTCTCCATGGGGCTGACGATGTCCGTCACGCGCACGCCGAACTTCTCGTTGACCACGACCACCTCGCCCCGGGCGACGAGCTTGCCATTGACGAAGATCTCCAGCGGCTCGCCGGCCAGCTTGGAGAGCTCGATGACCGAGCCCTGGCCCAGCTGCAGAAGATCGTTGATGATCATGCGGGTCCGGCCGAGCTCCACGGAGATCTCCAAAGGGATGTCCAGGATGAAGTCCAGGGGACGGGCGGCGCCGTCCGCCTGCGGGGGCGGGCCGAAGGGGGAGTCGGAGGAGTGCCCGTCCGAGCTCGCCGGCACGGCCGCCGGGCCGGGGTCCCCCCAGTCCTGGGCCAGGCCGGGGTCGTCGCTCATCAGCCGGTCAAGATCGGACTGGGTCAAATTTGGTTTGTCTTCAGACATGCTGTCCTCCCGCCTGGGTCCCGCTTTGTCCTAAAAAGCCGGCGGCTTATGATTGTCGCGGCCGCCGGAAGCCGGCGCCCGTAAAATTTTTCCTGGTCCCGAGGCCCGGGGAACGTCCCCGCTACTCCTCCCAGGTCCTGGGGGCGATGTCCGCGTCGATGCGGACGGCCTTCTGGCCCCTGGAGGTGCCGATGAAAACCTTGAACTTGGGGACCCCCTCGACCAGGACGTCCAGGGGCTCCTTGACGTCGTGGTTGAGCATGATGATGTCGCCCTCGGTCAGGTTCATCAGCTCCTCGGCCGTGATCCTGGACTTGCCCAGGTCCACCTTCATGGTCACCTCGGCCTCCCGGACCCGCTCGATGAAGCGGTTGATCCAGGCGGTGTCGACCTCCAGCTGGTCGCTTTGGAAGCCGGCGTAGAGCTTGCTTCTGATGGGCTCGATGGTGGAATAAGGCAGGCAGATGATCAGGGTGCCCACCGTCTGCTCCAGCTCCACCTCGAACTTGACCACCAGGACCACCTCCGTCGGGGCCACCACCGAGGCGAACTGGGGGTTGGTCTCGCCGCGCACGTAGCTTAAAGTCAGGGGGTGGACGGGGTTCCAGGCCCTCTCCAGGTCGGCCAGGGCCATCTTGATGACCTTGACGATGAGCCTGGACTCGATGGGGGTGAAGTCCCGGCCCTCGACCTTGATGTAGCCGCGGCCGCTGCCGCCGAAGAAGCTGTCCACCAGGTTGAAGACCAGCTTGGTCTCGATGACCATGACGGCGTGCCCGCGCAGGGGCTCGGCCTTGAAGATGTGGAGGCTGGTGGGCACCGGCAGGGCGCGCATGAACTCGCCGAACTTGATCATGTCGATGGAGAAGGCCGAGATGTCGATGACCTTGCGCAGAGACGTGGACATGGTCTGTCGGAAAAACCTGGCGAAGCGGTCGTTGATGATCTCCAGGGTGGGCATGCGCCCGCGGATGATCCTGTCCTGGTTGGTCAGGTCGTAGCGGGTCACGCCCGTGTCGTCGTTGTTCTGGTCTGTCTCGGTCTCGACCTCGCCGCCGCCCATGCCCTTAAGGAGGGCGTCGACCTCGTCCTGAGTCAATATTTTGGCCATTTTTCACCCCCTGGGCCCGGCCGCCCGTTATCCGGCCCTCCCGACTCGCGGTCCCGGCCTTTTTCCCCGCGCCCGCGTCCGCCGCGTCCAGCTCGTCTACTGGATGATGAACTCGGAGTACTTGACCTTCCGGACCTTGTTGTCGACCATGACGGAGTTGGTCAGCCGCAGGATCTGCGAGCGCAGCCGCTCCTTGCCGTCGACGGTGAAGACGTCCTGGCTGGTCAGGCTGGAGAGCTGCATGAGGATCTTGTCCTGGATGTCCGGCATCAGGCGGTTGAGCTCGTCGGCGGCGGCCTTGTTGTCAACCTCCATGCTGATGGTCACCTTCAGGTACCTGCGGCCGGAATTTTCGTTCAGGTTGGTGGCGAAGGGCTTGAGGTCGACTGTCTGGGGGCCGTCCGCCTCGGCGGCGCCCTCCCCCTCCCCGCCTTCGCCGCCGCCGGAGCCGTGTCCGCCGGACGCCGGGGCCTCGCCCTTGGTGGGGGCGACGATGGGCTCCTCGGCGGGGGTCCCGTGCCCGGCGGGCGCGGTCTGGGCGAACTCGTCGCCGCTCTCGGCCTGGGGGGCCGCGGGGGCGAGCAGAAATTTCATCGCCGCGAAGGCCCCGGCGCCGCCGATGACCATGGCCGCCACCACGATGATAATGAGCTTCATCCTGCCCCCGCCCTTCTTGGGGGGAGCCTCGGCTGCGGCGGGCGGGGCGGCCGCGGGGGCCTCGGCCTCGGGGGCGGGTTTTGTGGGTTTGCCTTTCTTTTCGGCCATAACGCGTTCATCCTTTCCAGGAGGACTTGGCAGGCTTGTAGATGACTATCTCCAAGCGGCTGTTCTGAGCTCCCTGCGCGACGTCTCTGGTGACGGGTCTCGACCCCCCGAAGGCCCCGAGCCTCAGCCGGCCTTCGGGGAGCCCCAGAGAAATTAAATAATCCATGACCACCCTGGACCTGCGGATCGAGAGGTCGTAGGCCGTCGTGCTGCCGGCGCCCTCCAGGTCCGAGAAGGGGTTGGTGTGGCTGTCGACGCTGACCGGCAGGGTCAGGGTCTCCAGAAGCTCGGCCATCCTGTATAAAAGCAGCAGGTTTTCCTCGCGCAGGACCGCCGACCCCTCGGGAAAAAGGACCGCCTTGTCCCAGCGGATAACCAGGCCCCGCTCGTCCTTATGGATCGAGACCGAGTCGGTGACCTCGCGCTCGAGGCGCTGGAAGTCCGCCCCGTTGACGGGGTCGAGCTGAAAGAGGGCGGCCAGGATCTCGTCCTGGTCAAGGCTGACGTCCTTGGGCAGGTCCTCCAGGTGCTCGACGATGTCGGCGATGTTGGCGATCAAAAGCGGGTTGGAGAACCCGAACTGGCCGGGCCCGGACAGTGCCCGGGAGTTGGAGGACGTCCCGTCCGGGCCGTCGATCTCGGCCAGGGAGCCCGGGTCCAAAGAGGTGATGGACATGATCATGACGAAAAAGGTCAGAAGAAGCGTCACCATGTCCGAAAACGTCAGCATCCAGCCGGTGGAGTCCAGCGAGGAGTCTTCTTCCCTGACCCTGGCCATCAGTAGACCTCCCCCTCGTCCCCGGGCCGCTCGGGAAGCAGGAACTCGAAGCCGTCGAACTCGAAGCTGCGGTCGTCGCTCCCGAGGCTTCTGATCGCCCCTGCCCTGGTGGCCTCGTAGTCGAGGACCAGGTCCACCCGGTTGTTGCGGGCCCGCCTGGCCGGGGTGTTGTTGGCGTAGATGGGCTTGGTGCCGGCGTAGCCGTAGGCCGAGAGGCTGTCGAGGTCGAGCCCCCCGGGGCCGGCGAAAAACTCCAGGACGGCCACGGCCCGCCGGGCGGAAATGTCCCAGTTGTCGTGGCCCTCGACGGTCGAGGGCAGGTTGTCGGTGTGGCCCTCGATGGAGACGGGGATGCTGACCCGGCGCATGATGCGGCAGAAGGCCAGGAGCATCTCCTGGGCCTCCCGGCCCAGCTCCCAGGACCCCGGGGCGAACAGCAGGTCGGCCGAGAGGGTGATGATCCTCTGACCGCGATTATGAACTATTCTGGCCCCCCCGTCCAACAGTTCCGGGGACAGGAGGGCCCGGATCCTGGCCATCTCGTTGTCGGAGACGCTGGCCATGGCCGAGGGGTCGCCGATGGAGGGCAGGTCGGAGCTGACGCCCTGGTCCGAGCCGATGACGGCGTAGCCCCCCGAAAAAATTCCGAAAGAGTTGTAGACCGACTCCACCGCCTTGTCGTGCTTGACCTCGTCGTAGTTGGCCTTGGCGGTCATCATGATGAAGAAGGTCAGGATGATCAGCACGATGGAGGTGAACAGGACCATGGTGGAGTCCGGGGGCGCGGGTTCTTCTTTCGGGAGACTGGCCATCCCTGTCACCTGAAGACCGAGATGCGCGCCGACGGAGGAATGAAGGCGTGCAGCTTCTGCTCGATGATCCTGGGGTTGTCGCCGCGGCAGAGTGCCAGGATGCCCTGGACGATGAGCTCCTTGATCATCGTCTCGGACCTGGAGCGCGCCCTCAGCTTGCCGCTGATGGGTATGAAGACCACGTTGGCCAGGATGGCCCCGTAGAAGGTCGTCACCAGGGCCACGCTCATGGCGGGCCCGATGGCCGAGGGGTCGTCCATCTGCTGCAGCATGGAAATGAGACCGATCAGGGTCCCCAGCATGCCGAAGGCCGGGGCGAAGGCCCCCATGGCCTGAAAGATGTCGGCCCCCAGACGGTGCCTGGAGGCCTGGAAGGATATCTCGATCTCCAAAATGTCGACGATGGCCTGGGGCTCGAGCCCGTCCACCGTCAGCTGCAGGCCTTTCTGCAAAAAGACGTCGCCTACGTCGGCGATGTCGTTCTCCAAAGACAGAAGCCCCTCCTTGCGGGCCTTGGCGGAAAAGGTGATGAAGCCGGTGATGATGTCGTTGACGGTGGTCATCCTGGTCACGAAGGCGTTCTTGAGTATGGCGACGGTGTTCAGGCAGTCCCTCAGGGGGTAGTTGATCATGGTGGCGCAGGCCGTGCCGCCGCCGACGATCAACAGGGAGGGCAGGTCTATGAAGGCCGACACCCCGACGCCCATGTTGATGGAGATCACCAAAAGGCCGATGGAGGATAATATGCCGACTACGGTTGCGACATCCATGGGTTCACCTTTCCAGGGCTCGTTCTGAGACTGGGAAGAAAAGGCTGTCTCGATCAGGTCCCATGAAAATCTCTAGCAAATTATGTGCCTAATTTTAGAATTGGTCTAAGTTTGGGATGGCTGCGGCAGTCGTCCGACCGCTGACTTAGATGGACCGACCATAGTAAAAAGCACATGTCGGGCGCGCGACCGGGGCCCGGACGCGTCAGATTGACGGCGGGGCCGCATAAATAAACGCAACTGACGCCCCAAAAGACACATTGATGTCGTTTCACCGCCAATATCGCCCGCCTGCCCGCCAGAACCACCAAAGTTAAAACGCTCAGGCAATCAACAAGCCTCCAAATAAAATTCCCCGTCCGTCATTAATTTCCCGCCCGAACCGCGGCGGTCTTTTCCCCGTTCCGATCGTCGACCAGATCGTCGGACGGGTCCCCGACCATGTCCGCCGCCGCCCGCGGCCAGGGGCGCCAGGCCGGCGCCGGATGCGCCGCGACATAAATCCCCCGGCGGAGGGGGTTTGGGAGGGAGCCGGCCGTTTTTCCTCTTTTCTTTACGCGCGCCACGCCCGACGTTTGCCATGCGGCGATCCGACGATGTCTGCCCAGGCTATGGAGTAATAATAGCACACAGGACACCCGCTTTCAACCGGAAGCAGACGGTGGCGGGCGTCTCCAGCCCCCCGGGGCCCCGGCAAAATATGCGCGGGCGGGCGCCGGTCCTCCGGGGTGGGCTTGGTCTGCGGCGGGCGCCCGGGGCTCTGAAGGGGGATGAAAGCGTCGGGGCCGCCGTCCCCGCCTTTCTGAAAACTGGCGTCGTTCCTCCAGGCACTTTCTATGGCATATAATTATCATATATACTGAGTTTATAATTTTAATTATATTATATTATATTATAATTTACATTAATTATACAATTAATATTCAAATAAATGCTTTCAATTAACATAGATAAATTTTAGCTTATTTTCATATTTTCAGATTTTCACCGAATTCAGTACTTTTGACAAGGATTGTTGGCAGGTTTTAGACAAATTGTCCTGGCAGTTTTAGGACAAAATGACTTGGTGTTAACATGATTAGATATCTCTATGTGGATGAGGATTGGCTTGGAAGATATGAAGGGCTAGATTAAAGTTTATATTAAGATAAAAAGAGATTCTTTTTACTGAACATATTTGCCAAATTTAGTTTTTATGCAATTGTCTAGCTACTTAAATGAGAGACTAATCTACATAAAAATTATCCTCTAGAATGAATAAAACTAACGATTTTATTCTATAGTCTAGTCTATAACCATATAAACATTGATTTCTATTTTTGTAATTTATAGGTTCGCCGAGGAAAAAAATTTTTAAGTTACTCCATCTTTCTGGCTTTGCTCAACCCCTGAAACCTAGTGTCATTTGTAAAAATACACACCCGAGCCCAAGTTAGTTGAGGCAAACTTTTATAGTAATATTATGCTATGAAAAAAGTGGAATATTGATATTTAATTTTTTTGTCATTTAAAATAGCATGTTTACAGATATTGAAATTAATAAATAGTAGAAAAAATGCAAAATTGAGATTATATAGTCAAGGTTTTTTGTATTTATTTTTAGGCGACACACTTTTAAGCTGCTAACTTGTAGAAATTACTATATATTTTTGAAAGGTCCCAAGCTAACTGTGAAACTCGGGCTAGTATAACTAACCTTAATCACAATGATAATTATCTCCGTCTTGATAAAAATAGGGGTTTTTACCGATCCATCATGTATGTATGAAAAATTTATTTGGTAGAACTATTCGCATCATCGTCAGAAGCAAAAGATCTCGCTATTTGAAAACCATATTTTTGTGCCGCTTCTTCACCTCGATTTTTAAAATAGTTTAAAAATTCATGATCAGACATATTTTTTGTATTTTCATAAATATTAATACGAATATCGTCGATCTCTTGCTCAATTTTGTTAATTTTCATCATTACCAATTACCTCCATTGGTAAATTTATAGTAAAAGAGCGATAATCATTGATTTTAGAAATATATTCTACAAAAATCTTTGTCTTATTACGAATAATATGTTTAAAATTCAATGTTATAATTTTATCAAAATTATTTACTAGTGATAATGCAATATGTAAAGAACCCATTAAATATTTAGATGGAATAATATTATTATTATCAATAAATAATTTTGCTATACGGACAGCTTGTTCATTTTCAGGGAGAACAACAATATTAAATTTTGAAATAAGATCTATCATCAGACGGGATTTGTCTTTAGGAGCATTCTCTAATTCTTCAACGACAAAAATTGAAGTAAAGGGATGAAACTTAGCAGTAATAATCTCATTAAAAAGTTTGACAGTAGCTGCATGAGCATCTCTTTCAGCATCAAAGTAATAATTAAAAATTGTTGTTTCAAGATATATGTTCATAATAAAAACTAAAAGGAGATAGATTAGTGATTTTAGATATTTTCAAGATTCACTCGCATCTTGGTACTGGTTCTGAAATGACTTTCTTCAACCATCTACGTGGTGTTTTGGTTTCGATAGCTAAATTCATGAAAAGGGTAATTGGTATCCCCATGATTTTATTATAAAATAGCATGGCTTGGCTAAGACTTCAAGAAAGAAAATAGATTCGGCTTGGTTAATTAAGGTAAGCGATCACGGGGGCGGCCCGCGAGATTCCGGGGCCCGCTTTAATTGTCGGCCCAATCCGTCGCCAGGACCAATCGGCAGGGTCCGGCTTCAAAAAATCGGCATGCGGCCTGCCGGGCGCCGCCGGCCGTCATGGGCCGGGCGCCTATCCGGCATGTTTGACGACTTGCCCGCCCCGGCCTTAGGGGAAAAAC
>JAISET010000157.1 GCA_031264015.1 Deltaproteobacteria bacterium | reverse complement strand
GACGCCCGCCGCGCGCAAAATAAAGGCCCCGGCCGGGGATCTCTCCCGCGGCCGGGGCTGTCGCTCGTCAGGCTTTGTTTGTCTCAGGCGGCCCGGGGAGGCTTCGGCTCCCCCCGCGCCGTTCATTCCCGGGGCTCGGCCAGCGCCTGCCTCAGGGACTCGGCGAAGGCCCGCCGTTTCCCGGCCAGGTTCTCCTCGTCGGGGACGTAGGCCAGGGCCCCGGACGGGCAGACGGCGGCGCACCTGGGCGAGCCCTGGCACTGGTCGCACTTCTCGATCCGGCGTCCGGCCCGGGAGTAGGCGATGTTGCCGAAGGGGCAGACGGAGACGCAGGTGCGGCAGCCGACGCACTTCTCGGGGTCGGAGCGGACCACACCCGAGGCCTCGTCCCTGGCCAGGGCCCCGGTGCGGCAGACTTTGAGGCAGGGGGCGTCGTCGCACTGGAAGCAGGTCAGGGGCACCTGGCCGCCGTCCTTGAAGAAGACCAGGTTGATTTTGGAGCCCGAGGGGAAGTACTCGCCCCAGTCGCGGCTGGCGCAGGCCAGCTCGCAGTTGAGGCAGCCGACGCATTTGGACGGGGTGACGCGGATGGTTTTTTTGGACACGGCGCTTCTCCTTTCAGGCCGACAGGCCCAGGGCAAGGCGCTTCCGCGAGATAAGGTCGTCCAGAAGCCCGCCCGCCTTGACCGGGTCGGGCTCCACCAGGAAGCAGGCCCCCACCACGTCGTTGAGGCCGGAGACGGCCAGGTTGGTGACCAGGGGGCTCCCCAGGATCAAAGGCGGCAGGCCCAGGTGGGTGGTGACGCCGGTGGCCACGGCGTAGAGCCCGATGGCCGCGGCCTTCTCGGAGTACCATTCCGGGGCGGACGCGGCCACCGGCAGGGCCGGGACGTCGACCCCCAGGGCGTTGGCCAGCACGGCGCACAGCTGCATGATGCGGCTGTTGTCGACGCAGCTGCCCACGTGCAGGACGGGGGGTATGCCCAGGGTCCGGCAGAGGCCCGCCAGCTTCTCGCCGGCCTGGTCCGCCCCCTCGGGCACCAGGAGGCCCGCCTTGCCCATGGCCGAGGTGGCGCAGCCGGTGACCAGGACCAGGATGTCCTTTTTGACGAGCTCCCTGGCCAGGGTCACGTGGTGATGGTCCTGCTTGAGCTTGGGGTTGTTGCAGCCGACGATGCCCACGGCGCCCCTGACGGCGCCGGCCTTGATGGCCTCGATCAGCGGGCCGGGGGTGCCGCCCAGGGCGCCCAGGACGGCCTCGTTGGAGAAGCCGCTCATGACCTCCACGGGCTCGACGGGGATGAGCACCCTGGCCGGGTCGCGCTTTTTGAAGGCCTCCACGGCCAGCCTGACCACCTTTTTGGCCAGGTCGAGCGCGTTGCCCGGGGTGAAGTGGAACCTCTCCGCCCCGGGGAAGTGCCCCTTGTCGGAGGTGGTGACGAACTTGGTGTGGTAGCACTGGGAGATGTTGACCAGGCTGGGCATGATGCACTGGTAGTCGGCGACGATGGCCTCCACCGCCCCGGTGACGATGGTCAGCTCCGTCATCATGTGGTTGCCGGCCAGGGGGACCCCCCGGCGCATCAAAAGCTCGTTGCCGGTGCAGCAGAGGCCCGCGATGTTGATGCCCGCGGCCCCGGCATTTTTTGCCTCGGCCAGGATCTCCGGGTCGGCCGCGGCCAGCAGGATCATTTCGGAGACCACCGGGCTGTGCCCGTGGACCAGGATGTTGACCTTGTCCTCCTTCAGGACCCCCAGATTGACCTTGGTCTTGCAGGGCGACGGGGTCCCGAAGATGACGTCGGAGATCTCCGTCCCGGCCATGGAGCCCCCCCAGCCGTCGGAGAGGGCGACGCGGGCGGAGTGCAGGCACAGGGAGACCGGGTCGCAGTCGACGCCCATGTGGGTGCGGTGCAGCATCTCCACGGGCTCGCGGTCGATGCCCCTGGGGGTGATCTCGAGCTTCTCCCACAGTTCCAGCCGGGCCTTGGGCAGCCTCGGCAGAAAGGCCAGGCCCGGCCCGAAGGTGCCGTAGTCCTGGAAGAGCCGCTCGGCCACGTCCTTGGCGACCTGCCTGGCGTCCCCGTCGCTCTTCAGCCCGAACTCGGCGGCCAGGCGCCTGAGTTTCTCCTCGTCGCGGATCCCGTAGGCCTCGGTCTTGCCCGTCCCGATCTCGTGCAGGACCTCCACCAGGTCGCGGCCGTGGTCGGAGTGGGCCGCCGAGCCCCCGGCCACGAAGCGCCCGAAGTTGCGGGCCACGGTCAGGTCGGCGTCGGCCCCGCAGACACCCTTGTCGCGGTCCAGCCCGGGGATGATCCTGCAGGGGCCCATGACGCACTTGGCGCACGAGAGGCCCATCTCGCAGAAGTTGCACTGGGGCGTCTGCCTGGCCAGGCGGTCCCAGGCCAGCTCCACTCCCTCGCTTCTGGCCTTGTCTATCAGGCGTCCCGTCTCGCCGGGCCACATGGAGCATTCGGCGCTGGGTTTGGTGAACTCGCTCATTTTATTTTTGCCTCCCTTCGACGGGCGGGGCCGCTCCCCATATGGGGCGGCCTGGTTGTGAGTGACCTGGCCGGCCCGGGAAAAAAAGGCGCCCCGACCCCGGCCTCCCCCGGGGGAAAGTCGCGTTCGGCGCCGCCTGGCGGCGCCTCGGGCCCGCTTTTTCACCGGGTCAAAAAAAACTGGCTGGAAAAAAAATCTGACAGTTTGAAAAAAAAGTCGCCCGGGCCCGTCTGGTTTTGTTCCCCGGAGCGGTTTTTTATCTTCTTGCTTGCTTGCTTGCTTGCTTATTTACTTTCCTGCTTGCTTATTTACTTTCCTGCTTCTCTCTTCCTTGTTTCCTTATTTCTTCTCCCGCCTGTCTTTCGGCTTTCCGGCGGGTCGCCCCGCGGGCTTGTTTTATTATCCCCGTTTCGGCGCGGCGTTTTCCGGCAGGGCCAGCAGGGCCCCGGCCATGGCCCGGCGCCGGCATTCGGGGCAGAGGGCGCCCCCGGGGTCCAGGCCCGCCCGGGCCAGCTCCTCGGGCGTGCCGACGGTCCGGCCGCAGACGGGGCAGGGGGCGAGGGAGAACTCTTTTCCCCAGATCGAGCGGGAGTTTTTGGTCTCCCGGAACTTGACGGCGCCGGTCGGGCAGACCCTGGCGCAGGCCAGGCAGCCCGCGCAGTCCGCCGGGGGCTCGAGGAAGGCGCCCGCGACTTTTCTGGACCGTCCCCGCCCCACCAGGGCCACGGCGTCGGAGCCGGCCGCGTGGCAGGCCCTGACGCAGCGCCCGCAGCGCAGGCAGCCGTCCTCGTCGCCCGCGAGCCTGGGGTCGGGCGCTGTCTGATAAAGGGCGGCGAGCCGCAGCAAACACTCGTCCTCGGGCGCCCGGCTTAAAAGGAGCTTGACGACAAAAGCCCTGGCCCCGGCTATCTTTCCGCTCTCGGTGACGACCGAGAAGCCGTCCTCCCGCAGCGGGTACAGGCACGAGGCCGCCAGCTTGCCGCCGACCTCGACCAGGCAGAGCCGGCAGTTGCCGTCTGGGGGCAGGGCGGGGTGGTGGCAGAGGGTGGGGATGCCGACGCCGTTGTCCCTGGCGGCCTGGAGGAGCGGGGTGTCTTTGGCGACCGCGACGGTCCGGCCGTTGATGGTTCCCGAGACCATGGTTTCAATAGGCGCGCTCATGACCGCCTCCTTTTT
Source organism: Deltaproteobacteria bacterium (assembly GCA_031264015.1). Taxonomy (GTDB): domain Bacteria; phylum Desulfobacterota; class Desulfarculia; order Adiutricales; family Adiutricaceae; genus JAIRNQ01. The sequence continues at coordinate 17,675 of JAISET010000157.1, read as the reverse complement.
GAGCCCGGCCCCTTTTTTTCTTTTTGGGACCCCGTCCGGGCCTCCGCCTGCGAGCAGCGGCCGGCCGCCGCCTCCGAACTGTCGTCCGGCGTTGGTTTTGACGACTCCCGGGCTTTCGTCTCCCCGGTCTTTTTCTTGGGCGCGGCCCTCAGGGCCCCGAAGCGGCACTCGGCCAGGCAGGCGCCGCAGGACACGCAGGCCCCGAGGTCGATCTCGGGGGGCTCCCGCTTGCTTTTGACCGTCGCGGCCCTGGCCGGGCAGACCTTGGCGCAGCGGAAGCAGCGCCTGCAGGCGTCCGCGTCGATCTCGGGGACGAACATGCCCTGGCAGCGGCCGGAGCGGCAGAAGCCCTCCTCCTCGTGCTCCCGGTACTCCTCGGCGAAGTAGCGGATGGTGGAGAGCAGAGGGTTGGCGGCGCTCTGGCCGAGCCCGCACAAAGCCGTCCGCGAGAGCGTCTCCCCCAGGGAGGCCAGTTCAAGGACGTCGCCCCTGCGGCCCCTTCCCCGGCAGAGGTCGTCCAGGATCCGGCCGATCAGCGTCAGGCCCTCCCGGCAGGGGGCGCATTTGCCGCAGCTTTCCCCCGAGAGAAACCCGGTGAAATATCTGGCCACGTCGACCATGCAGCTGAGGTCGTCCATGACGATCAAGCCCCCAGAGCCCATGATGGTCCCGGCGGCGGGCAGGTGGTCGAAGTCCAGGGGCAGGTCGAACTTTTCGCGGGGCAGGCACCCGCCCGAGGGCCCGCCTGTCTGGACTGCCTTGATCGTCCTGCCCGGTCTGGCGCCGCCGCCGGCCCCGTCCACCAATGTCCCGACGGGCGTCCCCAGCGGCGTCTCCACCAGGCCCGAGCGCCTGACCTGGCCCACCAGCGAGAAGACCTTGGTGCCGGGGTTGCCCTCGGCGCCGATGGACTTGAACCACTCGGGCCCCTCGGCAACGATCGCGGGCACGTTGGCCCAGCTCTCGACGTTTTGCAGCAGGGTCGGGCGGTCCCAGAGCCCCCGCTCGGCGGAGCGCACGTACTTGACCCGGGGCTGCCCCTCCCGGCCCTCGATGGAGGCCATCAGGGCCGTGGACTCGCCGCAGACGAAGGCCCCGCCCCCCTCGACGGTCCGCAGCTTGAAAGAAAAACCGCTCCCGAGGATGTTCTCGCCCAGCAGTCCTCTTTCCTCGGCCGTCCCGACGGCTTTTTTTAGCCTCGCGACCGACAGGGGGTACTCGTGACGCACGTAAATAAAGCCCTCGGCGGCGCCCACGGCGTAGGCCCCCAGGGTCATGCCCTCGACGACGGAGAAGGGGTCCCCCTCCATGAGGCTGCGGTTCATGAAGGCCCCGGGGTCCCCCTCGTCGCCGTTGGCCACGACGTACTTGACCGGCCCGGGGGCGGAGCGGCAGGCGGCCCATTTGCGGCCGGCCGGAAACCCGCCGCCGCCGCGTCCCCGCAGGCCGGAGGCCTCCACCCGGCGGGAGACCTCCCCGGGGCCGAGCTCGGAGAGCGCCTTGGACAGGGCGGAGTACCCGCCCGCGGCCACGTAGTCCTCGAGGCTGTCCGGTCTCGTCCGGCCCATGCGGCTCATGATCAGACGCCGCTGGGGTTTGTAGAAGGGATGGTCGTCTTTGAGGGGGATTTTGGGGTCGTCCAGCAGGCGGACGATCAGCTCTCCCTTGGAGAGAGTCTCCAGGGCGATCTCGGGGGCGTCCGCGGGCGTCACTTTCGCGTAAAGCCAGCCCTCGGGCTCGACCTGGACCAGGGGGCCTTTCTCGCACAGGCCCAGGCAGCCCGACAGCTCGCAGGACATCCCGGCCGAGCCGGCCAGGCCCAGGCCCGCGACGGCGTCGGCCAGGGCGGCGAAGACCCCGGCGGCCCCGGCGGCCAGGCAGCCCGGGCCCCCGCAGACCCAGAGCCTGCGGGTGAAAGTCTTGTTCTCGTTTATTAGGCGCGTCCGCAGTTCGTCGGCGGCGGCCGGATTGTCCAGGCGCATGTGGTCATCCCCACCCGTCCGCCCCCGCCAAGCTTGCCGGGCCGGCCGGTCAGGCGGCCGGGCGGCGCGGCCGGGCCGCCGGGGGCCGGGTTCGCGAACAGGAAAAAAAAGGGCCCGGCCATGAGGGCCGCCGGACGCCGTCGCGCGGCCGCGGCTTCCCCCGCGGCGCCGGGCCGGAGGCCAGGGCCTGGGGCGGGGCGGGGCGGGGGAGCCGAGGAGGCTGACCAGCGGAGCCCGGGCTAGCCCCGGGGACGGCCCTCATGACCGCCCCCCCAGGCGGAAAAGGTCAGCCTTCGCAAACGCCCTGGTCTCCCCGGTCCCCCCGAATAAAGAACCGGGGCCCCGGGGGAGGCTACAGAAGCTCCGCAGCCCTCCCCGGGGTCAGGTGGCCGCGGACGGCTCCGTCCACGGTGGCCACGGGGGCCAGGGCGCAAGCCCCGAGACAGTTGACGGACTCCAGGCCGTAGCGGCCGTCCGCCGAGGTCTGGCCGATCTTCAACCCCAGCCTTTTTTCCAGCGAGGCCGCGACCTGGGGCCCGCCCCGCAGATGGCAGGCGGTGCCCTGGCAGACCGCGATCAGGCGCTCCCCTTTCGGGACGAGGGAGAAGGCCTTGTAGAAGGAGGCCACGGCGAAGACCCTGGAGGCCGGCAGGGAGAAATGTGCGGCCGCGGCCAGCAGGGCCTCCCGGGGCAGGTGGCGGAACTTTTCCTGCGTCCGCTGCAAAAAGGGCAGCAGATGCCTGGGCTCCGTCGGGGTCCCGGCCAGGAGGTCCTCCAGGGTTTGGAAATCGAATTGGGACATGGCGCGTATGTTCCCGACAAAATAGTCTGAATTAACTAAAAAGTGGCAAAAATGAATTAAACGTGACATTCGGAACAATCCGGCCGCCGACTGTTTCTTCGAGCCTGTTTTCAGCCGGAGTCTGTTGCGGTCTGTTTTGGTCCGTTTTCATGAACACACTATACCCCATCGGGGCGTAATTGACAATATTAAATTTTGACACACACTGCCTTTGGCCGCAAAGCAGCTTATGAAGCCGACTTTGTCTCCGGCTGTCAACTTGGCGACATTGTTCCCGCCCGGATTTTCCGTCAAAAATAATTGACGCCGCCCGCCTTCTCCCCCGGGGGCGGCGTCCCGGGCCCCCGGCCTCGCTTCGGGCGGGGAGTGACGGAAACGGGCGGCGGGGCGGCAATGACGGCCGGAGGAAAAAGGAGCGGAGGGGGCGGGGGGGCTGGGCGACAACGACGGCCGGAGGAAAAAGGAGTGGAGGTGGCGGGGGGGGGGCGTGGCAACGACGGCCGGCGGCGACGGCCGGAGGGAAAAAGAGGAGAGGCGGCGGACGGGGCCGTTGTTTGCTCGCGGGGCCGTTGTTTGCTCGCGCGGCCGTTGTTTGCTCGCGCGGCCGGCCAGGTTTGCCGCGGACGACAAATTTGTCATTCGGACATGTTCCCGGGCATAATGGCGGAAGAACTTCTAGGCGGGGCGGACGGGGGCTGGCGGCCGCGGGCGGCTTGACGTCGCCGGGCCGGGGCCGCCGGCAATTTTGTGAGGCGGGACAATTTTGGGAGGCGGGACATGGCGCGCCGGGGACGGGGTTTGATCGTCATACTGACGGGGGCGGGGATCAGCAAGGAAAGCGGGCTGGACACCTTTCGGGACAAGGACGGCCTCTGGACCAAGGTCAATCTCGAGGAGGTGGCCACCGGGGAGGCTTTGCGGAGGAACCCGGAGCGCGTCCTGGAGTTTTACAACCGGAGGCGCCGGCAGCTCTCCGAGGGCGGAGTCGCCCCCAACGCCGCCCACCTGGCCCTGGCCCGGCTGGAGGCCTCGGGGGTCCCCGCGGCCCTGGTCACCCAGAACGTCGACGACCTCCACGAGCGGGCGGGCAGCGGGGACGTCCTGCACATGCACGGGCGTCTCATGGGCGCCCTCTGCGGGCGCTGCGGGGCGAGCGGCGACTGGCCGGGGGACGTCACCATAAAGTCCGCCTGCCCCTCCTGCGGGCGGGAGGGGGCCATGCGCCCGGACATCGTCCTGTTCGGGGAGAGGCCGTATCACTTGGAGGAGATCGCCGTCCTCCTGGCCGAGTGCGCCCTGTTCGTCTCCATAGGCACCTCGGGCACCGTCTATCCGGCCGCGGGCTATCTGGGGCAGGCGGCCCGGGCCGGTGTCCGCGCCCTGGAGCTGAACATGGTCCCCACCGTCCCGGCGGGCGGGCCCGTCGAGGGGCGCTACGGTCCCGCCACCGAGGTCGTCCCGGCCTGGGTCGGGGAGGTTCTGGCCGGAAAGTGGTAGCCCCGGGCGGCGGCCGCCGGGGCCTCAGACGTTGTACTTGCCGGTGAACTCGGGGACGGTCAGCTCGATGACCGCGGTGACCGCCAGTTTCTCGGGGTTGATGGACGGGCGGTCGAGCTTGGGGTTGAAGATCTCCGCGAACTTGAGCAGGGCCGCCTCGGCAAGCGGGTCGCCGTCCGGGAGGATCCTGGCCGTGCCCCGGCCGACGACGCTGTTGTAAATCGTCGAGGTCTTGCAGGCGGCGTCCCCGCGGCGGTAGCCCCCCACCTCGGCCACGGAGAAGCAGACCCGGGGGTCGCGCCTGATGTTGTCCAGCTTCTGGCCCCCCGCCTTGCGGCCGTGGAGATAGATCTTCCCGTCCAAAAGGACGTAGTTGACGGGGATGACGTAGGGCCCGTCCTCGCCCGTCGTGGCCAGAAAACCCACCCGGCCGTTGGTCAGAACTTTGACCACCGACTCGTCGGACAATTTGAATTTCAGCGTCCTGGGCTGCATGAGGCGACTCCTAGATGATGACGACGGCCGTCGTTTTTCGTCCGGACATGACGCGCCCGCCGGTCGAAGCCGGGGGAGGCGCCCCGAGGGAGGGGCCGGGAATTATGTCCGTCCTGGTCGTGGGTAATATAACATATTTTCCGGCGCCTCAAAATAAAAACGGGCGGACAAAAAGTGGGACAAGGCGGGGAAAACAAGGACTCTGGACGATGTCGGACGCGTCGCGGTCCGGCCCCGTCGCCGCCCGTCCGCCGCCCCGCCCCGCCCGGGGTCCCCGGCCCGTCTCCTCGGTTCCCGTCCGCCCGCGGCGGGTTTTTTATTTCGGCGCCCGCCGCGGCTCCGGCGGCCGGAATCCGGCCCGGAGGCGTTCGGACGGCGCGGGTTGGCGGGCTTTGACGGCCAACTGACCCTCAATAAACACTTGCCGGATATTTTTTTTGACGCGGGACAAAAGTTGCGGGCGGGGGAGCTTTCCCTTTTGCGGCGGAAAAACTTGGGGGCCTGACTTTGGGGGGCCCGGCTTGGGGGCCCGGGGCTCGGAAACGACGGCCGGCCGGGCCTCCCCTGATTTTTTCGTCATTTTTTCCGCCCCTCCCGGCCAGTTTTCGCAGGCGGGGGGCGGCCGCCGCCCGCCCGCGCGTCCGCGGCAAGCTCTCGTCATCGCGGGCGATTTTTTACGCCGGTCAAAAAAAACGGCGGGCGGCGGTCCGAGGAAAAGGGCTCCGGAAGAAGCCCGGGCTATTTTTGCCGTTTGCAAAAAAACGCCCGGGAGGCCGCGTGATCCAAAAAATGTTGATCGTCCGTCATTGCGGTATTATAATAACCTTAAAAGTTCCCCACGAACGGAGCCGCCAAATATGCCGGTCAAGCCAGGCCAGATATTTTTGATCAAAGGCTCGATTGATAAAAAAAACAAACATGCCTTTCGACCGGCGCTTTTCAGGCTGTCGGAGGACCGGCCGGGGCGTGTTCCCGGGGGCTGGAAAAACAGCCTCGGCCGGACGCCCCGGGACGGGCGGGGGAGGCGCCGACGGCCGGCTGAAAAAAGCTTTTTTTCGCCGGAAGCGGCCTTTTTATTGATAAAATACTTAAAACATTTTCCAGGCGCGCGGCCCTGGCTTTCGGGAGGAAAAACGGAGCAGGTCCAAATAATCTCTTGATCATCAGATGAAATGTTGTCTGAACACAGCCGCTGTGATTTTTCGTCCGGCCGCGGGAAAAAAAATTTCATTTTTCTTGCAAAGGCGGGGGTGTTTAATGGTATATTAGGCCGGCACGGGGGGCGGACCTTTTCTGGCCTCAGAATTCCGACGGGAAGACCGGGGCCGGCCCGCCGACCGACCAGGGAAAACGATGACACTTAAATCCAAGGAAGTGGTGAAAATTCGGCGCAAACCGCGGAGGCGGCCGCAGGATCCGGTGCCGGTCAGGCCGATCGTCAAGTGGGCGGGCGGGAAGACCCAGGTGCTGGACCAGATCAGGGCCAGATATCCGGAGGGCCTGGGCGTCAGGCTGACCAAGTATGCCGAGCCCTTCGTCGGCAGCGGGGCCGTCCTCTTCGACGTCCTCTCCCGGCACTCTTTCTCCGATGTCTACATAAGCGACGTCAACCGGGCGCTCATCAACTGCTACACCCTGGTCCGCGACCGGGTGGGCGACGTCATCGAGGGCCTCGAGTATTGGGACAGGGAGTTTCTCGCCTCCCCGGCGGCCCTGCGCCGCGAGCTCTACGAGAGCGCCCGGGACCGCTTCAACCATCTGATGAAAACCAAGGGCGAGGGCCCGGAGATGGCCTCGCTGTTCATTTTCATCAACCACACCTGCTTCAACGGCCTCTACCGGGTCAACTCCAACGGCGTTTACAACGTGCCCATCGGCCGCCACAAGACGCCCAACATCCTCGACGAGCGCAACCTGCGGGGCGCCAGCCGGATCCTGGCCGGGATGAAGATCTTCTGCGGCGACTACAGCCTGGCGGGGGATTTCTGCGGGCCCGACACCTTCGTCTATATCGACCCTCCCTACCGGCCCCTCTCCCAGACCTCCAGCTTCACCTCCTACGCCACCGACGTCTTCGGCGACAACCAGCAGCAGACTCTGGCCGACTTCGTCGACTTCCTGGTGGGCAAGGGGGCCTACGTGCTGGTCAGCAACTCCGACCCCAAGAACACCAACCCCCGCGACAACTTTTTCGACAGCCTCTACTCCAAGTACGACATTCACAGGATCAGCGCCGTGCGCCTGATCAACTCCCGCACGGCCGCCAGGGGGCCCATCACCGAGCTTCTGATCGTCTGCCGGAACGCCGAGTCGGAGTCGCCCCTGCGCCTGTCCGGCTGGGACGACTGCCGCTAGTCCGGCCGGGAGAACATCCCGGTCAGGCCCTCCGTCCCGGGGTCGAAGCCGAGGACCTCCCGCCAGACCCTGCCGCTCTCCATGCACAGGTAGACGACGGTCCGGGGTCCGACGGCCTCGCGAAGAAGCCCCAGAAGCGTCCGGTACATGAGCCTGCGCGCGGGCCTCGGGTAGCGCATCTTCCCGTCCCCGCCCCTGACGAACTCCTGGTCGAACAGGGAGCTGGGCCTGGTCCTCAGCATGACGGGCTTGAGCTCGGGCAGATACCTGAAGCAGCCCAGGGAGACGAAGGCCAGGGACTCGGGGTCGACGCGCCGTTTGATCAGCGCGACCGTCTCGGCGTACTCCCTCTCCCAGCCCGAAAAAAGGACCAGCGGGTCGAAGTGCAGGCCCGTCCTGTACCCCCGGCCCCAGGCCCGTTCCGCCGCCCCGAGCCTGGCCGTCAGGCCGGCCGCCCCCGGCTCCAGACGGGCGCAGACCGACGGCGCGTTGACCGAGAAGGAGACGACCGTGCGCCCCCCGTGGTCGAGGTCCAGGAGGGCGGAGACGTTGTCCGTCTTGGTTTTCAGCTCCAACACGAAGGGTTTTTGCCGGCTGAAGAGCTCCACGAGCCTGGCCGAGACCCCGGAATATTTCTCCAGGAGCAAGCTGTCGGTGAACTCCCCCGTGCAGTAGCGAAACGAGCGGGGCGTGGCCGCTTTCAGGAGGCCGTAGCCGGGGGCCGGGGCGAAATATTGATCCTGCCCGCCCGGGCGGGCGTCGTCGTTTTCTTTTCCTCCGTTTTCCTCGTCCTCGCCGCCGCCGCCGTCGTCACCGGCTTCCTCGACACGCGCATCGGGCTTGTCGGCTTCCCCCGCGTTCTCTTCGGGCTTTTTGTCGTCCCGCTTGTCTTTGTCCCGGTCCGCGTCCGGGTGCTTGTCACGGTCTTCGCCCCCGTCCCGGCTGTTTTCTTCCTCTCCCGGCGCCTCGTTTTTTTCCGTCCCCTCCGTCCCCCCCCTTTCCAGCTCCCTCCTTCTGAGGTCCAAATGGGCCTCCAGCTCGCCCAGGCCCTCGGTGGCGGCGTTGCCGAAGCCTATGACGGCGTCGCTGCCCAGGTAGGCGGAGAGGATGCAGTAGGCGCAGTTGATGTCGCAGCCCTGGCCGATGTGGACGATGTTCAGGCCGCAGCAGTTGTAGCGGGGGGTGGCGGGGCAGGGCCGCAGGAAGGAGCCCCGGTGGCGGGCGAACAGCAGGTCGCCGGCCGCCAGGGAGGGGTATTCGGAGGGGGGCAGGCGGTCGACTCTCGCGGCTTCCGGGGGCAGGTCGAGGCCGGGAAAGTCCTCCTCCGTCATGATTCTCTTAAATTTGGACGTCATGACCGCGGCGGCCCCGGGTCCTCCAGCCAGAGCTCCCCCAGCTCGTCGGAGCCGGCCAGCTCCAGGGCTTTTCCGGCCAGCGCCCTCAAAGTCTCCCTGTCCGGGAAGACCAGCTCCATCCGGCAGGACGCGTCCTCGAGCTCCGGGTCGGCCTCGATTTTCAGACCGGGGGGCAGGGCCATTTTCACGACGGCGTCCCGGCGTTTCGCGGCCAGCTCCGTCAGGCGGGGGTGGCGCAGGGCGCGCAGGCGGGCGCCGGCCGTCTTCCGGCCCCCCGCCCCCCGGGCCGAGGCCAGCTCGGGGGAGGCCAGGATGCCGGCGACCCCGCCGGGGCCTTTCAGCCGGCCCAGGTCCCCGAGCCACTCCAGCCAGAGGCGGCGGTCCTGGCGGCTCGCGCCCGTGCGAGCCAGAAGGTCCAGGACCATCCCCCTCTCCGGCCCGTCCATCGTCATGAGGGGCCCGGCGTTCTCGAGGTCGAGCCGGCCTGCGGCCAGGGCGTCGAGGGCCCGGGGAGGCAGCCGGGCCGAGTCCTCCAGGGCCGCCAGGCGCCGGTCCCGGGGCTTGAAGCCCAGCAGTTCCGCGATCCCCGGCAGGGCCGCCGCCGCGCAATTTTTTCGGGCCCAGGCCCAGCACAGGGCCAGCTCGGCCTGGTTGAGGCCGCGGTCGAGGTTGTCGGTCACGGCCAGGGTCAAAAGGCGGCTCGGGGCGTCCGGGAACGAGGCCTCCCCGGCCGGCTCCGGCGCCGCGACGCAGGGGGCCTCCCGGACCCCGAGCGTCCTCAGGGCGGCGAGCCTGCGGGAGCCAGCTATGACCAGCGGCCGCCCCCCCGGGCCCGGGGCCGTCCAGAGGGGTCGCAGGAGGCCCAGCCTGCGGACGGAGTCGACCAGGGGCCCGGGCTCCCGGCCCCGGCTCAGGTCCAGGGCGTCGAGGGCGTCGACGTCCAGCAGGCGCGCGGGCTCCGGCGGTGAACAACGGGCCCGGGGCATCCTAGAGCTCGGCGATGCAGTCTATCTCGACCAGGGCGCCCTTGGGCAGCTTGGGGACCTCCACCGTCGTCCGGGCCGGATAAGGCCGGGAGAAGAAGGTGGCGTAGACCTCGTTGACCTCCTGGAAGCCGGCCAGGTCCGTCATGAAGACGCCGACCCTGACGGCCTTGTCCAGGGAGCTGCCCGCCGCCTTGAGGACGGCCCCGATGTTGGCCAGCGACTGTCCGGCCTGCTCGGCGGCCGTCGCGGGCATCCGGCCGGTGGCCGGGTCGACGGGCAGCTGGCCGGAGACGAAGACAAACTGGCCGGAAACGACGGCCTGGGAGTAGGGCCCCACGGCCCCGGGGGCGGTTTCGGTGGCGACGGGCTTCTTCATGGACGACCTCCGAGAAAGGCCGCGGGCTTGACGCTCCGCGGACGGGAAAATGGTTGCCTGGGAAAATGACGGCGGCGAAAAAAAAGCGCCCGAAAAAAAGCGTCCGGACCGACCGCCAAAAAAAACTTGCTGAAAAAACGCCGGGACGGGGACGACGACGGCCGCCAGTCTCAGTCGGCGCGTCCGTAGCGGCGCTGGCGTCCGTGGAAGTCGGACAGGGCGGCGAAAAAGTCCGCCTCCCCGAAGTCGGGCCAGAGGGTCTCGGTGAAGTGGAGCTCGGCGTAGGCCAGCTGCCACAATAAAAAGTTGGAGATCCTCTTGTCGCCCCCGGTGCGGATTAAAAGATCCGGGTCGGGGAGGCCCCTGGTCCAGAGCCTGCCGGACAGCATGTCCTCGTCCACGGCCTCGGGGTCCAGCCCGCCGCTTTTGACCTCCCTGGCGATCTCCCTGGCCGCCGAGACGATCTCGGCCCTGCTCCCGTAGGACAAGGCCAGGGTCAGGGTGATGACGTCGTTCCGGCCGGTCGTCCTCTCCGCCGCGGCCAGGGCGTCCCGGGCCGGCCGGGGCAGCCTGCCCAGGTCGCCCACGGCCCTGAGCCGCACGCCCGAGGAAAGAAGCTCCAGGGTCTCGGAGTCGACGTAGCGGACCAGAAGAGAGAAGAGGTTGTCGATCTCGTCCTGGGAGCGGCCCCAGTTCTCGGTGGAGAAGGTGTAGAGGGTCAGGTGGCGGACGCCCTGGTTGCGGGCGGCCTTCAGGATGGTCCTCACCGGCTCCGCCCCGGCCTGGTGGCCCGCCGAGCGGCCGAGGCCCCTGGCCGTCGCCCAGCGCCCGTTGCCGTCCATGATGATGGCCACGTGGTCCGGACCCCGGGGGAGGTCGGGGCTGGGAAACATCGTCGTCTTGCGTTTCGCGGCCGGGCCGGCCGCGGGGGTGTCGCGTGATTCTTTGTCTGACATATGTCGCGGGCCACTTGAACGACTGTCAAGCCGGAGCGGCGCGCGGGTCGCGTCCCTCCGGCGGCGGGCGTCGGGCGGTTCGGGCGGTGGTTGACGGCGGCCGGCCCCCCGTCGCCTGCGGCGGGGACGCTCCCGGCGGCGGGGCGGGCCGACTCTTAAAATATACCCTGGCCCCCCAATATTCAAGTAATTTTTTTGGCTTTAGTTAAAAAAGAATTAATTTTGTCGCTCACGTGGCATTTTTAAAAATTAATTGGCATGAAAGTAGGGTCTTGAGGCTATAAAATACGACCAAACAGGACGGCGGCCGTCCGGGGGCGTCCCGGACGCCGGCAAGGCGGGCGCCGCCCCCGGCCCGCCCTAGTCGCCGAGGAGGCCCAGCCGCCGGAAGATGTCCTGGGTGTAGCGGTTGAAGCGGCGGACGTTGAAGACGCGCTCCAGCTCCCCCTCGGGCAGGCGGCTGGCGATCTCCTTGTCGGCCTCGATGAGGGCCCTGAAGCCGCCCTCGCCGGCGGCCGCCGCCATGGCGTCCTTCTGGACCAGGGCGTAGGCCTCGACCCTCGAGAGGCCCGAGTCGCACAGGGCGAGCATGATCTCCTGGGAGTTGTAGAGCCCGCCGGTCATGGCCAGGTTCTCGAGCATCCTCTCGGGCCTGACCACCAGGCCGTCCACCAGGCTTCTTAGCCGGGCCAGCATGAAGTCGATCAGCACGGTGATGTCCGGGGCCAGAAACCGCTCGGCCGAGGAGTGGCTGATGTCGCGCTCGTGCCAGAGGACGACGTCGTCCAGGGCGGCCGAGGCCAGCCCCCTGACCACCCGGGCGAGGCCGGCCAGGTTTTCGGAGAGGATCGGGTTTTTCTTGTGTGGCATGGCCGACGAGCCCTTCTGGCCCCTGCCGAAGGCCTCCTCGACCTCGGCGACCTCGGTGCGGGCCAGAAGCCTGATCTCCACGGACAGGTGCTCGACGGAGGTGGCCAGGAGGGCCAGGGTCTGGAAGTAGCGGGCGTGGATGTCCCTCGGCACCACCTGGCTGCTGACCGGCGTGGGCCTGAGCCCCAGCTTGGCCAGGACCTTCTCCTCGAGCTCCGGGGAGAGCGAGCGGGCGCTGTAGTTGCCCACGGGGCCGGAGATCTGCCCCACCGAGATCTCGTCCAGGGCCTGGCCGAAGCGCTTGAGGCTCCTGGCGAACTCCGCGTGGAAGCCGGCCAGCTTGAGGCCCAGGGTGGTGGGCTCGGCGTGGACGCCGTGGCTGCGGCCGATGATCGGGGTGTCGACGTGCTGCAGGGCCTTGGCTCTCAAAGACTCCAGGAGGTAGACCAGGTCCTGGCGGATGATCTCGGAGGCCCGCACCAGGCGCAGGGCCAGGGCCGTGTCCAAAACGTCCGAGGAGGTCAGGCCGTAGTGGAAATATCTGGCCGGGGGCCCCACGTTCCCCTCCACGCTGGTGACGAAGGCGATGACGTCGTGCTTGACCACCGTCTCGATCTCGGCGATCTCCCCGACGTCGAAGGCGGCCTTCTCTATTATCTGCATGGCGGCGTCGGCGGGGATCAGGCCCATTTCCGCCTGGGTCTTGACCACCGCCAGCTCCACCTCCAACCAAGAATCATACTGGCTCTGCAGGCTCCAGATGGAGGCCATGGCCGGGCGTTGGTAACGATCTAACATAAGAAACCCGCTGACTCCTTAAAAAAGAATTGTTGTTGTCATGGCCGCCGGCGCGGGCCCGGCTGAAAAAATTAAACGTTAAAAAAATAAATCCCAAAAAAATAAGCCTGAAAAACCAAAATAAAAAAACAATCCCAAAAAAAAGCCTGAAAAACCAAGTTAAAAAACCAATCCCCAAAAAATAAGCCGGAAAAACCAAGTTAAAAAACCAATCCTAAAAAAAATAAGCCTGAAAAACCAAGATAAATAACCAATCCCCAAAAAATAGCCGGAAAAACTAATCTAAAAAAACAAAGCTGAAAAAACAAACTGAAAAGACCGGGCTAAAAAATTTAATTTCACCGAAAAGGCGCGTGAAAAAAAAGTTTCGGAAAAAAAGAGTCGGGAAAAACGAGAGTCGAAAAAATACGGACAGGGAAAAAAGAACGGAACGGCCGCCGGCAGGAAAAAAGAGCCGGCCGGCCGGGACCAAGAAAAAAATTATCCGCCGTCAGGCAGGTCCCCGGCCAGCGTTCCCAACAGACTGACCGGCCAGGCCTCGACGACGGTGGCGCGGGCCAGCCGGCCCAGGAGGCTCTCCGGCCCCGGGAAGTTGACGATCTTCATGTCCCGGGTGCGCCCGGTCAGCTGGCCCGGCTTGCGCCCGCGGCCCTCCACCAGGACCTCCAGGGTGCGGCCGACCAGGGCCTGGTGCCTGGCCAGGGTGATCTTTTTCTGCAGGGTCTGGACGTGCTCGAGGCGCCTGGCCTTCTCCTCCTCGGGGATCTTGCCCTCCATCAGCCTGGCCCTGGTCATGGGCCGGTCGCTGTACTTGAAGGAGAAGATGAAGTCGAAGCCGACGGTCTCCAAAAGGTCCGCCGTCTCCAGAAACTCGGCCTCGGTCTCCCCGGGAAAGCCGACGATGACGTCGGTGGACAGGGACATCCCCGGGACTCTGGACCGCAGGTCGGAGACTATCTCCAGGTAGCGGGCCCGGTCGTATCTGCGGCCCATGGCCGAGAGGACCCGGTCGGAGCCGGACTGGACCGGCAGGTGCAGGTATTCGCAGAGGTTGGGGAGCTTCCCGAACAGCAGGGCCAGCTCCCGCGGAAAATCCTTGGGGTGGGAGGTGGTGAACCTGAGCCTTTTAAGGCCCGGGAGCGCGGAGACCGCCTCCAAAAGCGCGGCGAAATCCCCCCCGCCGCCGCGCCCGTAGGAGTTGACGTTCTGGCCCAGGAGGGTGATCTCCACGGCCCCCCGGGCCAGAAGATCCCGGGCCTCCGCCAGGATGTCGGCGGCCGGGCGGCTTTTTTCCGGCCCCCTCAGAAAGGGCACCACGCAGTAGGCGCAGTAGTTGTCGCAGCCCGTCATGATGGAGAGAAACGAGCTGGCCGGGGCGGTCTTGGCGTCCCCGGCGTCTTCGGGGTTTCTGGCCTCCCCGGCGACCGCCCTGGCCTCGCCGCCGCCCGCGGAAGTTTTGTTGAGCCTCTGGGACGACGGTTTCCGCCGGGCGTCGTCATGGCCCGCCGGCCAGGGCCGGGTTTCGGGCGCGGCTTCGGGCGTCGGGCGCCCGGTCCCGGGCTCGCCGGTCAAAACGATCAGGCCGCGGCCCCGGCCCAGGCTCTCCACCGCGGCCGGCAGCTCGTCGTAGCGGCCGGGGCCCACTATGAGGTCGAGCCAGGGGATGCCGTCGGCCAGCCTGGCCCCCTCCTGCTCGGCCACGCAGCCGCCCACGGCCAGAAGGACCGCCGGGTTTTTGAGCTTCAGGGCCCGCAGCTTGGTCAGGTTGCCGCGGACTCGGGAGACGGCCGACTCCCTGACCGAGCAGGTGTTGACGAAGACCAGGTCCGCCAGACCCGGGTCGTCCGTCTCGGTCCAGCCTGTCTCCCGCAAAAGGGCGCCGACCCTGCCGGAGTCGTAGACGTTCATCTGGCAGCCGTAGGTGTAGACGTAGAGGCGCCTGGCCCCCCGTCTGCCGCTTCCGACCGTCCCCGGCATCCTAGGCGTACTTTCTGCCGATCAGAATCGACTGTCCGCGGGGCCTTTTGGACAGCCTGACGATGAGGCCGGTCATGAGGACGGAATATATTATGCGCCCCAGAAGCAGCGCCCACAAGGTGCCGCCAAGGAAGGCCATGAGGATGGTGTCCTCGAAGAGCGAGTGGCAGAGGTTCATGAGGGTGACGGAGCTGAAGATGTCGTTCTTGGGGATCTTCCCGCTCCTGCTCTCGGCGATGATCAGGCCCCCGCCGATGGCCAGCCCCATGACCATGCCGATGATGGTGATCATGGTGGCCTTGTCGCCGATGCCGGAGAGGCGCATGAGCGGCTGGAAGATCCGGGAGACGATTTTAATCAGCCCTATCATGCGCATGACGGCCATCAAAACGACCAGGAACGTCACCACGAGGAAGATGAAGACCAGGGATTTCAAGTTGGAGAGCAGCCAGACGTCCCAGGGCGGGACGGGGTCCGCGCTGGCGAAGGGGATCAGCAAACCCGCCTGGTCCCCGCCCAGGCCGAACAGCCGGCAGGCCTTGTGGATTAAAAAGCCGTAGAGGGCCGCCCCCAGGACACGCAAAAGCGTCGCCCGCAGCGGGGAGACCCCGGCCCCCCGGCAGACCGCCCCCTCGACGATGAGGTTGTGGGAGACCAGGATGAGGCAGCCCAGCACCGTCGCCTGGGCCACGGTGGGCGGGTCGATGAGCGGCAGGATGTTCAAAAACACCAGGAGGCAGGTGTAGTTGTTGGCCAGCATGGCCGTGACCCAGACCAGGGCCAGCTCTTTCGGCAGGCCCAAAAAGGTCATCAGAGGCTCGAAGGGAATGGAGAAGTAGCCGACCAGGTCGAACCACATGAGGACGCGCACGACGAGCAAGGCGGGGATGGTCAGTTTGGTCAGCATCAGCCAGGCTGAAAACGACGTCCTGAGGCAGTCGACAACGAACTTTTTCATAATTTTTCCCGCCGGGCTTCCCGGGACGTCGGAGGCGCGGCGTTTTTTCCATGGTCCCGACGGCGCGGGGCGGGGCTGCCTCGGCCGTCATGGTCCCGCGCTCCCCGGCCGGGGCGGCGAACGAATCAGCCGGGGGGCGGGGGCTCTTTGGTGGGGCCGCCTGGCCGGGGAGGGGGGCGGGGACAAAAGAGGTGGCGAAAGGGGTCTTTTCCAACTGCCGGGGGGCGGCGGTCGTCGATCGTCTGAGGAGGGCGGCAGGCCCGCCGGCTGTCTTTTCCCCACCCTCGGCAGGGAACGATTCTACACTCGCCCGGCCGACTTGTCCAGCGGCCGGAAAGGTTAAATTTCGCCTCCCGCCCGCCTGTCCCGCCGGTTTCGTCCCCCGCGGGTCCCGTCCGCTCCGGGGGCGGCCGCGCCCCCCCCCCTCGGGCGGCCGTCGTCGCGGCGGCTGGGTGCCCTCGGGGATGCGGACGGACTGTCGCAAGTCTTCTTTTAGGGAAAGTCCAATTTATATTGGACCAAAATGATGTCTTTCGACTATAACTTATCCATTCGGATTCAAGCCCGCGCCCTCCCCGGGATCCTCTCGCCGCAGGGGACGGCGGACTGGCACAGACCGCAGCCGTAGGCGCCGGCCAGGTCGGGGTAAAGCTCCTTGATCCTGGGGACGGCGGCGTCCAGAAAGCCGCCGCAGAGGGTCTTGTCATGGCCCGCGGGGCTCAGGGCGCCGGCCGGGCAGCGCCCGACGCACTTGCGGCACCGGCCGGCGGAGTGGAACAGGCAGTACTCGTAGGGCTTCTCGTAGGGGCGCGGGGTGGGCTCCAGGCGGCTCTCGATGACGAGGGAGCCCAGGCGGTGGGCCTTGCCGACCCTGGTGATCAGGGCGTCGCAGAGCCCGAAGGTGCCCAGGCCGGCCGCGAAGGCGGCGTGGCGGTGGGACCAGTTGGAGGCGATCTGGAATCGGGGGTGGGGGAAGGTGCCGAAGCCCTCGACCTGGTCCGGGACGACGGCCCTGACCCCCCGGGCGGCGAGGCGCCCGGCCAGGTGCGAGCAGAGCTTGGAGACGACCTGGTCGTGGAAGAAGCGGCTCCTGATCCAGCGCTCGGCCGGAAAACCGGAGGCCTTTTTCTGGTCGGCCACGGTGGCCTTGGTCTGCGGGCAGACTATGACGGCCACGGTCAGGCCGCCCGGGCCGGCCCCGTCCCCGGGGAAGGCTTTTTGAAAGGCCTCCAGGGGCGTCCAGTGGTCCTGGCCGGCCGCCTCCTTGACGGTCTCCCAGTAGTGGTCCGAGGCCGGGCAGTAGCCGAAAAAGGGCTCGGCGAAGGCGGGCTCCGGGTTGGTTTTGGAGCGGTTGTCATTGTCCGGCCCCCTCATGAACAGGCGGGCCTCGTCCTCGAAACGGGTTTTGAGGTCGAATTCCGGGCTGGGCATGGGGGGCGCGGCTGGATCGTCATGACGGGGCATGGGAGTCACCGGGGGATCGGGGGTTGGGAAGACCTGGGGGATGTTGCCGACATGCCCTCATTTTAACCCCGGCCGGGAGGCTTTTCAAGGCGGGCGCGGATTTGGGGCGCGGCTCGGGTCCCCGCCTGGCCGGCAATTTTTTAGAAAAAAAAATCTTGACATTTCCGGGGAAGGGCAATAAACTTGAAAGGCTCTAGTGAATTTGACTAGCGGCTCCCCCTTCGGGCGGTTTTTTATCTCTCCGGGGGGTCTTTTTTGGCCTGGCTGGCTATGTAGCTCAGTTGGTTAGAGCATGCGGCTCATATCCGCAGTGTCCGGGGTTCAAGTCCCTGCATAGCCACCATACGCTTTAAACCATGTTTTTTTACCCTTCCTATGTTCTCTTAACCCTCGATAAAAAGAGGGTTTTTTTATTTCCACCCTTTTTTCTTTCCTATCGTCTCTTTGCTTTCTCACGTTTTTAAGGTAATATTTAGGGTAATGGACGAAGGGGAAAAAACAGCGGTTACCTTGTTACCCAAAAATCCGCTATAACCGGCCTTGCTGGCCGCCGAGAACCATTATGCTAGGGCGTTCTCATTTAAACCCGCCAGATGGCAACCAAGGTGAAAAGCAATGAGGATCTCAACACCTTAATTAAAGGCTTTCGGCCTTTTCTTCGTCCAGCCCGGTCCAACAGAATGTCTTGACAACCAACCTGTTTGACGGAATGGCTGACGGTATCTTGGATTTTCAAGAAGGCGGTGCCGTCAAGAGCCTGACCGATCTTTTCATCAAAAACCTGAAGCGCCCGGATAAGCCCAA
>JAISET010000153.1 GCA_031264015.1 Deltaproteobacteria bacterium | reverse complement strand
TAAAAGTTTCCCAACTTGCCGGACTATAGAAAATTTCAGTCAGGGTTTTTCTTGGGTCTGCCTCTTGATTTCTTTGGGCTCTGCTCTGTCGAATCTTTTTTTGGCCTCCCCCTTTTCTTGGGGATTCGCTTAGTAGCTGGCACGGAGAGTTCCAATGCCTCGAGTTCATCGAAGACGCATTTCAAGGTGTGGACCCAGTGTCCGTCATCGCTTGAAGGAGGCTCCGGGGCGTTTTTCAACCGCCATGCCGACGACAGGTCATCCATCAGTTCTCCGTATGACATGCCGGCCAGCAGGCCGGCCGTCCTGGCTTTTCGAAGAATGCGACATGTTGCGACAGTGGAGATGAAATTGATGAATTCCGATCCGATCAACGAAAAATCCCCCTGCACATTGGTCTTGTCGAGACACTCGTCATTTTTATATCTGGCGAACACAAGCTCCAGCATCCATCTGTCGTCGTAGCAGAGGTAAACCGTCTTTCCAGGCAAGTCCTGGTCAGATTCGAAAACGATGACACCGAACGTTTCTTTCTTTTCCGCATACTTAGCCGGATCGAAGCTGTGTTTCTTCTCGGCGTTTGCCAGATATCCCGCCTCTTCCGAGGCTGCTCTCTTGGCATCTTTGAAGGAATATAGGAACCTGCCACCATCAAGGGCACATTTCTTGAATAAGACACGCCTGTCGATCATTCCCTCGAGGACTCCCTCGAACGTAAGCATTGCATTTTCAGCAATACGCTTGTCGTTTCGTTTGATTGGTGTCAGGAAGTGCAGATCGGGCCTCTCTTTGAGTAAGTCTTCGATCTTGCTCGGCGGGAAACCCTTATCCGCTATGATGATCCCTTTCCTGATATTGTTGTCGCGGATAAACGCTGGGTAAGAGCTTGCGTCAATGCTGTTGCCAGGGAAAATTTCCGCACAGATTGGCTCCATGAGTTCAATGTCATAAGCGTACAGCACGGATATTTCCTTGCAGCCCTTCAACCTCGACTTGTAAGAGAACTCTGAAAGTTCGTTCACTGTGCTGGTGTTCTGCTTTAGCGTCCCGTCGATCGCAATGTGATGATCTTCCACCACCATTTCCAAGCGCTTTTGATAGAATTGATCCCTCTTGCCTCCGTCCTGGCCAAGTCGTTGCAGGAACGAGCATATAGTATTCGGTGACAGGGCGATTCCCGGATAATATACGCAAACAAATGTGCGCTTGTAGTGGGTGGACATGCGCCCGGCTGTGATTGACGGCCTGATGACTCGCAGTGTCGCAATCGACATGATTGTATAAACGTCCTGTGCAGGGTAGATGGCGAGAAGGTCGGAGAGCATGTCCTGCGTCACTGACCTAACAAGTGCCGCAGAACCGTACGAGAGCATTTCTGGGCCGCTGTCGGCAGTTTTTTCAACTTTCGGAACGAACTTGGACTCGATGATATGTCCGATGACGCGACCATTTCTCGGTTGCGGGTTCCCTCCTGAGACATACTTGGTACCGGCCCTCTCGCGGACGGCATACCGAAGCGGTCCTTCCCTGCCGTTGTCTTCAACTATTGTGTTCACAGGCCTTTCGACCATGCGGATGTTTTCAGGAACGGCCATAAAAACCTCCTTTATATAGTCCATTCTAAAATGTTATGGACTATATGTCAAGGATTTTCTCTGACCATAAAAATCCCTCTTTATATAGTCCATTTTAAAATAATGGGACTATATGTCAAGGGGTTTTACGGCCATTATGACCTATAATCGAAAAAAATCACACATAAAGGGGAGTGAATAAAATGGCATCACCGATTTCCTATAGTCCGGCAGATTGGGAACCTTTTAGTGAACTGATCGTCTGCCTCTGACTCGTAACCGTTTCATGCCCAGTCGAGCCAGCTGGCTGTTAGTCGCCTCCGCGCCGCTTCGGTGGCGGCGGAGTCTCTTGAACTCATTGGTCTCTTCAAAGGCGCGGCGCTTGGCGACTCTGACCTGCTTGCATGTGTAAGTCAGCCTGGCCTGCGCGACCCTGACCTTCACCGGGCGGTCGTTTCTTTTAGGGCGGGACTCGCGGCCCTCCAAGTTGAAGTAGGCCCTGCCGCCGTCGTCGGCGTCGTTGGCCTCAAACCTTTCGGGAGCGCGTCCCATGGGACAAGTCAGGATGACGCCTAAATCGGTGGAGCCGAAGTCCGACAGGTTCAGGAGCCTCGACGAGGCCGCCTCCGCCGCGGTTTCCTCGGGATACAGTCAATGTCCGCAAGGTATTCCCGGCCCGTTGATTCCAGCTGAATGAAGTCTCTGCTGCCCAAGACGACTGGCTCGGCGGTGTCAGCTTCCTCGTCCTTCTTGGAATTGCCGCCGGCGACCGGCGATATGAGATTAACCCCGTTTTTCATGGCAAAAACGTGGTTCGCATCGCGGCCGTGGGAGGTGTCGGCTTCCAGGGTCTCAGGTTGTAGTATGTCTTCGGACACACGTATAAAGACTTCCGGCTGGGGACAACGATATTACAAGCATGTGCGTACCGACGGTCAAACATAAGATCGTCTAATACTTGATCGTTAGTTAAATCATGCAACTCTTGAATAGGTAAAATGCTCATCATGGTACGTAAGTTCTTAGTAGGTCTCCCATTATTAGGACAATATAACTCTTGTATCTCACTAATAGGTAATGAGAGATAGGCATAATTCTTAAAATTATGATCCTAAGTCTTAGTTCTCATTTCAACCATCTGGGGAAAATCATCATCAAACGGTATATTAGGAATGATTCGAGCGCTATTGGGTATATTTGTAGTTCTCACGAGACACCTCATAAGGTTTTCAGCAAGTCAAATATACTATTACCAATGATTCATATCAAGAAAAAAATAGCCTGTGGCATAAAAAAAATAGATGAATGTAGGTATTTCAGTTATAATTTTTCCACCCCCAGCCAAGCCCAAAATTTTGGGGGGGGTTTTTACCGATTGGTCAATTATGGTCTCTTTAGTTGAGTTTATTTAAAAATATATAAAAACTACCATGCTCACAGGTACACAGCCCTGATCATTTGTTGCCCGTTCTCATAATATGTCCTGCAACCGACATGCTCTCGTTTCAGATAATCGGCGGCGTCGCGCGACCCCAGCATGGTGGCGTGGCATAGCGCCGTGAGGTCGCCGGTGGTGTTGAAATATTTGATGTCATAATCTATGGCCCTCAGCCTGTCCATCTCGTTGGCTGACCGCGCCGCCTCGACCCCCGCCATGTAAGGCGAAAAAAGGTCGGGGGCGTAGCAGCCGGCGGCCAGGACGAAAAATACTGACGCGGCGAGGGTCTTAAACATATATTCACTTTAACGCGTCGGGCAATATGGGTTCAATTGAATGGTGGTAAAAATAGCAATGGAAAATAATAAACTCGACCGGCGGTCGACCAACGCCTAGTCCTCGACCGTCCGGCTTTTCCTCACAACTTGTCCGCGGTCCGTAATCTCCAATCCTCTATCCTCTATCCGTTATCCTTTATTCTCTATTCTCTATCCGTTATCCTTTATGCTCTGTCCGCTATTTTCAATCCGCAATCCGTCCGCGCATGACCGGCGGCCGACCGACCCTGTTCGAACGCCGCCGTCCCCGCTAGATGTTCAGTTTCGAGATGTACGGCTTGACGGCTCCGGCGGCGGCCAGGGCCTCGGCCGCCCGGCGGCTCTCCTCCTCCGTCTCGAAGCGTCCGACGCGGATGTTGTAGCGTCCGGTCTTGGTCTTGTAGCAGTAGGCGTCTGCGAAGCCCCGGTTCAGATAATTGGCGACCTGCTCCTTGGCCTCCGCCTCCGACCTGGTGGAGCCCACCTGGATGGTGAAGGCCCCGGACTTGTTTGGCTTGGCCGGCCAGAACTCGTCGTCCGGGCTGGGGACGGGAGCGGGGGCGGCGGCCGTTTCCGCGGCGGCCTCGGGCGGCGCCTGGGCGGTCGCCGGGGAGTCCGTCGTCGCCGGGGAGGGGAGGGCGCTTCGGGCGGCCGCGTCCCTGTTGCCGGCCGCCGGGGCCGGGTCGTTTGTCCGCGACGCCGCGGCCGGGGTTGAGGTCCGGGCCGTCATGTCGGCGGGCCCGTCGTCGGTCGGGGGCGCGGCCGGGGTTTTGGGGGCGGGGGCCACGGCGGCGGCCAGGTCGGCTCCGGCCGGGGCGGAGGCCTCGGCCTGGGCCACGGCGTCGGCGTAGGCCTGCCTGGCCGTCTCGGGATCAAAGCCCTTTCCGGTTGTCCCGCCCCGGGGGCCGCCTGCCCGGGCGCCGGTGGGCGAGGCGGCGGGCTCGATGTCGGCGGTCCTGCGGTAGGCGGTCCAGTAGCCGCCCCTCTCCGGGTTGTAGCCGGGGTTGAAGTCCTCGATGACCACGGGGTAGACGGCGCTGATGGGCTCCATCTCGTCCGCGAACAGGGCGGCCATCTCCGTGGCCTCTCCGTCCTCGGCCGGGGCGGCGGCGGCCGTCTCCGAGGCGTCCGGCCGGTCGGGGGCGCCCCCGCCGAAGAGCGACGCGGCCGCGGCCCGCACGGAGGAGAGGGTCGGGGAATGAGAGTCCAGGGAGACCCGGCCGACGATCAGACCCAAAACGAAGACCCAGACGAGAACGACCAGTGAGAGGCACAGGCGGGTCAGCCACTTGACCAGCCTCAGGCCGTTGGAGTCTTTTTTCGGGAGCAGGGACGCGGCGGCGGGTTTTTCCTGCCGCCCCTCGTCGACCGCGATGACGACGGCCGCGTCGGGGGAGCCGGGGGACGCCTGGTCCGGGGGCGCGTTCTTGGAAACGCCGGTCTTTCCGTTGGAGGAGCCGGACTTCACCTTGCCTGCGACCGCGTCGGGGGAGCCGTTCCCGGTGCTGCTGACGGACGCGCCGACGGCGCCGTTTTTGGTGTCTTTTTTGCCGTCGTCAGCGGCCGGGGGGGCGGGAGGGGACGCCTTTTCCGGGGCGGCGGGTTTTAATTCGGCGGGGCCGGGGGTTTTGACGGCGGCGGCGGAATCTTTCTCAAGACCGGCCGTCTCGGGCGTCCGGGTTTCGATCCTGACCGGCCGCGTCTGTTTTGTCTCCTTGACGGGGTGCTCGGGTCCTGAGGGCCCGGGCTCCGCGGCGGCCGACGGGGACGCTTCCGGCGGCTTTGGTTCGGCGGCGGCCGACGCGGACGCCTCCGGCGGGGAGGACTCCCGTTCCGGATGCCCCGGTTCGGCGGCGGCCGACGGGGACGCCTCGGCCGGGCCGGCGCCTTCCCCGGGCGCGGGGTCGTCGGGCAGGGGGGCGTCGACCGGGGTCAGGGTGCTCGAGGCCAGGTGGGCGGGCAGGTTCTGGGTCATGTTCTGGGTCAGGTTGTAAGCCTGGAACTTGACGCCCTTGGAGTCGGTCAGATTTTTGGCCGAGAGGGCGGCTTTTCTGGCCTCGTCGTCGGAGACGGCGGACATGGGGGCTGCCTTCGGGGGGCGGGGCCCGGGCGGCCCGGGGGAGTCGGGCCCGCTTTTGGTCTGTTCCGGCAGCCCGCCCAGCTTGCGGATGCGGTAGTGGTCGAAGAAGTTGGTCTCCTTGGACAGGAGCCTGTCCACGAGCTTGACCACGTTCTGGCGCAGCTCGTCCTGTCCGGGCGGGCAGGGCATGCCGGCGGCGAGGGCCTCGGAGCTGTCGGAAATCGGTTGGTTTTCGAGGTTCATGTCTTAAGTCTCCCCGCTGGAAACCGCCGGGGCGAGTCCCCCGTGGTGTGATGACGCTCTTCTTTCCGCTGATGGCGCTCTAATTTTTGTTTTTGTCGGTCTTCCGCCTGTTCCTGTTCTTTGATCTTGTCGATCTTGTTGTTATTGTCGCTATTGTTAATGTTGTTGACACTGTTCTTGCTATTGTTGAGATTGTTTTTGCTATTGTCCTTGTCGATCTTGTTTTGTTCCCGCCGCTCCCGCTTCCGTCGTCGCTCCCGCCGTCGGACGGATTGTGTCGTCGGTTATAACCGGCCTCGCGGTCCGGTCATTGTTTCGCTTCCGTTCCCCGGGGCCGGCGGCAAGTCATGATAAAGACATACGCCTGTCTTGTGTTCGGCCTACATCTTCTCCGGGGCGCCGACACCCAGCAGGCCCAGGCCGACGGCGGCCACCTGGCGGATGGCGGCGGCCAGCTCCAGACGGGCGGCGGAGAGGGCGGGGTTCCCGTCGTCGACCAGCCGGTGGGCGCCGTAGTACTGGTGGAACTGTCTGGCCAGGGCCGTGAGGTAGGCGGTCAGCAGGTGGGGCTCCAGGCGTCTGCCGCTGTTGGCGACCACCTCGGGAAACGCGGCCAGATGCCGGATAATGTCCAGCTCGGCGCCCTCGGTCAAAAGGGAGAGGTCGGGGACGTTTTGTTTGACCGCGGCGGCGGCCTTGGCGGTCAGGCTGCTGATCCTGGCGCAGACGTACTGGACGTAGAAGACGGGGTTGTCCTTGGTCTGGGTCTTGGCCAGGTCCAGGTCGAAGTCCAGGGCGGACTCGTGGCTGCGGGTCAGGAAGATGAAGCGGGCGGCGTCGGCCCCCACCTCGTCGACCACCTCCCTCAGGGTCACGAACTCGCCGCTGCGGGTGCTCATGTTGACGGCCTGGCCGTCCCTGAGCAGGTTGACCATCTGGACCAGGACCACCGAGAGGCTGTCGCGGTCGCGGCCCGCGGCCTGGACGGCGGCCTTGACCCTGGGGATGTAGCCGTGGTGGTCGGCCCCCCAGACGTCCACCACCAGGTCGTAGCCCCGGTCGAACTTGTCCTTGTGGTAGGCGACGTCCGAGGCGAAGTAGGTCAGCTCCCCGCCGGACTTGCGCAGGACTCTATTTTTATCGTCACCGAAGGGGACGGACTTGAACCAGAGGGCGCCGTCCTCCTCGTAGGTCAGGCCCTCCCCGGCCATGAATTTGAAGCAGTCCTCCACCAGCCCGCGCTCGAAAAGGCTTCTCTCCGAGTACCATTCGTCCATGTCCACCCGGAAGTCGGCCAGGTCGGCCTTGATGCCGTCCAGGATGTCCGAGGCGGCCATCCGGGACAGGACGGCCACCCGCTCGTCGCGGGGTTTCTCGAAGAAGGAGGGGGCCAGCCCCGGCTCGTATTTGGCGGCCAGGTCTTTAATATAGTCGCCCTTGTAAAAATCCTCCGGGATCCCGGGGTTTTCGCCCCGCCTCTCCTGGATCCTGACCAGCACGGAGTTCCCCAGGATGCGCATCTGGCGCCCGGCGTCGTTGACGTAGTACTCCCGCTCGACGGAGTTCCCCAGCCAGGAGAGTATCCGGGCCAGGGCGTCGCCCAGGGCGGCCCCCCGGCCGTGGCCCACGTGCAGGGGCCCGGTGGGGTTGGCCGAGACGAACTCCACCTGGATCTTCCGCCCGGTGGGTGCCCCGCGGCCGTAGTCGGAGCCGGCCGCCCGAATCTCTCGGAGTTTTCCGGCCCAGAAGGCCTGGGAGAGCCGGAAGTTGACGAACCCGGGCCCGGCTATCTCCATGGACTGGACGAGGCCCTCCGGGTCTTTGATTTCGGCGACGATCATGGCGGCCAGGTCCCGGGGCTTGGCCCGCAACCGCTTGGCCAGGGTCAGGGCCGCCGTCGCCGCCAGGTGCCCGAAGTCGGGGTTGGCCGGCTCCTCGAGGCCGACGGGCAGCGTCTCCAGGTCGACCTCCCAGCCGTTTTTCTCCTTGAGGCCGGCCAGGGCCGAGAGGACCTTTTTCCGTATGAAATCCTTCATGAAAACATTCCCGAACATTTCCCCGGGCGACCAAGGGGTCCCGGTCTTCTTTGACATGCGCCCGCCCTTTGACGCCGGCGGCCTTGGCGGGGGTTATTCTTCCCGAACGGCGGGCTTAAGTCAACCCGCCCGGCCGGGGCGCGCGAGCCGGGGCGGTCGTTTGACGCCCATAATAATCGAATGAATCCGGGCCTCATGCTTTGAAATTATGATTGGCTCATGTTTGTATGGAATTTTACTCGGTCGCATAGTTAAAAAGGTCTGTTGTCGCGAATGTTCTCCAGGTAAGTCGGAGCGTCAGGGTCGCCCTGTTCGGCGGCTAATCGGAGCAGGATGGCGGCCTTGTTTATGTCTCTTTTAAAGCCAACGCCGCGGGCGTACATACGGGCCAGGTTGATCAATTCAGAAGTATTTCCTTGGTCCGCGGCCTTTTGGAACAACTGGGCGGCTCTGCTCCTGTCCATCGGGACGCCCTCGCCGTTTAAGTACATCAAGCCTAAGTTATATTGAGCACCGGCAATATCTTGATCAGCGGCCATTTGGAACAACTGGGCGGCTTTGCTCTTGTTCGTCGGGACGCCCTCGCCGTTTGAATACATCGCGCCTAAGTTGTTCTGAGCAAAGGCATAACCTTGATCGGCGGCTTTTTGGTACCATTGGGCGGCTTTGCTCTTGTCCATCGGGACGCCCTCGCCGTTTGAATAAATTAAGCCTAAGTTAAATTGAGCGATGGCATTATCTTGATCGGCGGCTTTTTGAAACCACTGGGCGGCTTTGCTCTTGTCCGTCGGGACGCCCTCGCCGTTTGAATACATCGCGCCTAAGTTGGTCTGAGCATTGGCATGATCTTGATCGGCGGCTTTTTGGTACCACTGGGCGGCTTTGGTTTTGTCAACGGCGACAAACACGCCATGATAGTAGGCGAGGCCCTTTTTATATTGTACGTCCGGGTTGTTGGAGCAGGCGCGGAACAACAGGGCGAGCCCCAACAACGAGGCCATCAGGACGAACGCCAGGACGAACATAATTTTGCTGTCTTGTTTCATGACAGATTTCTCATACGCAAGTGCGCATACGGGCTTGCTGTTTGGTAAACTGCATGTTAACTGATATGGTTTTTGCCGTTTAAGAAAATATGTTTTCCTTGGCTTGACATTTTGTTTGACTCTTTTTCCATTTTTTTATAATCTTTGTTTATTTTTATCTATCTTTGGCATTTAATTTTTCTTTAAATTTATATCAAAATCTCTTTTGCTGGTACCTTCTACTTTATCTATGTATTTGCTTGACCTTTCACTCTTTTTGCCATCAAACTTTATTATTATCTTGACTTTATCTTAATTTTTCTTAACCTTTTCTTATCTTTTCCTTATCTTTGACTTTATATTTTCCTTTCTCGCCGTCTCATGTTTTGGTCCTTTTAGGTGCCAATGTCCTGGTTTCGAGCCGGCTCTCGGCTCTCGTCCGCCGGCAACTTCCTGGAAATTATGTCGCCCAGGGAAAAAACTTAGGTTTATTTCCAGCTAATTCGCACTTAAAATCAGACCGGTTGAGGTCGCCAGCCCACGGTTTTGGTTCTGAATTCCTAAGGGAAGAGTCATTTTTTTAGCCTTAATCTATTTTTTGAGATCCTTTCCTAGAGTGTGCCCAGGCCGAAATTGCCTTTGAGATTATAAATTTAACATAAAGAGCTTAAATATGCAACATAGAAAATCAATTAAAATTTAAGCCGCGCCAAATAGTCGAACACGGTCCCAGGGGCTTAGAAAATATGCCCGCAGGGGCGAAGACCCTCCCTTTTGCCGGCCGCGCGCCCGTCGTTTGCGCCGCCGTTTTTCCAAGTGATGGGCTTGGGCGAAAAAATCGTCGCCCCGAACTCTAAATTTAGCGGCAGAGGCCATGGGCAGTCAGGCGTTTGGGCGCGGATGTTTCCCGGCTCCCCCGTCCCCGGGCCGGGCCGCGGGGTGCCGCCGCCCGCCCGGCGTCCTCCTGTCGCCCGCCGGCCGCCCGCCCGCCGTCTTTCCTCCGGCCGGGGTCGTTTTTCCCGGCGCCGGGGTATTGCCTTTTTTTTACTCTTGCCATAAACTATCCCAGTCGGCCGGGGAGTCTCTCCTCTGGCCGTCGTCTTCTTATAAGGGCCGTCTTTTTTCGGGGCGGCCGCAACCAGGCGCTGGCTTGTCCTCTCGAGGGCGGGCCGTCTTTTTTTCCGCCAGACACAACGCTTTAGAGGGAAATCATGGACATAGCCCCCATCACCCGCGAAGGGATGGCCAAGCTGAAGAAGGAATTGGACAGGCTGATCAAGGAGGAGAGGCCCAGAGTCATCCAGGCCATCTCGGAGGCCAGGGCGCACGGCGACCTCTCGGAGAACGCCGAATACCACGCCGCCAAGGAGCGCCAGGGCTTCATCGAGGGGCGCATCCAAAGCCTGGAGAGCCAGGTGGCCTCCTCCAGGGTCGAGGAGGTCCGGGGGCCCTACACCCGCTGCGTCTTCGGGGCCACGGTCACCTTCGAGAGCGTCGAGACCGGGGACGAGAGGACATTCACCCTGGTGGGCCCCTACGAGTCGGCCCCCGACGAGGGTCTTCTGTCCGTGGCCACCCCCATCGGCAAGGCTCTTTTGGGCCGGGAGGAGGGCGACGAGGTCCAGGTGATCACCCCCAAGGGGCCCAAGGACTACGTCATCGTCTCCATCCGCTGAGGACGACTCCCGGGGAAGCCGGCGTCCCCCCTTCCGGCCGTCCGGGCGCCCTGCCCGTCCCGCGGCCGGCCTGTGGGCGCCGCACCCGGGAGG
>JAISET010000128.1 GCA_031264015.1 Deltaproteobacteria bacterium | reverse complement strand
AGATTCTCCTGGCTTGCCCGCTCTTTGGGGCTTACTGGAGGCGACGCGTCGCCTTCAGGCAATTCATCCTCGCCGCGCGGCTCCGGCGGAGGCGCGTTGTCGCCTGGCTTGGCTGCGGAGCCTTTACTTAATGCTGTTAGTCCTATACTAGGATTAATGACTGAAGTAGATCAGAGTTATAGAGTAGATAAATTGAAAGTATGATAAATGTACTGATGCAATAAATAAATTAATAGATTTAGGTATATTACATATTTATAATTTATATAATACTGAAAATAAAGATATACCAGCATTACGTAAAAATATATACACTGATAATTGGATGATATGGTATCGGAAATATTTTAATATGAGGTAGAATTTATCAATAATCCTTGCTAACATTACTAGGAGAATAGTTTAGGAGAAGAATCATGGAGGAGAAAAAATTAAGTAAAGCTGGTAAACTATTAGAACAATTAACTGCTTATAATATGAATGAGATGTCTACTGTGTGTAGTAGACATGATGGATATAATGTAGAAATTGTAGTATATTCGAACGATCATATACCAGCACACGCTCATATTAATAATTTAAATCATGAAGAAGTATGTCAAGTATTAATAGAAGATAAAATATATAATACTTTTGATGATATACATTCATATAGATCAGATATAACAAATGAATTAAAAAAGATTATATTTGATTGGTGTATAACTATACATAAAAGATATGGTATACTAAATTTTACACGATTACTTATGGCGTGGAATGATCAGCATCCTGATGATCAAATATAGTAATATTATGTTTAACTTAATTAATACTAACATATTAGTTAATAATCCTCGCTAACGTTCGGGTTCCAGCATAATGGAGAAGTGTTATGGAAGAAAAGAAACAAACCAAGGCAGCTAAGTTATTAGAGTCAATTAATAATTTCTTAGAAAATAATAATAATATTTTAATATCTGACGATGAGGTAAATCAATTATTTGAAAAAAGTTTAATAGAATGGAGCGACATATATTCATTTCTAAAGGATAAATAATTATGAATTTTTATTATATAAGTGAAAAAAAATAGTAAATATAAATAGTAAAGTAATTAATAATACTAAAAATATAATAACTTCTTTATCATGCTACTCATCTGTTGATTATTTTATTAATATAGAAGATAAAATTTCATCAGTTATACGTTCATTAATTAAAAATCATCACTTTGTTGATGGTAATAAACGTACAGCATTAGCGGTTTTATATATTTTATGTGTTTTTAATAAAGTTGAAATTAGTTCGGCTATTGATTTAAAATATTTTTTCCTTGATATAGCTCAACATAATTATGAAGTTGAATATATAAGTAAATTATTATTTGTATAAATTTATTTAATAATATAAGAATAAAGAATCATGAAGAAATTTATCTATCAAGTTAATAACCCTCGCTAATACTCATATTAGAAATTGTGATCATATTATACAATTGTTGGAGGGGTCTGGGGAGGGTTGCGGCCTCCCCTTCCCGGGCGGCGCCTTCTTGTCAGGCTCCCCGGCCGGCTCTTTCTTGTCAGGCTCTTCGGCAGACTCTTTCTTAGGGGGGCCTTAAGCCTAAAAGAAAGCGAGGACGCTCGCCTAAGGATAAATCACAGGCTGGTTCTTCGCCGGACAGTCCTCAAGGTCAGAAACCCAAAGGGAAGCGGGGGCGACCGCCCGCCTAGATAAATCACACGCTGGTGCTTTGCTGGATAGTCTACAAACCAAAAAGCAAATCTTGAGGCTCCATAAATAAAATTTAAAAAAATAGTTTATAGTAGCATTGCTCCACTAAAAAAAAGTCTTGACTTTTAAAAAATGTTTCTAGCTACGTGGCTGAAGCCCGTCCCAAAATAATTCCTTTACATTTAGTCCACGTCGATTTTGCGTGTCCTTTAACGGCCATGATTATTTTGCAAAATTTTTCTTCTATTATGCAATTAAATTTTCCTGCAACTGCGCAAAGTAAGCGAATATTGCATATAGAAATAACTACTCTTTTAATATGCCGAGTACTGTTTAAATATATTTTTAAATATAACTTGAAATGCAATCATATCTTCTTCTTAATTGTTATTAACGTCCAAAAAAGTTTTAGTTTTGCCAGGGAGCTAAAAAAACGGTTTTCAGGCCTTGTTCGTCAGGAAACCGCAATTTTCAGTATGATCTCAAGGAGAAATTTCCATGACTAGTTTCGACCGCGGATTTGCGAGCCAAGCCGTCCTCAAACTGACGCTCGCGGGCCTGCTCGCCCTCTTTTCCATCTTCCAGCCCCCTGTGATCCTGGCGGCCGACAGTCCGGGCGGGGAGCCGATTTTGCTGGCCCAGGCGGAGGATTATGAATCCGACGTCACCATGAGGCAGGTGACCGTCTCCGTCAACCGGGTCATTCAGGACATCATGGAGGTTCCGCAGTCGGTGAGCGTCATCACCGCCGAGGACATTCAAAAAATGCCGGCCACCACCATCACGGATATACTGACCAGAATCCCCAACGTGGAAATGGCCGTGGACCTGACCGAGCTCTACCCCGAGGCCGGCATGGGGCACGTGGCCATGAGGGGCGAGAGCTCCGGCAGGACCGTGATACTGGTCAACGGCGTCAGGGTCGTCGAGCCGAACTACGGCTACAGCACGGTGCAGATAACCCCCAGCCAGATTGAGCGCATCGAGGTCATCAAGGGGCCGTCCAGCGTCCTCTACGGCCCGGAGGCCATCGGCGGCGTCATCAACATAATCACCAAAAAAGGCGGCTCGAAACCTCTCGGTTTCTCCACCGGCACCACCTACAACACCTCCTCGGAAGGGATAACGCTGAACGCCTCCGTCTTCGGCAGGTTGGAAAGCGGCTTCAACTATCGTTTTTCGGCCGACGGGGCCAACGTCGGGGACCGGAGGTTTCCCAAGGGGGCCTACAACAGCAGCGGGGTCTCGATCGACAAGGGCGTCGGCAGCTCATACAGAAACCGCGACTACGCCTCCCAGCTGGGCTACGACTGGGGAAACTACAGCCTCAACCTGCAGGCCGACCGTTACGAGAACCACTCCCAGACGTCGACAGAAATGATCACTCAGCCGACGGACACGATCACCGTCACCGACACGACCAGGGAGACGATACTGGCCACCTTCATCGCCGACGACCTCACCGACTTTCTGAAGAGGCTGACTTTCAAAACGTCTTTTTCGAAGATGGACCGTTACAGGTTTAGTGAAAATCCTTCGACGGGGGCCGAGACCAACATCACCGACAGTTTGAACAAACAGTTCACCAACTCCCTCCAGTCGGAATTTCAGTTGGGCAGACATAATTTGCTGGCCGGGCTCGAGTGGCAGCACAGCCTGGTGGATCTGACTTCGACGACGCCGAGTCCTTATTATTCCGTCACGGCCGCCATCACCCAGGACGACATGGCCGCTTTCGCCCAGGATCAGTGGAATTTTGTCGACAAATGGTTTCTGACCCTCGGCCTGCGTCATGTTTGGAGCAAAAGGAGCTATGACGACTGGTCGGCAACCGGGACACCTCCCGCCTCCGGCGGCGGCGGCGGCGGCGGTGGCGGCGGCGGCGGCGGCGCCGCCAGCCCAACCACCTACAATCCCGACATGAAAGGGACGAAAGTCAGCTACTCCGACTTTATTTCCAACGTGGGCCTGGTCTACAGGCACAGCGACACCCTGGCCTTCAGGGCCCTGTTTTCCCAGGGCAAGCGCTATCCGATGCTCACCCAGCTTTTCGCCAGCGTCCGCGGCGTCAACGTCGACCTGAAGCCCGAGTCGTCCCTGAACTACGAGGTCGGCGCCAGATATGCCGGCGACTCGCTGGAGCTGGACGTGGCCCTCTTCTTCAACGACGCCAAGGACTTCATCGAGCAGGACTTGTCGGTTGTCGGCGGCGTTTTTGAAAACATCGGTTTCGCCAAGACCATGGGCTCCGAGATATCCGTTTCCTACAGGCTGCATGAGCTGGGGCTGACGCCCTACGCCAATTTTGCCGTCACCAAAAGGAAGCAGTCGGTCCAGAGAAACTCGGTCCTCCCGGCCTCGACTAAAAGCCGGACGCCACTGTTCGCAGGCCGGGCCGGTCTCCAGTACGAGCGGCCCCTGGCCGAGCAGCTGAATTTTTACGGGGACCTGCGCCTCGAGTTCGCCTCCAACGCCGAGGACCAGATCAACGCCCGCGGGGGCAGGGGGTTCTACGCCGGCTGGGGGACCGCCAACCTGACCGTCGGCCTGACGGGAGGCGGGGAGCGCCAGTACAGCGTCTCCCTGTCGCTCAACAATATTTTTGACAAGCTGTACGCCCCCGCCCGCTCCGGCAACACGGGAAACCGCGGCGCCAGGACTCTCTGGGCCCCCGCCAGGCACGTAGTTCTGGGCGTCAACTTCACGTTCTAACTACCCGGCGCCCCCCCGGGCCTTCGGCCGTCCGCCGGGGGGCCCGGGGGCCCTTTTTTAAAAATTCGACGCGGCGCCGGGGCCCGGGGCCTTGTTTTTCCGACGAGGGCTCCTTTTCAACCCCGCCCGCGCCCGGCGGACCTTTCCCCGCGGGTGCGCGACACATTACCATGTCCCGCGGGGGAGCCCGCCGGTTTCGAACTGACGGCCGCGGCCCGGATCATGGGTCTTGCTTATGGGGCCGGGATAATCATAGGTGACATAATGGGCGACTTTGGCGACTTTTCGGTGAAAAAAATGTTTCTGGAGGCCGACCCCGTGGTCCAGGCGGTGATGGTCCTCCTCGTCCTGGCCTCATTCTCCTCGTGGGCGGTGATACTCGAGAAGACGGCTTTTTTAGGCTGGCTCGCCCGGCAGATGAGGAGGTTTAAAAATTACGCCTCCGAGGCCGGGGCGTCGGTCAGCCCCGCCGATTTTCCCCCCGTCGCCCGGGCCATGGTGGAGGCCGGTCTTTCCGAGTCCCGCGACCTGGCGGGCGGCGAGTCCCGCTCGGATTTCTGCCAGCGGCTGGAGCGGGCCATGAGGGAGTCGTTTCTGCCCTTGCTGGACAGGGCCGAGAGCCACGTCTCCATTTTGGCCACCATCGGCTCCACCAGTCCCTTCGTGGGGCTTTTCGGGACTGTCTGGGGCATCATGCACAGCTTCATCGGCATCGCGACCACCGGGGAGACGACTCTTTCCGTGGTGGCCCCAGGGATCGCCGAGGCCCTGTCGGCGACCGCCGTCGGCCTGGTGGCGGCCATTCCCGCCGTCGTCGCTTACAACAAGATCAACTCCTCCATCAGAAGCATTGGTAAAAACGCCGCCGTCGGCATCGGCCGGCTGGGGGCCAGGCTGACCAGGACGCGTTTTGAGGGCTCGCCCGAGCTCGTTCCCGAGCCGGATTCGACCGCCCCCAGGCAGGCGGGGCCCGCCCCCGGGGCGGCGGAAAGGCTTGTCCTCCCCGCCCCCGGGGCGCCGGAGAAGCGCGTCCTCCCCGTCCCGCTGGCCGCCGGTTCGGCCGGCCTCAGGTCGGGCAATAAATAAAGACTCTGCACTTATATAAAGAAACTTGCATATGGACAACATATTTCTAAAGATACACAAAAGGATCTTTTGGCGGTCAATATTCCTGGCCCTGGCCATTCATCTGACGTTGGTCGCCGTCATCGTCCTGCCCGGCCAGGCCCAGGAAAAGGACAAGATCCTGGCCACCATGGTCTTCGACTACGAGGTCTACGACCCGCTTGGCGGGGAGCCTGGCGGAAGCGGCGGGGAGGAGGCCGCCGTCGTCGAGGAGGCCGAGCCTGAGCCGGAACCCGAACCCGAACCGGAGCCCGAACCAGATCCGGAGCCCGAACCCGACCCCGAGCCGGAGGACCTGACCATTTTGGAGAGCCTGGCCTCCAAGGCCGAGGAGACCCCGGTTTTCACGCCGCCGCCCCCGCCGCCGGAGAAAAAGCCCGAGCCTTCCCGCCAGCGCAGGCCGCGCCGGGAGCAGCCGCCAAACGCCCGCGACCGCCAGTCCGGGGACCGGGCCAGTCATGGCGGCCGCGGCTCGGGACATGGCGAGGGCGGCCAGCAGGGCGACGGCAGGGGCGGGGTCGGGGGAGGAACCGGCCGGGGCAACCCCAGGGCCAGGGACGCCTATGTGAGCCAGGTCTGGAGAAGGCTGGAGAGAAACAAGAAATATCCCCGCCAGGCCCGGGAGAGGCATGTCCAGGGGACGGTGGAGGTGCGTTTCACCGTCAACCGCCAGGGCAGGGTGACGTCGAGCCATATTTCCAGGAGCTCCAACCACCAGGTTCTGGACGACGAGGTCCTGGGCCTGATGAACAGGGTCAACCCCCTGCCGCCGTTCCCCAGCGAGCTGGAGGAGAGCGTTTTGACAATAACCGTGCCCATAGTGTTCAAGATCCCCTGACGGTGGCTCGCCGGCGGAACGCCTGGTTCGAAAGCTCTTCTTGCTCCCCGATTAAAAAACCCCGCGGGAAAATAAATTCCCGCGGGGGGCTGGCGTCAATCGAAACGAGGCGACCGGGGGCGGGGAAAGCGAGGCTCCCCCGCCCCGCCGGTAATTTTAGTCATGATCGCGACAAAATTGAAACAAGCGGCAAGCTTTCCGCGGGGAGCCCCGCCGGTCGACCGCCGGGGCTTCGGCCGCATGCTTGATTGTTGGGAGGCTGACAAAAGTCCGTCCACATTGGCGCCCTCCGCCGGAAAAATACTCCCCCGGACGGGCGGGCGGCGAGAAAAGAGGGCCGCCGCCGGGTGAGGGCGGCTTTCCCATTTCTCTTTTTGTATTGAAGTCTGGCGGCGCGGTAAAGTCAAGAAAAATAATTAGTTGATTATTTGTATTTTAAAGTGTCTTATGTATACGGTCCGTAATTTTTCCGCTCGTCCGCCGGTCGGCGACCGTCGCGGCCAAAAATAAACCCCATGGGAAAGCGATTTCCCATGGGGGTGATCGAAATCCGCGGAGGCGGCGGGGGCGGAGTAAGAGACATTCCTCCGTTCTGTTTTTTTAGGATGAGCCGGTTCTAAACGGAAAGTCAAGAAAAATAATCAGTTGATTATTTCTTGTTTGGAGCGTCTGACGCGGTGGCCGGCCGCCTCGTCCGCCGTCGCCGCTTCCCCCGCCCCCGGCCGGGGCTTCAGGCGGCTTTCTTTTTCCGGTCGTTGAGGGCGGCGGGGCCGATCTTTTCGAGGAGCCCCGGGTCGACCCCCTCCAGCTCCAGAAGCCCCCGCTTGACGTCCAGTTTCCCGGCGTAGCCGGTCAGGCCGCCGTCGGAGCCCACCACCCTGTGGCAGGGGACGACGACGGAGAGCGGGTTGCGGCCGACGGCCTGCCCGACGGCCCTGGCCGACACGGCCGTCCTGCCAAGCGTTTCGGCGGCCTCCCGGGCCAGGTCCCCGTAGGAGGCGACGCGGCCGCGGGGTATCTTTTTGACGAGCGACCAGACCAGTTGGCGAAACTCGCCGCCTTCCGGGGCCAGGGGCGGGAGGGACGGGCCGGGGTCGCGGCCGAGAAAATACTCGTCCAGCCATTTTTTGGTTTTGACCAGGACCGGGGAGCTCCTCCTCAAATAATTGGCGGCGTCCTCCGGGAAGTGTTTCTGCCCGACAAACCAGACGCCTGTCAGCGCCCCGCCGCGGCAGGCCAGAAGCATTTTCCCGAAGGGGGAGTCGTGGTCGGCTGAGTAGAACATGCGCGGGTCTCCTAAAAATGGCGGCCGCCCCCCGGCGGGCCGGGCCTCCGGTTATTTTCTAATCAGGACGCAGGCCCTCTCGATGAAGACCACGGCGTCGGTCAGGTCGGCCAGGGCCCTGATCTCGGAGTCCAGGGACTCGTCGCGTTTCAGGGGCACCAGGTTTTTGCCGGGGATGACGGGGGAGGGGCGGTCGTTGCCGGTCATGTACTCGGCTATCTTGGTCACCAGGTAGAACGGGGAGTACCTGGCCCCGACGCTGAAGTGCGGTGCCAGGGGCTCGAAGGAGGTGTGGACGTCCTCGAGGATGTAGACCGAGCCGGGGCCCAGGGAGGGGTAGAGGACGCCCAGGGCCCTCAGCTGGTCGGGCCACCAGTGGGAGGCGTCGTCCAGGACCACCTTGGCGCCGAGGGCGGCCAGGGTCGTCAGAAAGTCGTGGTCGGCCAGGTCGCCGATGACCACCTCGGCCCGGCCGACGTCGAAGGACCCGACCTGGGG
The DNA here is from genome assembly GCA_031264015.1 of Deltaproteobacteria bacterium. Taxonomy (GTDB): domain Bacteria; phylum Desulfobacterota; class Desulfarculia; order Adiutricales; family Adiutricaceae; genus JAIRNQ01. Next base: position 13,250 of record JAISET010000128.1, on the reverse strand, counting down.
GTTGTTGTCCACCCCGACGATTTTGGCCCGGCTGAAGTACTCCCCGAAGACCCTGAGGCTGGCCCCCATGAAGACGCCCAGCTCCAGGAAGGTGAAGTCCGCGTCCCTCAGGGGGGCGAGAAAAAACTCGTACTTGCGCAGAAAGTCGTGGCCCTTGGGCCCGGAGGACTTGTCGGTCCCGTGCCTGAGGCCCAGGTCGTCCAGGGCGGTGGAGTGCAGCATCGGTCTTCTTTCTTCGGGGCGGGCCCGCCGGGCGCCGGCCGGCGCCCGGCCCTCAGGTCTCGGAGAGCCTGGTGTTGTGGGGGTTCAGGGCCTCCCTGAGACCCTCCCCCAGGAGGTTGTAGCTCAGGACCGTCACCAGGATGGCCAGGCCGGGGTACAGGGACAGCCAGTAGGCCCGCTCCAGGTAGTTCTTGCCGTCGGAGAGAATGGCCCCCCAGGTCGGGGTCGGGGGCTGGACGCCGAGGCCCAGAAAGGAGAGGGCGCTCTCGGTCAGGATGGCCCCGGCGACGCCCAGGGTGGCCGCGACCAGCACCGGGCCCATGGCGTTGGGCAGCAGGTGGCGCCAGATGACCCGGAAGTCGGAGGCCCCCAGGACCCTGGCCGCCAGGGCGAAGTCACGGCCCTTGAGGGACATGAGCTCGGCCCGGACGAAGCGGGCCACCCCCATCCAGCTGGTCAGCCCGATGACGATCATGACGTTCCAGATGGAGGGCTCCAGGACGGCGATGACGGACAAAATTAGGAACATGCTGGGAAAACAGAGCATCAGGTCGCAGAAGCGCATGACCAGGGCGTCCACCAGCCCCCCGTGGTAGCCGGCCAGGGCGCCCAGGATCAGGCCGATCAGGGTGGACAGGCCCACGGCCACGAAGCCCACCTTGAGGCTGACCCTGGAGCCCCAGATCATGCGGCTGAGGACGTCCCGGCCCAGGGAGTCGGTGCCCAGCGGGTGGCCCGGCGCGCCCGGGGCCTTGAAGCGGGCCGCGACGTTGATCTTCTCCGGGTCGTGGGGGGAGACGACCGGGGCCAGCCAGGAGACGACGAACAGCGACAGGACGACCAGGCCGCCGATCAGGGCCAGCTTGTTTCTGAGGACGCCGGCGAGCAGGTTGGCCGGGCGCATCTAAACCTCCTGACGAGGGGGTTGGAGGAAAAAGTCCCGCGGCGGGCGGCCGCCGCCATGAGACCGGCCGCGGCCCGGAGCCGCCGGCGCCCTCACGACCCGGCCCCCTTGAAGGCCTGGTCCCGGACCCTGGGGTCGGCCAGCGCGTAGCCCAGGTCGGCCAGGAGGTTCCCCAGAAGCGTCAGCACCGCCCCGATGACCAGGCCGCCCATGACCAGGGGGTAGTCCCGGCCCATGACCCCGATGTAGAAGAGCTGCCCCAGCCCCGGGATGGCGTAGACGGACTCCATGATGACGGAGCCCCCCACCAGGCCGGGCACCGAGAGCCCCAGGATGGTGATGACGGGGATCAGGGCGTTTCTTAAGGCGTGCTTCCAGACGACCACCCTCTCGGGGAGGCCCTTGGCCCTGGCCGTGGTCAGAAAGTCCTGGCGGATGATCTCCAGCATGTTGCTTCTGAGGTACCGGGACAGGCCCGCCAGGCCCCCCAGCGACGAGATCAAAACCGGCATGACCAGGTGCCTGGCCAGGTCGGAGAACTTGCCCCAGGAGTCCAGCTGGTCGTAGTTTAGAGACGTGAGCCCCGAGGTGGGCAGCCAGCCCAGTTTGACGCCGAAGAGCCACATGCCCAGGAGGGCCAGCCAGAACGACGGCGCGGCGAAGAAGACGAAGACGACGACGGTGGAGCTCTTGTCAAAAAAAGAGCCGGCCCTGACCGCCGAGAGGAGGCCCAGGGGCAGGCTGATTAGTATGATGAGCCCCATGGAGCAAACATTTAAGGCCAGGGTGACGGGGAGGCGCTCGGCGATCTTGTCCCTGACCGGCCTTCTGTCCGGGGACATGGAGCGGCCCAGGTCCAGGGAGGCCAGGTCTTTGATCCAGTTCCAATACTGGACGTGCAGGGGCTTGTCGAGGCCGTAGATCTCGTTGAGGCGGCTCCTGGCGGTCAGGCTGGCCTGGGGGTTGAGGTCGACGACCATGTCCGCGGGCTCCCCCGGGGCCAGGTGGATGACGACGAAGCTGACCAGGGTGATCCCGATCAGGGACGGGATCATCATGACCAGCCGCTTCAGGGTGTATTTCAGCATCGTCTCGGGGTCTTCCTGGGATAATCTCCGCGGGTTTTTGTCGAGAAATTTGACCGCCCCGGAAAAAATGGCCTTGACAGCCGGGAAATGATGTTTATTTTTATTGGTGTGGGGGACGGCGGCCGGGAGCTGCCCGGCCGGTCAAAAAAAAGAGGACCGCGACGACCCCCGTCCGTTATGGAATCGACAATAAGGAATCATCATGGAGGTTTGACATGGCTTTGTTCAAATGGCGCGGACCCGCCCTGGGCGGCCCTCTCTGGGAGCTGGAGCGGATGCGCAACTACATGGAGAACGTTTACAGCACCCTGGCCAGCGGGGTGAGCCAGTTCAGGAGAAATTATACAGGAGTTTTCCCCCTGGTCAACCTGACCGAGGACGACGACAACCTCTATCTCACGGCCGAGCTGCCCGGCGTCGACCCGGCCGCCCTGGAGCTGACGATCAAGAACGACACGGTGACCGTCAAGGGCGTCAGGAAGACGGGGCCGGCCGCCGAGGGGGCCAACTACCACCGCCGCGAGCGCGACGCCGGCAGCTTCAGCCGTTCGGTCAACCTGCCGGTCAAGGTCGGCTCCGACGCCGCCTCCGCGGGCTTTAAAAACGGCGTGCTGACCGTGATCCTGCCCAAGGTCGCCGAGGCCAGGGCCCATCAGATCAATATCACCACCTAATAATATTTAGGAGCCATTAAAAGAACATCAATTGGAGGATTAAATTATGACAGACGGCAACAGCGGGGAGCTGAACGCCCGCGAAAAGAGGCCCCTGGACATGGGCGGGGCCGAAAGCACCAGCGGCGAGCCCCGGTTCAGCCCCGCGGTGGACATCTGGGAGAGCGAGGAGGGCCTGACCGTGGTCGCCGACATGCCCGGAGTGCCTCCCGAGGGGCTGAACGTGGACCTCAAGGACAACGTGCTGACCATCTTCGGCCGCGTCGCCGAGGGGGCCAAAGGCCGCAAGGCCCTGCTCTCGGAGTTCGAGGTCGGCGACTACTACCGGCAGTTCGCCCTGTCCGAGTCCATCGACCAGGAGAGGATCACCGCCTCCATCAAGGACGGCGTGCTGACCGTGGCCCTGCCCAAGCAGGCCCCCAGCCAGCCCCGGAAGATCAGCGTCGTGGTCGAGTAAGACGGCTTCGCGGCGGAATTAGGGAAAGGGGGTCCCCTGGCGCGCGACGGCCGGGACCCCCGATCGACAACTAGGGAGCCGGGGACGCCCCCGCGGCGCCCCCGTCGCCCGACCCGCGGCCGCCGCGGACAAGACGGACAAGAAGAGCAAACGGAGCAAAAAGAGCTAAAAGAGCAAGCAGAGCGGGACGACAAAGTAGAGCGGGACGACAAAGCGGGACAGGACGAGCAAGACGAGCAGGAATACCAGGACGATCAAGCGGGACATGACCGGCAAAAAAAATGGGGAGGCGCCTTCGGCCTCCCTTTTTTTGTTTTTTTCGGGTCTTTGCCGCGACCTTTTCCCCGCTTTTCCAGCCTGGTTCGGGACGAGCGCCGGGCGGGCGGCGTCCGGGGAAAAAAAAGAGCCGCCGCCTCGAAGATGGACGCCGTTTTTTTTGCGGGCCGCCGGGGCGGTTTTTTTATTATTTTTCCGGGGCGGGGTCGGGCGGGAAGTCCTCGGAGCCGGAGGCTTTGGCGGCGGGGGCGTAAACTTTGGGGCGGCCCTTGGTCGGCTCCAGGTCGGAGAGGTTTTTGACGGCCCAGCGGATCTGGCGGCAGAGGCCCAGGAGGAGGTCGCACTCGCCGGAGCTCAGCTGGCTGCGGTTGAAGATTTTTTTGACGTTCATCAGCCAGTGGCCGGGGTTGTCGGCCGGCAGGAAGCCGATGCCCACCAGGGTGTCCTCCAGCTCGTCGTACATGAGGTTCAGGGACTTCTGCGGGGCGGGCTTGATTTGGGCGGGCTCGGCGGGGCCCCCGCCCGCGGCCACCAGGAGCTCGTAGCCCAGGATGAGGACGGCCTGGGCCAGGTTGAGGGAGCTGGTCCGGCTGGAGGCGGTGGGGATGCGGACGATTTTTTGGCAGAGGCGCAGCTCGGCGGTGGTCAGGCCCATGCGCTCGGCCCCGAACAAAAGGGCCGTCGGGAGGGGATCCCCGGCCCCCAGCAACTCCCCGGCCAGCAGGCGGGGGCTCAGAAAGGGGCCGCGGCGGGATCCCGCCCTGGCCGTGGTGCCGACGACCAGGGCGTGGGGCTCGACGGCCTCCCTGAGGGTGCGGGCCACCAGCATGTTTTCCAGAACGGGCAGGGCGTGGACGGTGGCGGTGGCCTCCATGAGCTCCCGGTTGAGGGTCCGGGGGGCGACGACCACCAGGCGGCCCAGGCCGGTGTTGGCCACGGCCCTGGCGGCGGCCCCGATGTTCTCGGACTTCTGGGGCTCGTTCAGGACGACGTCCACGTGGGCCAGGGACCTGGTCGGGGGGCGGCGGTCGAGCTTGTGCTCCTGGCGCCCCAGTGACCCGGCCCCGGGGCGGCGGGGACGGCCCGGCGGGGGCTGGCTATTGGGACTTGACAAAGGTCCAGGTCTCCTCGTACAGGCGCCCGGCGCCGCCCAGATCCTTGTAGTACTGCATCTTTTCGCGCATCTCCACGGGCGGGTAGATGCCCGGGTTCTCCAGGTCCTCCTTGGGGATGAATTCCAGGGCCCTGGCGTTGGGGGTGGCGTACTTGGAGTAGGAGGACATCCTGGCGGCCACCTTGGGCTCGAGGAGGTAGTTGAGGAACTCGTGGGCCGTCTCGACGTTGGTGGAGGCGGCGGGGATGGCGAAGACGTCGAGCCAGATCTCGCAGCCCTCCCGGGGAATCAGGTAGCGGATCTCGGGGTCCTCCATGGCGGCCTTGACCGCCTCCCCGTTGTAGGCCTGGGCGATGGTGGCCACCCGGCCGATCACGTTGGCCAGCCCGTCGACGCCGTTGTTGAAGCTTAAAAAAGTCGGGCGGTTCTTGGTGGCGATGAGCAGGTCCCCCGCCTCCTTGATCTGCGCGGGGTCGGTGGTGTTGACCGAGTAGCCCAGGTAGAGGAGGGCGCCGCCGATGACGTCCCTGGCCGTGTCGAACAGGATGAAGTTGCCCTTGTTGACCTCGGGGTCGAAGAGAAGGGACCAGCTGTCTTCAAACTCTTCGGGGTTGCTGCCCCTGACCACCAGGCCGGAGGTCCCCCACTGGTAGGGGACCGTGTAGAGGTTGCCGGGGTCCTCGTCGACGTTGGCGAAGAATGGGTCGACGTTGCCGATGTTGGGCAGCAGGCTCTTGTTCAGCGGCTGGATGAGGTTCAGGCTGATCAGGGCCGGCAGGTAGTAGGTGGTGGGCACGATGATGTCGTAGTTGCCCTGGCGGCCGGTCTGCAGGGCGGAGATCATCTCCTCGTTGGACTCGTAGAAGTCCATCTGCACCTTGACGCCGCGGGTTTTTTCAAAGTCGGTGATGACGTCGGGGTCGATGTACTCCGACCAGATGAAAATCGTCAGTTTCCGCTCCTCGGCCGGCTTGTTGCATGCGGAGAGGAAGAAGGACATAATGACCGCTAGGCCGACAATCAAAGAAATTCGTCTGGTACGCATCAAACGCCTCCGGGAGTTTGTCAAGAAGGGCATAAAGGCGGGACGGAGGCCCCAAAAATCGACTTGTCGGCCTCTTCAGGTCCGGCGGGCCGGCTTTTCCGATCTTGGCGGGCGCGGTCCGTCCTAGCGCTGGAGTATAGACCAAAAGGCCTCGGCGGACAAGATTTTTGTCGGTTTCTGACCTCCTGCTAAGAGCAACCTCGGGGCGGCGGCTGATTTTAACGTTAATTAGCCATTGCCATTAAGGTCTTTGTTAGTATGATTATAACGTCAAATAGAACTAAAGGTAATATTTTAATGTCGTTAAGAATATTTAAGCTGCCAGATGTCCTCAAAATTCAACCGCCAGCCGTTTTCCGCCCCTCCAAAAACGACCGTCCGGCGGTCCGGCCGGCCATGGCGGGGATTCTGGCCGCGCTGGCCCTTCTGCTCGTCCTGGCGGCGCCGACGGCTCCGGCCGCGGCCCGGGAGAGGTACGAGGGGCGGGTCCAGAGGGTGCTTGACGGGGACACCGCCGACGTTTTGACCGGGGACTTCGAGCGGATCAGGGTCAGGTTCTACGGCCTGGACGCCCCCGAGAAGAACCAGGACGGCGGGGACGAGTCGCGGGCGGCCCTGGACAGGCTGATCGCCGGCCGGGAGGTCTCGGTGCTGGTCATGGACGTCGACCGCTACAGCCGCCAGGTGGGGGTCGTCTATCTGGACGGCGTCTCCGTCAACCTCGAGATGATCGCCCTGGGACAGGCCTGGGTCTACGAGCAGTACTGCAGGGACAGGAAGATCTGCGGCGAGTTTCGGCGGGCCCAGAGCCGGGCTAGGGAGGCCGGTCTGGGCCTGTGGGCCGACCCGGACCCCACGCCCCCCTGGGACCACCGCCGCAACAGAAGAAACTCCAAGAAGTAGGGTTGGTTGAGGCCGGCCGGAGGCTCCCCGGGACAGGCTCCTGTGGACGGGCGCTGAAGTAGGGCCGACGCCTCCCGAAGGCCGCCAGGTCTCCGGCGGGGCGCCGCATCAATTTGGCCGGGCTTGTTTCCCGGCGGAGGGACCGGTTTTTTGACCGGCGGGGAGGATTTTTTGAAACAGCCGACGGTGGGGTGGAGAGTGAAAAGGGTCGGTCCGGTCAGTCCGTGGTCTCTTGCGGAAAGATTGTGACATGTTATAATGAAAAAAAGGTATGATGAAAAATATGACTGTCTTCCGACGAAGCCAAAACCAGCGACGGGGGGTTCAAATGGAAAATTCTCTCGACAACCGAGCCGGATCTGCCGTCGCCAGCCTGCTTGAAGACCGCTTCCCCTACGTCGACAAGTCCGGCTTTTTACGTTTTTTATAAATAATATGTCTATGTTCCAGTTTTTTTCGCCAGACTGAGACGTTTCGCCAAAATGCTCTTGGTTTCCTCCCCGGAGCCCTTTTTTCAGGCGAGACGGAGCTGTTTCGATGTATTCTGGCCGAGGAGTTCATGAAATCCGGGGCCTTCCTGCCCAGACCGGTCATTTGTCCGGACATGAGTGTCGGCGCCGACGCGCCGCCTGTAGGAATCGAGGGCTTGAAAGCGCTTGTCAATAGCCGGGGGTAATGGTGGGTGAGGAAGCGTAGATTGGTTGGTTATGCAGTTTTTATCATACGTGTCCAAAAAAAATTGAATAATCCTGCCTGCTTATCATGTTCATTCTCTGTCTGGCAAAAAACGCCTTGCGCAACAACAGATTAAAAAGAGTATGTAGAAATAAATAGAACATACATGTTGAGGAGGTATATAAATGATGAAAGATATGTTCTTTTGAAAGATAATTGATGACGTTAGATTTCTGTGATAATGACAACTATGCCAAATGGAACTTATAGTGGAGGCCTTTATTATTGAATTTTTTTTATATTAGAATGACACTATGTTTATTTTGTCGCAGTTTCATCAATCTCATCTAGCCAAGACTATTTTAGGTGAGCAAATTATCTTGCGAGGTTTTTATGGCGGGATTAAAAAGCATCTTTGACCAGACTCCTCTCAAAAAACTGACCCTGCCCAACAGGCTTTTTCGCGCGGCCGTGGGTGACCGGTCTCCGGACGGGCAGGTGGGCGAGGAGAATCTGGCCCTTTATGAAAAATTGGCGCGGGGAGGCGTGGGGACCATTCTGACCGGCTTCACCAGGGTCTCCGCCAAAGAGGACAACATTTTCCCCATTTTCGCCCTCTACGACGACAGCTTTCTGCCCGGACACCGTCGGCTGACGGAGCTGGTCCACAGCCGCGGGGCGCTCATTTTTTCCCAGCAGGTCTACGTCGGCTCGAGGATGTCCAAGGTCTTCCCGGATGACGCCTCGCCGGAGAAGCGGGAGAAAACTCTCTTCCTCTCGCCCAGCGGGACGCTTTCGGGAGATGCCGGCGCCCAGCCCCGGGAGATCACGGCGGCCGAGATAGCCGGGGTGGGGGACGATTTTGCCGGGGCGGCCGTCAGGGCCAAGGAGGCCGGCTATGACGGGGTCGAGATCCACGCCGCCCACGGGTTTCTCTTCAGCCAATTTCTGACCCCTCTCTACAACAGGCGGACCGACGAGTACGGGGGCTCCTGGGAGAACCGCTCCCGCATAGTCGCCGAGACCTACGGGAAGGTCAGGGCGGCCGTCGGCCCGGACTTCCCGATCCTCTTGAAGATCAACGCGCGGGAAAGCGGCGGGCAGCCGGAGGACCTGGGCGACATCCTCGCCATGGCCGCCAAACTGGACGACCTGGGACTGGACGGGCTGGAGATCAGCGGCGACTGGTGGGAGTTTTCCAAGGACAGCCCGGCCTACTTCCTGTCCGAGGCGACCAGGATAGCCGAAAAAATCAAGGGCGCCGTCATCCTGACCGGGGGGCTCAGAACACCGGGGCAGATGGACCAGATCCTGAACTCCACGGGGATCAGGTATTTCGGCCTGGCCAGGCCGCTGATAGCCGACCCGGGGCTGGTCAACAAGTTCAAGGGCCGCTGATAAAAAAACCAGATTTCTTCTTTTTTGAGCGTCGTCCGACCGCCTGGCCAGGCTGGTTCGCCGGTCAGCCAGGCCCGGACCGTTTGACAGAAAAGAAATCTTGGTTTTTTTATTTTTTATCGGGTTTTGGTGATGTCCGCGACGGTCCGTCGACCTTGCGGCGGTTCCTTAAGGGGCGGGGTGTTGGGACCGGGCCCGCAAGGTCTGGCGACCGTTTCCATTCCCCCCCCTTATCATGCCGTGGAGCCGCTTATTTATTGGTCAGCGCTTTTTGATTTTCTCAATCAGAGCCTTAATTTTTGTCGAGTCGATGGAGCCGTTGAGCTCGTCTTTCGACAGGACCAAGTTCCCCAGAGCTTCAGAAATGCCGTGCTCGGCGTACGTCCTCTCCTTGCGCTCCCAGTCCTTGCGGTAGGCGTAGTCCCCGAGCATGCCGAGGTGCTCCCAGAAAATGTCGCCTTTGGCGGTGGCGATGGTGAAGTCGGGATGGACGGCGACGTCTCCCAGTCTCAGCTCCCTTTCGTAGACGGGGCCCAGGCCTGCCTCGAAAAGCATATTGTAAACGATGACCTCGGATTTGGAGAGAACTCTTGTGCCGTCCACCGTGACGAAGATGTGGTTGCTGTCGTAGAAGACGTCTTTCACCTGGCGCAGGACCGTCTCGCCAAACAGGTTGGTCTTGCGGTGGGCCAGATCAGAGTGCTCGGCGTCGGCGTACTTGCGGATCTCATGGGGGTTCTTGTTGTAAATAATGAAAATTTTGTCGCTTTGCCTGGTGAGGGCCGTGTAGAGCATCTCGCGGGTGACCATGGGGCTCGTCCCGCGCTCCGGCTCCGCGAGCACCAAAATGGTGGACTTGAAACCGGACCCCTGCGCCTTGTGGACCGTCAGGGCGTAGGCGAGCTCCAGCGGGGGAGTTTCGGAGACGGAGCTGTCAAAATAGTAAATGTAGCCGTCCTGGGTCGCGAACTGAACCTGGTGGCGGGGGGCGTTCGATTTTTCGAGAGTCCCGAGGCCGGTAACCAAGCCGATCTCGCCGTTGGCTATATAGTTCTCACATTGATTTTTGGACAGCCTAAGGGAGCGGCCGGGATTGATCTTCGACCTGTCTTGATTCTGAACGTTGATGACTTTCTCGCCGTATCTTATCCCGTCGACGCCGAGCGGGCTGCGCGTCCCCCGGTGGCTGGCTGGTTTTGGAATCCGATAGCGCGACTGGATGATGGCGTTGATCGCCCTCGTCCCCGCGATCTCCTTGTTCCTGAACGGGGAGAGAATCTGCCAGTCGACGGCCGGGACGGCGGACTCAAAATTCATCCATTTGTGGTATGTTTTGTCCAGCTCGCCGCCAAGGAGTCTGTCGAACGATTCGACGTCTGTGACGCCGATTTTTGACAAGGCCAGCTCCAAGGCCGGCTCCACGGAATTGTTCCCGTCGCAGGGGATGAACTCTATGTTCTCGTCACCGGCTGATATCCGCCTGAATAAGTCTTCCGGGACCTGGGAGGCCTGGTCTTCGGTGAACAGTTTTGAAAGCTCCAAGTCAAGCCGGACGCCCGTCTTGCCGCCTTGTTTTTGGCGGTTCGAGACGGTCAGGTTGGCGTGATGCGGCCGCCCATCCTGATTTTTCATTTTTCGCACAAGGTCGTAAAAAGGCTTGCCCGTGCCGATCGGCGGCAGCTGGTTGGGGTCGCCCACGAAGACGACGCGCCTCGCGCCCCGCGCCGCCTCGACCAGGCCGGCGAACATCTCCTCCGTCAGCATGGAGCTCTCGTCGACGATCACGGTCTCCGGCGTTTCCGGGTCGATCTGGCCCGAGAGGTAATAGGACCAGGTGCTCTCGTCGCAGTGCCCGCTGTTTCTCAGGAACTGGAAGACGGTCTTGGCCGCGCAGGGTATCGACTCCTCCCTGAACTTGCTGCTCAGGACCACCCTGGCCTTGCCGGTGGGGGCCAGCAGGAGGACGCCCCCGGCCTGGATCGACTTGCTCTTGCAAAGGGCGGCCAGCGTCGTCGTTTTCCCGGTGCCCGCCCCGCCGGTGAGAACGGAGACGGCCGAGCGGGCCATCTTGCCGATCGCCGCGACTTTTTCTAGGCGCGACTCGTCCTCCTTGTCCTTTTCCGACCTGTCAACCCCCTTGAGGACGCCGTCGAGCAGGTCGTCCCAGCGGTCCTCGACGTCCAGGGTCTGTCCGGAGCGGCTGTCGACAAAGCCCCTGATCACGTCGTCGATTTTTTTCAGCCTGACCAGCTGCGCGGCCGTCTCCGTTCCCAGCTCGCCTGACTCCGTTATTATATCGACGGGGAACTGGACGAAGCTTTCCTCGAAGAAAGGTCCCCGGCTTTTGCTCCCGATGGTCTGCCGGCGTATCTCCGGCCCGGAGTCCAGGATGTCGGTACGGAATTTGCCCACCGCCTCGACGAGGTCGGAGGCCAGCATCAGGCTGCTCCCGGAGGCCGCCTCCCGCTCCAAAACGGAGACGATGACGGCCCTCAGGCGTCTTTTGTCGTCGCTCTCCCGGACGCGTTTGAGGTCGTCCTCCGGAAAGAACTCGCCGACGACGAATTCCGGCGGGAAGAAGGCCAGGTCGATTTTTCCGATGCCGACGCGGTATTTTTCCTCCAGCAGGTAAGTTTTTTCGAACAGCAGATAGGGGTTGTCGATTATTTCTTGCGACTGGTCCTTTAAGTGAATGTCGGTCAGCTTGTCGGCGTAGGCGTCCAGCCGGCCGCCTTTTTTCACCCCGGCCCCAGTCAGAAGCTCCGCCTGGGGCAGGGTCAGGGTGACGCGTGAGAGCAGCTGAAAATAATCATTCTTTTCCTCCAACATCTCGGCCAAATCCTCGCGCCTGGTGGTCGTGAAGCTCTTGAGGATGCCTTTTAGCCTTTCCGGCAGAATGGACGGCAGGTTGAGGACGCTCTCGGCGATGTTTTTCCACAAGTCCCGGCCGTCGCACTTTGCCCTAATGACTTTGGCGACGTCGAACCCGTAGGGGCAGCCGAGTGCCGACAAGACGGCGCCGAGCCCCGGGTAGGCGCCTCTTTCCCGCCAGGCTTTTTCCAGCTGTTCCTCGCACCACAGGGCGCAGTCTCGCCAGTCGGCCCCGTTTCCAGGCGGGAGGCCGATCGCCTCGTATTTTTTCAATACTTCCGCAGTTTTGTTGAGGGTGAAAATCAGGGCGTCGTGCGACAGATGCTCGGTCGCGTAAGAGAATTCGTCGACATAGTCCTCGGGGGCGAAGACTACCAGCTCGTCCGGGTTTTGCCGCGGGTTGTCGGCCAGATATTTTCTGATCTCGTCGAAAGGAAAGAGAAAACCGTTTTTGCGGTCGTTCCGGATGGAATGGACGATGTTTCTTTCCCAGAAGAAGGCTGTCGCCATGTCCCCAGACGGTGGCGACGCATAGTCGTATTCCTTGAGCTCGCCGACCGACTCGACCATGCCGAGACCGATCAAAATGCGGCCGGAACTCTCCACAAACGGCACGGACTTGGCGTAGGCGGCGACGACCGACTCCCCCGGGAGGACGTCCCGGTAAAAATAATCAAAAATATGCCTCTGGTTGACCCCGCTGGAAATCCAGTTGTTGCTGCCGACTTCAATCTCCCTCGACGACTCGAATCCAGTGTAAAATATAGAGTAGGGCGCCGCTATCCAGTCGGTCTTCAGGGTCCATTTGTAGGGCCTGGCCATGAAGGAATAAGGCTTGGAGGACAGCCGCGACGGCAGGATGTGCTTGTATCTCTGATCGTAGGAATAAGGATGCTCGCGGGTGTCCGCCGCCCCGCGCCCCGACATGAACATTCCGGACTCGGTGAAGCAGGGCGGCATGAAGGAGCCGTCGCCGACGACCGGCTCCGAGGCGTGCTTCAGACATTGTTCCCTGCTCAAGTCCGAGCAGTGAGAGGCGATGTTTGTCAAGGCGCGGCACGCCTGGTTGAACTCCGGCTTGTCGCAGACGCAGCCCTTCCAGCCGGCGTCGTGCCAGGGCACCCGGATCGAGATATGTTGGGCCATTTTAAATTGTCTCCGAAAATTTAACGTTTTGGGACCGCCGCTTGGGACCGCCGTCCGGGAGTACCGCAAGGCCGACATGGTGATTTCCAGGCTTATATCACCAATTTGAGGCAAATATACTTCATAGGCACTGAAAAATCAACCAGATGTGTTCTAAATTATTAAAATTTGATGGAGCGTTAACAAAAAGGCCCGGTCCGATATGAATAATTTTGCCGAAGCCTGTCGGCCGCGGGGCCCCGGCCTCACTTGCCGGAGAAATTGGCGGCCGCCCCGCCGGTGGCCGGAGCCTTGACGCCGGCGTCCGGGGCCGGGACGGCGAAGGTGTGGCGGCGGGTCTCGAGGCGGGGCGGCGGCCTCCGTCAGCCCAGGAAGAATTTGATGAAGTCTTCGGCCAGCAGGTCGCTGCCGGAGATGTAGGACATGTGGTCGTGGCCTTTGACGGTCATTTGGCGACAGTCGGGCAGGGTCCCGGCG
>JAISET010000094.1 GCA_031264015.1 Deltaproteobacteria bacterium | reverse complement strand
CGCGGGCCCTTAGGAGACCGGGACGCCGGACCTCAGGGTGCCGACGCGCTTGGCGGCCAGGATGCCCCGCACGTCGTCGTGCTCGATCAAGCGCAGGGCCGCCGTGGGGCAGACGCGCCTGCAGGCGGGGCCCCCTCCACGCCCTGGCAGAGGTCGCATTTGGTGGCGACCACCCGCCTCGAGCCGTCGGGGTTGGCGACGAAGCCCAGGGGCACCATCTGGATGGCCCCGAAGGGGCAGGCGTCGGAGCAGGACTTGCAGCCGATGCACTTTTCCCGGTCGACGACGACGGCGCCGTTGACGCGGTTGATCGCCTCGGACTTGCAGACGGCCTGGCAGGCGGGGTTCTCGCAGTGCTTGCACTGGACCGGGACGCTCACCAGCCAGGTCTTGACGACTTTGAGCTTGGGGTGGAAGTCGTAGCCGTCGGGGTCGATCTCGAAGATTCTTTTGCCCTCGTGGGCCACCACGCAGGCGATCATGCAGGTGCGGCAGCCTATGCACAACAGGGGGTCTCCCTGGACGTATCCGTTCATGCGGCCAAACCTCCCCGCGCCCCCGCGCCGACGCCTTTCGGGTCGACCAGCATTTCCAGGCGCAGACGCTGATATTCGTCGGCGACGTGTTTCGCGGCCCCCGCCTGGTCGTCGATCTTCTCGACCCGGCAGGCGCAGTACTTGTACTCGGGGGTGTTGCTGACGGGGTCCAGGGAGCCGACGGTCAGCTCGTTGCAGGCCCCGATCCACCACTGGTAGGTCATGTAGACGGCGTCGGCCCTGACCCTGTCCGTGGGCAGGCAGCGGCTCAGGCACCAGCCCCTGGCCGAGGCGACCCGGACCAGCTCCCCGCGCCCGACCTGAAGACTCTCGCACAAGGCCGGGTTCATCTGCACCCAGCCCGGCTCGTCCTCGAGGTTCCGCAGAGTCCGGCAGTTGCCGGTCATGGTGCGCACGGAGTAGTGGCCGACCTCCCGGACGGTGGACAGCGTCAGCGGGTACTCCTCGTTCTCGACCTCGACGGGCGGCCGCCACTCCGAGGCGGAGAAGACGCCCAGGCCGTCTTTGGTGGCGAACAAGCCGTTTTTGTGCAGGTAGGGGGTGCCGGCGTCGGACATGTCCCTCGAGCGGCAGGGCCACTGGACGTGGCCGAGCTTCTCGAGCTTCTCGTAGGTGGCGCCGTAAAAGGACGGGCACAGACCGACGAGCTCGTTCCAGATCTCCTCCGCGTTCTTGTACTTCATGGGGTAGCCCATGTGGGTCGAGACCCGGGAGATGATCTCCCAGTCGGTCAGGACCCCCGCCGGGGGCTCCACCAGCTTGCGGACGCGCTGAAAGGCCCGGTCGCAGGCCGAGTAGACCCCCTCGTGCTCCCCCCAGCTGGTGGAGGGCAGGATGACGTCGGCGAATCGGGCCGTCTTGTTCATGTAGATGTCCTGGACGACGACAAAATCAAGCTTCCGGAGGGTCTCCCGCATCTCGGCCAGGTGGGCGTCCGACTGGGCCGGATCCTCGCCGAAGATCCAGTAGGCGCGGATCTTTTTGCCGGGGTCCGGCGGGTGCAGGACGAATTCGGGCACCCGGGTCAAGGTGAGGCCCGGCTTGTCGGGGAGGCTGACGCCCCAGGCTTTCTCGAACTTCTCCCTCGAGGCGGGGTCCGAGACCGACTGGTAGCCGGGGTAGTAGTTGGGCAGGGCCCCCATGTCGCAGGCCCCCTGGACGTTGTTCTGGCCGCGCACCGGGCCCACCCCCGTGGAGGGGCGGCCGAAGTTGCCGGTCAGAAGCCCCAGGTTGGCCAGGCCCTTGACCACCTCGACGCCCTGGCTGAACTGGCAGACCCCCATGCCCCAGAGGATGACCGAGTGCTTGGAGGAGGCGTAGATCCTGGCCGTCTCCCTGACCTCCCCGGGGTCCAGGCCGGTGATCCCGGCCGTCCGCTCGGGGGAGTACTTCTCGACGAGCGTCCTCAGCTCCTCGAAGCCCTTGGTGTGCTCGCGGACGAAGTCGGGGTCGTGGAGCTTTTCGGAGATGATGACGTTGGCCAGCGAGTTGGCCAGGGCCAGGTTCGAGCCCCCTTTTAATTGGAGGTGCTTCTGGCTGATCCTGGCGGTCTCGGTCCTGCGGGGGTCGGCGCAGATGACGTAGCAGCCCTTTTGTCTGGCCCGGACGATGCGCCTGGCCACTATCGGGTGGGAGTCGGGGCCGTTGTAGCCGATGTTCAGTATCACCTCGGCGTCCTCGATCTCGGGGACGGAGAGGCTCATGGCCCCGGAGCCCAGGGAGACCAAAAGACCCGCCACCGAGGCGGCGTGGCAGACGCGGGCGCAATGGTCCACGTTGTTGGTGCCCAGGCAGGCCCTGGCGAACTTCTGCATGACGTAGTTGGCCTCGTTGCCGGGCCCCCTGGCCGACCCGGTGCAGAGGATGGAGTCGGGGCCGGACTCCTTTTTGATTTGGGCCAGCCTGTCCCCGACGAGGGCCACGGCCTCGTCCCAGCCGGCGGGCTCGAGGGGCGAGGACCTCCCGTTCCGGCGGACGAGCGGCCCGGTCAGGCGCTTGGTCAGGATCTGGGGGTCGTTCAGGAAATCCCAGCCGTAGCGGCCCTTGAGACACAGCGTCCCGTCGTTGGAGTGCCCTGGCGCCCCCTCGGCGTCAATGATCCTGTTGGCCTTGTCGTCCACCGTGAAGAGGATCTGGCAGCCCGCCCCGCAGTAGACGCAGGTGCTGACTATTTTTTTCACAGTCAATGAAGCCTCCTTGAATGGCCGGGCGCGCGTCTGAAAAGGCCCGGCCCCGGACGGCCGCGGCCCCTGGCGCGCCTGGGGAACCGGGTCCGCAGGCGCGCCGCCAGAGAGAGCCGGCCGTCCGTCTGAATGAATTGTCGGACAAAATTGACGCGGGGGGCAGTTTGTCCGTCCGCGCCGGGACTTGGAAGATCTCGAGGGCTTTCGCGACCGCCGGGGCGGTCTTGGCGGCGGCCGCTACTTGACGGCCGGCCCCAGCTCCAGGCGGATGACGCGCCCCTCCGTCGTCGCCCGGAAGCTTCTGCCGCTTTTCTTGGCGGCCCGCTCCACGCTCTCCCTGGCGTTCTCGCCGTCCACCAGAACGGTCAGCGGTCCTTTCTCCCTGGCCAGGGCCTCCATGGTCATCATCAGGGGCTGGGGGCACGAGTAGCCCTGGGCGTCTATCACGAGGCTCATAATTTCTCTTTCAGTCCGGCGCCCCGCCTCGGGAGGACGGGGCGCCGCGTTCGCGGGCGGGCCCGTCGCCCGGGCGCCCGCCGTTGTCTTTGCAGACTGGGAACTTTTCGAGCTGTTTTGGCTGCCAGGAACTTTTCAGGCTTTTCCAGATTTAAATAAGTCTTGGGAGATCGGTTGTTTTTTCTAAAGACCGCCGCTGAATTCAAATTAAGCACTGGTTAGGCCGGCTTAAGTTTCGGCTTCCTTTCAGGCCGCCGCCGCCCCTTTTTCCTTGCCGAGAAAGCCCACGGCCAGGACGACGACCAGGCAGACGATTCCGCCGACCGCGCCCATGGGGCCCAGGCCCGCGCCGCTGGAGGCGAGGCCGAAGTTGTGGGCCATGGCCAGGCCGGCCAAAAGACCCATGACGAAGACGGCCGCGTCGCCGTCGCCCTCTCCGGCCAGGAAGAGCTGCCTGCCGGGGCAGCCGCCCGCGAGAGTGGAGCCGAGGCCGACGATCAGCAGGCCCAGGAAGTTCCACACAGAGTTGGTGTGGGCTATGGGCTGGCCCGAGAAGCCCGGGTGGAACTGGCCCAGGGCGAGGTTGCCGAGAAAAGAGAAGGCTATGAAGCCCAGGACGCCCAAAAGGAGCAGGTTTTGTCTGAACAGGATGAAGTCCCTGACCGCGCCCACCGAGCAGAAGCGGCTGCGCTGGCCCAGAAGACCGACTATCAGGCCCCCGGCCAGGGAGGCCCAGACGGCGGCGTGCTGGCTGCCGGGGCCGGAGACCGAATAGAACAGCAGGCCGCTTTTGGGCTCGCCCTCGACCTGGGGATAGACGAGCCTGAGGACTAGGAGACCCGCCATGAAAAGAGGCAGGACCAGTCCCTGGAGGGCGCCCGCGGGTCTGCTGGCGCCCAGGGAGAACCTGCCCTTGATGAAGAGGGAGCCGGCCGCTATGCCGGCGACCAGGCCTATGATGCCCACGAGGGCGTTCAGGTCCCCTCCGGCCAGGCGCAAAAAGGCGCGCCAGGGGCAGCCCAGGAAGATGAGGGCGCCCACGGCCACGACGAAGCCCAGGAAAAAGCGCAGGGCGGGGCTGGATCCCGTCCTGGGCTTGAACTCGCCCGTCAGAGCGGCGGCCAGAAAGGCGCCCAGGACCAGGGCCATGAACTCCGGCCGCAGATACTGGACGACCTCGGCCCGGTGGAGGCCCAGCGAGCCGGAGACGTCCCGGCCGAAACAGGCCACGCAGAGCCCCATGTTGGCGGGGTTGCCCGATTTTTGGAGGAGGACGGCCACGAGCCCGATCAGCCCTCCGGCTAAGACCACCCCGAGGGGTTTGGCGAAAAAGTTTTTCATACGCATGTCCTGACGACGGTCAATGGACCAAAATCCTTGCCCTGGATGGTGGATGAGTCGGGTTTTGACGCGGCGAAAGTCGACAAAATGGGTCGAAAAGTCGCGCGCGTCGTCACCGGGGCGGCGAAATAAGGCCGGGTCTTTTGACTGACTATGGCAGGCCCCCGGCTGGCAAGAAGGGCGAAAAGTTTCTTTTCTAGATTTTATGCGGCGTTAAGTTCAAGCGTCAGCGGTCGGCGGCCATCATATTAATAATAAAATCTAATTTTTATTATAGAAAAATGTTATCACTTTTCGCCCGTCCAGGCAAGCTATTTTTTTGACGCCCGGGCCGGGCGCGAGCTGCGCGCCCGGCCCCCGGCCGGACCCAGAAAACACTGTGACGAGCCTCGCAAGCTGGTTTGCGGCGATTTGAGGAGGTCGGCATGGGGCTTCCCCGGCTGCCCGGGAACGGAATTTCATGGAAATTTTGGCGCGCGACAAGGTGAAAAAAGCGGAAGGGGGGAGACGGGAGGGTCAAAAGCGGGGAAAACGGTTCATAATGCCGGCCGCCCCCCCTTGCCTCGACAGATGAAATGCTTATAGTTTTATACGGCGGCGCGAGGGCGAGGAGGACGTTTGCTTATTATGACGGGCCATCATGTGGCTGAACTTGTCAAAGACGTGTCCCGTCGTCTTAGGTTTGTTTTGCGGACAATTTGCGTTTGATTGGATCAATGCTATATTAGGCTGTATAATATCGCTAAATATTGGGATGTCATAATCGTTTTTCTAATTTTCAGTGACCTTATTTGGCCATAAGGCTATGATTTTGTCTAAAGTCCCAAGAAATTATCGTCCGCCTCCATTTCCCGAATTCCGCATTTCAGAGAAAGCGGGGGAGACGGAAAAAAACCGGCGGGGCGCGGGAGGACGGAGGGCGGAGGCTTGCCGTCCCGCCGGGGCTCGCGGTCCCGCCGGAGGATCACGGACCGGCCGGAGGATCGCGGCCCTCTTTAGGCTCGCGGACCGGCGGGAGGTTTGGAGGAAAAAAGGTTGAGGCGCCTGCTCAGCCCGGGGTCGAGGTGGAGGGCGTTGGGTTTGTTTAAAAGCAGGGCCAGGCGGGCGTAGTCCAGGACGACGGTCCCGCAGAGGGCGGTGATCCCGTATTTGAACAAGTCCGGGCACAAGGGGACGCTGGGGCCCACCAGGTAGACCTCGGCGTTCCGGCTTAGTTCCAGAAGCCTCGGGACGGTCTTGTTGACCAGGGTGCTCCCGGTCATGAAGACGGCGTCCATCTCGGGCAAAAGATACTCGGCGGCCGTGTCGGGCAGGTCGCCGGGCTGGGGGATCCTCTCGAAGATGACCATCTCCCTGGCGCTCCCGGCCAGGCGCCGCAGATGCGGAAAATGGCCGATGACCCCGATTCTCTTGCCTTTGACCCTGGGGGCGAAGATGTCGAAGGCGTTGCCGTCGACGACGTCGTCCTCAAACTTGCCCTTCAGGCAGTCCAGCGACAGGCTGGCGTTGATCGCGGCCAGACCGACGCTGGCCGCGGGGGAGTCCCAGCTGAGGAACAACGGGGCCAGCTCGGCGAGCCTTTTGCCCACGATCTCCTCCTTCGGGGGAGAATAGTCGGTGGTCGGGTCGGGCAGGAAGAGGGAGAGCCCGACGCCCCCCTTGTCCGATTTGACGAGCATCCAGAATCTGCCCTTGTGGCAGTCCGCCACCCGGTCCTCCGGGTCCACGGCGTCGACGAGGCCTTGAAAAAAATTCCACTTGTCGGCAGGGGTAGCCAGCATGACGGCGTCTTTCTGGAAAAACCGAAAAAAGGGCGGTGGCGGGCCGCGATATTCGCGGCGAAAGAGCGATGATTGAAGTTTTTCTTTCACCCTTGACAGGCGACATGACTAGTCCGAACCGACAAAGACGACTGACTTTGCGTTGATTGATGTTCGCGGATTATAGTATATTAGGAAAAAGTAAATCAATACCCGGCTCCCTCCGCCCCGTCCGCCGAACATTTCAGATTTTATAGTCGCCAAAACTAAGACCGAAAAAAGATCGGAACCAGGACCAAGCTCAAGTTTGAGTCCAAGCCCAAGTCCAAGTTTAATTCCGAGACCGTTTTAATTCCGAGACCGTCGCCAAGACAAAAATTTTCCATCCATCCGGAGGCCGCCTTGCCGCCATCAGACAACACGGGTCGCAGCGACCAGACAATTTCCGCCGTCGTCCCGCCCGTCCTGGCCGTCTGCGGGGTCAAAAACTCCGGGAAGACGACTCTGATCGAGGCCCTGCTGCCGCTGCTCATCGGCGAGAAGCTCAAGGTCGCCGTCGTCAAGCACGACGGGCACGACTTTCGGCCGGACGTCCCCGGCGCGGACAGCCGCCGCTTCCTGGAGGCGGGGGCCTATGGCGCCGCCGTCTACAGCCCCCGCCGCTACATGGTCACCGCGCGGTGGGACGCGGGCGCCGTCTATCCCGACATCTCACAAATTCTCGCCCACTTCCGGGAGGCCGACCTCGTTGTTCTCGAGGGCGGGAAAAACAGCCCGCTCCCCAAGCTGGAGGTCGTCCGCGCGGGCGTCTCCGCCGCCCCGGTCTCCCTGCCCCCGGCCCGGGTGGCCGTGGTCACGGACCTGCCGGCCAGGGACGCCTGGGCCCCGGTCCTGGATCTCGACGACCCCCCCTCCGTTCTAAGATTCATCTTGCGCTGGCGGCTTGACTCCCAGCCGCGCGCGCCCGGAAAAGAACGGGGATGAGGGGGCGGGGGAGGCGACGGAACACGGGCGGGCCCCGCGGGCGGCGGCTTTGGGAAAACCGCCCTGGAAAACCGTCCGGGACGATCACCCCTGAAAATTGCCCTGAAAAACCGCCCGGGAAAACCGCCCCTGAAAATCACCCCCTGAAAATCACCCCCTGGTCGGCAGGCTGCTTTTCGGACTGTTTGGCCACGTCCTGCCTGAGCGTCCGACAGGACCCCGAAAACAGGCGAGCCCGGGATGTCCTGTTCTAGAGGGGCTGACCAAACTGTTATGTTTGGCGGCTTTCCGCGGAAGTACTCGAAGCCTTCGGGCGAGTCGGGCGATATGTCGGGAGAGCGGCCGACGACGGCGGATATCTTATAAGAACGGGTTTTTTGGCCGCGCTGTCGGTTGTGAAAGGCGTCCCGGTTTGTTAAGATCTGTCAGGACGACGCCGGGGCCGATATCTATGGGGCGGGACGGCGCCCCGGGACGGCGCCCCGGGCCGGCCGGGCACCCGCGACACCCGCGCGGCGGGACGGCCGGACGCCCCCCTCCGCGGTTCTTTCGAAACTCCGCCTGGGCGGCGTCCCCGGTCTCGGGAGGCTTTATGGACATCAGGCGGCTGGAAATATTTCTGAAATTGATGGAGACCGGCAGCTTCTCCAAGACGGCCAGGTCGCTGGGCATCGCCCAGCCCTCGGTCAGCTCCTCGATCAAGGCCCTGGAGGACGACTTCGGGCAGAAGTTTTTCATCCGCAACACGCGCCGGGTGGTCCCCCTGGCCCCGGCCAAGATATTTCTGCCCTTCGCCACCAAGATAGTGGAGACGGCCGGGGAGGCGGCCTGGACGCTCTCCCATCAGCTGGCCAGCTCTCGGGAGAAGCTGACGCTGGGGAGCTCGTCGGTGCCCTCCCTGGTCATGGCGCCCAGGGCCATGGCCAGCTTCCACAAGCTCTACCCCAAGGTCTTTCTGAGGCTTTTGTCCTCCGACTCCGCCGAGGTCGCCCGGCAGGTCGCGAGCGGGGTGCTGGATCTGGGCCTGGTGGGCTCGGAGCAGACGGACGCGAAACTCTGGTCGAAGCCCCTGATGAGCGACCACCTGGTCCTGGTCTGCTCGCCCCGGCTTTTAAAGACCATGAGGGACCCTCCCGAAACCGTCGAGGCCCTGGCCGGGTGGCCTCTGATTTTGCGGGAGCAGGGCTCCGGGACCAGGGCGGCCTTCTTCTCGAGCGTCCAGGGGGGCGTCGCCGACTTCAACTTCAAGGCCGAGGTGGAGGGCCTGGAGCCCACCCTGGCCCTGGTCAGGGCCTCCTTCGGGGCCGCCGTGGTCAGCAGCCTGCTGCCCGGGGTTTTGAACTTCAGGGACCTGAGGGTCTTCGACCTCGACTTCGGCCGCAGCAGGCGCTTCTATCTCATCGGCCGGCTGGAGGGGCGGGACTCCCCCGTGGCCGAGGCCATGTCCGCCGTCGTCTCCTCTCTGGCCGCGGGCTTCGAGCCCCCGGCGGAGGCAGGCTCCGGCGTCGCGGCGGGGGAGGAGTAGCCCTTGTCCGGGATCCTGCACGTCAACATGACGACGGGGGAGGCGGCCTTCTCCCCCCGGCCCGCGGCCTGGGACGGTCTCGGGGGCCGGGGGCTCACCTCGCAAATTGTCTCGAGCCTCGCCCCCCCCATGTGCGACCCCCTGGGCCCCCGCAACGTCCTGGTCCTGGCGCCGGGGCTTCTGGGCGGCACCGACTGCGCCAACTCCGGCAGGATCAGCGTCGGGGCCAAGAGCCCTCTGACCGGGGGCGTCAAGGAGGCCAACAGCGGCGGGCAGCCCGGGGGGCACCTGGCCCGGCTGGGCATTGGCGCGGTGGTCGTGAGCGGCAGGTCCCCCGGGGAGGAGTTCTGGCAGCTCGAGATCGGCAGGGGCAAGGCCCGGCTGGCCCCCTCCGAGGCCGCCGGCCTCGACAACTACGAGGCGGCGGGGAGGCTTCGGGAGCGGCACGGGGGACAGTGCAGCCTGGTCACCATCGGCAGGGCGGGGGAGCTCAGGCTTCTGGCCTCCTCGGTCGCCTTCACCGACACCGAGGGGCTGCCCACCAGGCACGCGGGCCGCGGGGGCCTGGGCGCGGTCATGGGCTCCAAGAATTTGAAGGCCATAATCATCGACCCGACCGGGGCCGCCTCCGTCCCCCTGGCGGACAAGGAGGCCTTCAGGGACGCGGCGGGCAGGTTTGTCCGGGCGCTCAGGTCCCACCCCGTCACCGGGGGGTCCCTGGCCGAGTACGGCTCGGCCGCCATGATGGGGCTCTTTAACGAGCAGGGGGCCCTGCCCACTAGAAATTTCCGAAGCGGCCGGTTCGAGGGGGCCGAGGATTTGTCCGGGGAGAGCCTCCGGGCCCTCACCGAGGCCAGGGGGGGCCAGGGCCGGGTGGCCAAGGGCTGCATGAGCGGCTGCGTCATGCGCTGCAGCGGGGACTTTCCCGACAAGGAGGGCAGACGGGTGGGCAAGTGGCCCGACTTCGAGACCCTCTGGGCCTTCGGCCCCAACGCCGGCATCAGGGACCTCGACTCCGTGGCCCTGTACGACCGCCTCTGCGACGACGTCGGGGTCGACACCATCGACGTCGGCGGGGCCATAGCGTTACTGATGGAGGCCGGGGTCGTGCCCCCGGGGGACGCGGCCGCCGCCCTGGACTTGGTCCGGCAGATCGGTCCCGGGACGCCCCTGGGCAGGCTTGTCGGGTCGGGGGCCGCCATAACCGGCAAGGTGTACGGCTCCAGGCGCGTGGCCGCCGTCAAGGGGCAGGCCATGTCCGCCTTCGACCCCCGCGCGGTCAAGGGCCAGGGCGCCACGTTCGCCACCAGCCCCCAGGGGCCCGACCACACGGCCGGCCTGGCCTACGCCGCCAACTTGTTGGCCATAGGCTCCGACGTGGACCCCCTGAGCCGGGAGGGCCAGGCCGAGCTCTCCCGCCGCAGCCAGATCTCCGCCGCGGCCGTGGACACCCTGGGCCTGTGCCTGTTCGTCTCCTTCGCCTTTTTCGAGACGCCCGGGGCCCTGGAAGCAGTCGCCGACATGCTCAACGCCCGCCACGGCTGGTCCCTCTCCGCCTCCGACCTCGACGGGCTGGGCAGGCGCGTCCTCGAGACCGAGCTCGACTTCAACCGCCGGGCGGGGCTGTCCGCGGCCCAGGACAGGCTCCCGGAGTTTTTCTCCTCCGAGCCCTCGGAGAGCCACGGCGCGACCTTCGACCTGAGCGACGAGGACTTGAGAAGCGTCCTGGACTTTCACAAATAGCTGTCGGGCGGGGTATAATAAGCCTGACGGCCCGGCCTGAAATTAGAAAAAAAAGTCCGGCCGGCCGGGGGGGATCGGTCAAATGGGAGTCGAAGTCTATCTAAGCTCCATACTGCGGGCCAGCGTGCCTGGCTACAAGCCCGAGGCGGGCCTGGTGCTGGAGCCCTGGACGCCGGGCACGGTCAGGGACGTGGCCCTGGGTCTGTCGCTGCCCGTGGAGGCCGTCAAGATCGCCCTCGTCAACGGCCGCCGCGTCAAGCTGGACGCCCCGGTCTCCGACGGGGACAGGGTGAGCCTGTTTCCGGCCATCGGCGGCGGCTGAGCAAAAAAACGTCGGCCCCGGGGCCGGCGCGCGCCGGGCGGGCATGCGATGACAACGCGACGGCGGCGGGGAAGCAAATTTGATCGGCCAGCCAGGTCGACGACGGCGGTCCGGGGGGCTCGGGCAGGAAAAAAGACGACGCCGTCCGGGAGGAGGAAAAACTGCGGAAATTTTTTGCCGGAGCGCGGCCGCATTTCGGCGGGCTGGGGCCGCTGGTGCCGGCGGCGCGCTTCCTCGGACAGGAGAGCCGTCCGGGCATGGCGGCCGCCTGCCGGGCCGGCGGCCTGTCGAGGGCGGCGGTGGCTGGCGCTTGAAACTGCCGCGGGAGCCTCCCCTGGAAAAAGGAGGAGCCCGCGAACATTCAGCCGACAAGCCTGCGGCCGACAAGCCCGCGGCCGGAGGGCCGTCCGAACCGTCGGCAAGGTCGAAAAAGAAGGGAAAGTGACGGTCGACCCGACAGGATTGCCTGCCGACGGTTCTTTTTCGGCTGGTTCGAAATTTTAAAAATAATTCCCGCCGATCAATAATGATCAGCCGGTAAAAACCCCAGCGTGGCCATTTTAGAGGGATTTGGCTACCATATATTGAGTTTAATTTTGGAAATAATA
>JAISET010000089.1 GCA_031264015.1 Deltaproteobacteria bacterium | reverse complement strand
TGATCTTAGGAGCTTGCGGCTTGACTTTTATCAAGACTTCACACAGACGTCCAAGAAAAACATGGGCATGGGCCTGGAGCAACGAAAAAAGGCCCCCGGATCGGTCAAAAATGCCAATTTCAATTCCCACCCCCCCCCCCTGGCTGGAAAAATGGCCGGCTGTCCAAGATCGGGGGGCCTCCGCGAGCCCCCCGGATGACTGCCGATGGGGGACGCTGTAGCTAAACCCTATGCGGGGCGGTGCTTTTTGGTGACCATTGGAATTGTTCCCCAGCGGGCGCTGCCTGGAAAAGGTGGCGGTCGGCTGTCCAAGATCCCGGGCCGCCCCCGGGACGGGCTATGACAGCTTGCCCGGCCTTACTTCCCCGCAAACAAGTTTGGAGGCTTGCGAGGACGCAGTGCCGGCCTTATAACTAGCGGGCGCGTTCCCTTTGCAAATAATGATGCGGAGCGGCCAGTTCGCATGCTAAAGGTGCGTGCCAAGATATCAGTTTGCTTCAAAACGTTTGAGACGGCCCGAGGCTTCCGCAAAATGAGAGGCCACATAATTAGCTGCAAGAAGAACGACATATCAGCGTGTGAGTCGATTAAAATGCTTGTCCAAGGTCAAACGCCAGAGTTTATCAAGGCCGGATTATCTTCGGATGTTCGGTAAGCCGCCGAAACATCATGGATCTGCATCAGGACCTGGACCTGGACCTCGGCCTGGGACTGTACCTCGGCCTAGTTTAAGCTCATTGGGCTAATTGATCTGCCCGCGGCCTCCTTTCTTACCGTCAGCCCTCCAAACTGGGGGGGACCTGAATGGTTGCCAAAAACGGCCGAAAAACCCCCGGGAATTTTTCGGCCGTCGAATTTAATATTTTTCTGGCGTCGAATTTAACGAGTCTTGGCCAGGTCGGCAAAAACAAGGTCGGCGGCGTCCAGGACGTCCTCCACCTCGCTGAACAACAGGCCCGTGCTGACAAAGAAAGTCTCGAACTGGCTGGGGGGCAGCCAGACGCCTTTCTCCAGCATCCCCCGCCACCAGGCGGCGTAAAGCTTCAGGTCGCTGGTCTGGGCCGAGGCCAGGTCGGTCACTTTCCGGTCGGTGAAAAAGACGGTGGCCATGCTTTCCAGCTGGTTGACCCGGACGGGGAGCCTGTGCCTTTCCGCGCGCTCCCCAAACCCCCGGGCCAGCTCGGAGGCCATGTGTCTCAGACGCCCGTAGGGGTTCTCGGTCTCGAGCCGCCCGATGGCCGCGCAGCCGGCGGCCACGGCCAGGGGGTTGCCGGAGAGCGTCCCCGCCTGGTAGACGCCGCCCAGAGGGGAGAGCAGCTCCATGTAGTCCCGGCGCCCCCCGAAGGCGGCCAGGGGAAGGCCTCCCCCGATGATTTTACCGAGCACGGTCAGGTCGGGCTTCAGGTTGTGGAGGGCCTGGGCCCCGCCCAAGCCGACCCTGAACCCGGTGATGACCTCGTCGCAGACGAAGAGGGCGCCGTTTTTTTGGCAAAGATCGGCTATGGCCTCCAAAAATCCCGGCTCCGGGGGCACGAGCCCCATGTTGCCGGCCACCGGCTCGACGATGACGCAGGCGATCTCCCGGCCTGCCAGCTTAAAAATCTCCTCGAGGGAGACGGGGTCGTTGTAGGGGCAGGTGACGGTCAGCTTGGCCAGGTCGGCGGGCACCCCCAAGGACGAGGGGACGGAGTAGGTGGTCAGGCCGCTCCCGGCGGCGACCAAAAGACTGTCGGCGTGCCCGTGGTAGCAGCCTTGGAACTTGACGATCTTGTCGCGGCCCGTGACCCCGCGGGCCAGTCTGATGGCCGACATGGCCGCCTCGGTCCCGGAGCTGACCAGCCTGATCATCTCCATGGAGGGGTAGTGCTTGTTGATCAGGGTGGCCAGAGTCGTCTCGGCCTTGGTCGGCGCCCCGAAGGTCGCGCCCAGTTTGGCGGCCTCGGTCACCGCCTTGACCACCGTCGGCGGGCAGTGCCCGAAGATCAGCGGCCCCCAGGAGCCGCACATGTCTATGTAGCCCCGGCCGTCCTCGTCGTAGATCCTGGCCCCCTGGCCGCTTTTGACGAACCTGGGCGTCGCCCCCACGGCCCCGCAGGCCCTGACCGGGCTGTTGACGCCGCCGGGAATTATTTTTTCGGCCTCCTCGTACAAAGTCTCGGAGACGGTCTTTTTTTCACTGGTCATCTGGTCGCCTTTATGCCGCCCAAGAGCCGGGGGCTGGGACGCGGTTGTTCTCACCACGGTTTCGGCGCCGCGGGGCGGGAAACCGGCCGGTGCGCGGAAGAAGAAAAACAGGTTTTCGCGCGGAAAAGAAAAACAGGTTTTTTCGCCGAAATGGGCGGACGGTCGGGAGTTGGGAAAAAGAGGCGAAAGAATCGGCCGGACCAGGAGAAACCCGGGCGAATTTAGCGACAAAGCGCCCCGGCCGGGAGAATCGCCGGCCCTGGAAGATTATAGAGCCCGGGCCGGGGCCGTTCAAGGCAAAAAAGACGGGCCGGGGCCGGGCCGGGTGGTGTATAATAAAGACTCGAGCCCGGCCGCCCCGATTAAAACAACCGGTTTATTTAAAACTGGCCGCCCGCGACAAAGCCGGCGGGAACGGCGCCCGCGCGCGTGGACGCGCCCCCGGTCCGCGCGAGTGATCCGTCCCGGCCGGCGGAAATTATTTTTTCGCGCCCGGCTCGAATTAATTTGCCGGCGGGCCGGCCGGAATTAATCGGCTCCCTGCCGGTCCCCGGTCCGGCGAATAATCCTCCAGGCCCGCGCCGGACCGCGTTTTAGGCGGGCGGGCCGGAAAACGAGGCCCCATGTCCATCGTCCTTGACGCCCCGAGCGAAGTTTCCGAAAGAGTGACCTCCCGCCTGCTGGCCGCCGCGATCGAGATCGCCAGCGACGAGTCGACCCCCGAGATTGACGGAAACGGCGTGGTGGCCCCCCTGGCGCTGATGCTGTCCGTGGAGCTTATCTCCCATGTGGGCGAGCTCGAGGAGGTCCTGGAACTCTTGCGGTTCCTGGCCGTCAAGGTGGAGAGAGGGGACTATCACGGCGGCCGGCCGGAGGACTGAGCCGACGGGAAGGCCTTTTGAAAACATGGAAAATAGTCGGGCGCCGGCTCGATTTTTTTAGACGCCCGCGTCCGGGGGCTCGTTTGGCGGTCGGAAAGTCGGGCGTCGCAACCGCCGCCGGCTTAAATTTTGTTGCCTTCGGTTATAATTTTAGTGTACATTAGCCCCCGCGCCGGGAGGAATTTGTCTTTTCCCCCCGCGGTCTTGAGCCGCCGCCCGACCCGGGTCGCGGCCGGATTGAAATAGTTTTTGGAAAAAGATTAGCCCATGCGCCGTCGTCGCAGCCTCGCAACAACATATCCCCATCACGCAGGAACTTTTGACGTCCGCCTGGCGAGCCCCCTCCGTCCCGCAGGCCCCGACGCCGCCCCGGACTGTCCCGCGCGTCTTCGCGGCGGCCGTCGTCTTTTTCCGGTCCGATTCGGAGCGAAAGCGGCGGCGCGATGAGGAGCGGGGGCGCGGGCCTGGAATTTCGCCGCCCCCGGCCGGATTTAATTTTCCTTAATTTGACAGGAAGCGGGTGCGGAAAATGAGCGTGGTGGTCAGACGCAACAACACGGCGGTGGTGGACAACTCTTTTCTGGAGGCTTTTTTAAAGCTGGTCAGAAGAACTTTTCACGGGCAGGTGATCCTGGTCACGCAGAACTACCGGGTGGTCCAGGTCGAGTGCCGGGAGAACTTCAACCCCGAGGAAGTCCTGCGGGACGACATCGGCCTTGATTTGGAGAGCTTCAAGCCCAAGGCCGTCAAGGAGAAGATCGTCCAGGCCCTGAGGGGCTTGGAGTTCGGGCAGGTGGTGCTGATCGTCAAAAAGGGCCGCCTGGTCCAGATAGAGCGCCACTCCAAGGAGCGCTTCGCCGACCCGCAGCAGGGTCTGGCCGGCGACGGCATCTAAAGCCGGCTTCCGGCCCGGCAGGCTCCCGGACATGAAGCCCGCAAGTCCCCGCCGGCCGCGTGAAAGACGTCTTCCGGGGCGCTTGGAAACCAGTCGGTTCATAAATTTTTATCAGGCCCGTCGTCAGCGTGTGGATCAGTCTTCCATAATGCTGACGGCGGGCCTCTTTTTGTAGACATGTTTTCACAGTCCCTGCAGGGTGGGCGTTTTTACGGTTTATTTGTGGTCGTGGTTCGGAAACGCGAAATTTTCTCAAAAAAGCTCAAAAAGTCGGCCTCGATAATGCTGTTTCTATGATATGCGGAATTAAGCCTTTCATATGTCGAGGCAATGGGGGGTTGCCAACATTATGAACCGTTTTTTTTTGAAAAAATCGGAAAATTGGAGATAAAGTGGATATAATAATAAATTAAACTGCCCGCCGCATAGAGTCCTAACAAAAAGATGTATATATATGGTAGTTGTAGTTCACATTAGGGATCATTTTTTTCATGACTTCGCCATTTTTTCAGGCTAAATTGTTTAAAACTACCGAAATATCATTCAAGTGGATGTAACAATAAATGGCTCTACTTAAATACCTATAACGCGCTAAATAGGAAATGTTTCGGCATAAAAAGTGAATTTGGACGGGCGGGGCTCCGAGGCCTGTTTGAAACCCGAAACCAAGGCGAGGACAGAAAAAACGGGCGAGACTCTAAATTTGACATAGTTCCCAATTATAATGACAAAATTTTTAGAGTAAAGTAACAGACAGATAATTTCAATAATATCCCTAAAGATCCCCAGGATGCTGACGCCTCTTTCGGGGGGCGCCGCGGGCCGACCGGCCTTCGCAGGGGCGGCGGCAATTTGCGGCCGGCCAAAAATGTCGGATTGCCTGCTTGAGTAAAATTAAAATTCGGCTTTTTCTAGGGCATGTTTCTAAATTAAACTTTATGAGTGTAATGACTATAGATAACCTTTATATTAAACGTTGCAATATAAAAAAATATAATTATTTACCAAAAATAAGAAAAAATTAAATTAAATCTAGCTAAATATATATTTAATTGATTTATTATGATTTTTGTTAATTTTTTGGCTAGTATATACATCCGCCTAGATTTAGCGTCGTTTGGACAAACGCTGTTTCTTCGTATAAGTTGGTGGAATTTATGACCTTTTTAGATCGTTGCTGGTCGTCGCAGTCCTTTTTTTGTTATAAGCGGACCGGCGTCGAATTATAACTATGTACTGTTTACAGTATCAGTGACATGTTTCTAATTTTTTTATTTTGCTTGCATTTTCTAGAGTGAATTTTAATAGTGGTGAAAAAATATAAACATATCGTAGGCTGTTAAGTAAATATATTAAATTTTGGCCACTCTGCAAGACGGCCGGGCCGGGGAGCAAGGGGCATGGAAAAAATTTCTTATCGCATAAGTCTATGATATTATTATTAAAATTATTTGTTCTTGAAAAATATGGACTTACGTTTGATTTTTTTCTTGACACTGGTTTTCGGTTGTGAAAGAGTGTGCCCGACCATGACAGGTGATTTCAGTCGCCCGTTGTCGTCGTCAGCCTGGCTGGCGACGGCAGGGTCCCGCCAGGTCGCGGGACTCGAGGGCGCGCCTGTCGGACGACGTCGGCTTTATGCCGCCCGAGGCCCGCCCCGGGTCATGCGAAAAGAAGAGGATGCGGCCGAGGACAACAAGCCTGCCGCCGCCGCCTCGATTGTCCAGGGGGCGGCGCCCGTCCCCAGCTTCAGGCCGGAAGGGAGAGCCCCCCTTTTGCTCGCCGACGCCGCCGCAATTCCGCCGGCCGTCGTCGTCCTTTGACGCCGGATAACCAGGCGCGGGCACGTCTTGCGGCGTGTGCGCCCCCGAAATTTCTCCCCGGAGATTTGGGCGACGGGTTTTTTTGGCCGCCTGGTCGTTTTTCCAGCACAAACCGACGGCGGCAAAAATCAAGTTCCCCTGAATTTTTTACCTATGACGATTTCCGGAGGGGCCGCGGCCGCCGCATGTCCCCCCCGGCCTCGTCAGCCCTTGAGGTGGATTGATCTCGCTCAGGAATGGGGTCATAAACGCCCCGAGGAGCGGGGGAGAGATGTTTTCGGGCGTTCGGACGGGAAAAGGACCTGCCGTGGTTTCTGAACGGTCTCCGCGGGGTCGGGAGGAACGTTATGACGGACGTCGGGACGGATGGTCTGATTTGGGAGAAGGCTCCGCCGAAGGTCCGGGGGGACGAAAACAGGGATTTTTTTTCAGTCCGGGGATGATTTGGAGGACGAAAAGGGAAGGGACGGATGGTTATGCTAGAAAACAAGCCTAGTTACGTCAAGGAAAATAAATTTTGGCCCGCCCCCTTGACATAGGAAATTCAGTGCTTATTTTCACTATGGACTGTTTGTGTCAAAAATCGTTATTTGGAAATTCTTTCATTTTACAATTTTAATAATCCTAGAAAGAAATTTAACATGCTGGTCTGAATTTGTCAACGGGATTGTTCACTGGCTTTTAAGTGGACTCGAGAGTCAAAACCAGTATTTAAAAGTCTTATGATGGAGTAAGTATTGTTTATATCTCTAATCGGCTCTTTTTTCCCAGGGTGGTATTTTTCGCTGCGAAAATTATTTTTTTCGCCGCTCCTCCCCTCTGTGGAAGCGGCTTTTCTCCCCATCCGCAGCAAAAAAGGAGGCTCTGATTTTGACGGGCTGCCGGACTCGGGAAAAAGAGGCGCCCAGGGAGTCGGCCAGGGAGGCGGGCCGGGGTCTGGGGACCGCGCCGACGGCGGGCGGGGATTTGCGCCAGGTCGGGAGGGGCGGGAAGACAAGGAGGCGTCGGGACGGGCCGTCAGTTTCGGGGCGCTGCTTGGCAGACGATGGGCCGGGCGGCCAAGGCGGGAGTAGATGGGAGTTAGGCACACAAAATGTGGATGTAGAGGAAATAAACCATATAAATTGTAAAATTACAATGTTACAGAAGAGTGAGAAAGGCCAGTGGAGGGCATAATAAAAAAAACTTGACTTTACTAGAAAAATATAGTAATATAAGAAGGTGATCATCATAATTATTAATTTAATGACGCATTATCTGATTTTAAATTAATTTTATAAGAACGTTTCATTTTTATTTTTGTCAGGCGAGGCGACGAGATATTTTTTAATTTCTTCTGCTCGTCGAGGAAACATGCAAAGTGTGGCCTTAGGTTCAAAGGCTGGCAAGCTAGCGCGTGGAATTTTTTGGCCGGCTTTACGGCGGCTTTTTTCGGGATCGAAGGATCTTGAAAAACAACGGCGCCGGGCCCAGGGGAGGGCGTCCGACTCGGGCGTCGCCAGTGATGGGGCGGCGTCGTCAAACAAGGGAGGCGGGTTGAAATGACGGGAGGGTAGGCGCCGGCTTTTGGTGGTTCCGGGACTTCGGATTTTTTCTAATGTTTTCTCCAAAGACGAGGAAAAAAATCGAGATCCGGCTAATGCCGGCACTTTTTCGGATGATCTTGAAAACTAACGGCGCCGGGCCCCGGGGAGGGCGTCCGACTCGGGCGTCGCCTGCGGGGCGGCGTCGTCAGGCAAGGGAGGCGGGTTGAAATGACG
>JAISET010000060.1 GCA_031264015.1 Deltaproteobacteria bacterium | reverse complement strand
GAGGCCCACCGGGAGACGGAGGTCTCCGCGGTGGCCGGCTATCTGGAGGACTACCGCAAGATCCCCGGGGTCACCCTGGAGGAGGCCGGGGCCCTGGACGCCCTCAGGGGGAGGACTTTGGTCTTCGGGTCCTTGTACAGCGGGGCGGCCTTCAGCAGCCGGGACGGAAAAAAGGCCGGTTTTTTGGTCCGCTTTTACCAGTCCCTGGCCGGCATGTTCGGGGTGGAGGTGCGCCACAAGTTCATGAGCCGGGTGGAGCTGGGGAAGGCTTTCTTCGACGGGGGGGTCGACCTGACCTGCGAGCTTCCGCCGGAGCTGCTCGAGGCCGGGGTCCTCCGCGCCCCGACGCCGGTCTTCCGCAGGCAGGTGGTCGTCTTTCAAAAAAAGGCGGCCCCGGAGGCCGGGGAGGCGGCGGGGCTCGTCCGGGGCGCCCTGGGCTTTCTGGAGAACTCCGAGGCGGCCCCCCTGGTCCTGGGCTCGGCCCCGGAGGACGTCCGGCCGGTCTACTTCAAGGACTACGACCAGGCCATGCGCTCCCTCGTCGCGGGGGAGATCTCCGCCTTCTTCGACGAGCCGCCGGCCCTGGTCCATCCGGGGGACTTCCGGGAGGTGGAGGTCCGCAACTACTTCCCCCCGGTCGAAGGCTCCTTGTATCTGGCCTCCAACAACCCCGAGCTGGCCCCCCTGGTCTCGGTCTTCCAGAAGTTTCTGGAGGCCGGGGGCACCAGCTGGCTCTTTTCCCTCTACGACCGCAGCCACGACGAGAACAGGAGGATCATCTTCGAGGACGGCCTCGGGGACGAGCTCGGGGACTATCTGCGGAGGCTGCGGCAGGCGGGCGCGCCCCTCCGGGTGGCCTCCAAGGGCTACGACTACCCGGAGAGCTTCCACAACGCCAGGACGGGGCGCTTCGAGGGCATCGCCATAGACGTTCTCGACGACCTCAGGGACGTGACCGGCCTCGACTACGAGATCGTCAGCGCCCCCGGGGCCTCCTACGACGAGCTGAAGCTTCTTCTGTCGACGGGCCGGGCCGACATCCTGGGCCCGGTGGATTTTTTGGAGGAGCGCGAGGGCGGTAATTTTCTTTTGAGCCGGCCCTTCAGCTACGACCGCTACGCCGTCATCTCCCTGCGCGGGACCCCCGACCTCAAGTTCTCGCAGATCGCCTACGTGCGCGTGGGTCTCGTGCCCGGCGTCGTGTTCTCCGACATCTTCGCCATGTGGTTCCCCGCGAAAACCAACGCGCCCGTCTTTCCCGACATGGAGGAGGCCACCCGGGCCCTGCGGCTGGGGAAGATCGACTACCTCATGGGCTCCAGGAACTATCTCCTGAGCCTGCACAACTACCATGAGGAGCCCCTCTACAAGCTGGCCCTGACCTTCGACGAGGAGGTGCCCTCCGGCTACGCCTACCGCCCGGAGGACGGGCGGCTGCGGAACCTGGTCGACGAGGCCATGGCCTACGTCGACTCCTACCAGATCCAGTCCCAGTGGACCAGCCGGATGTTCAACTACAACCGCAAGTTCTTCCGGGACGTCGTCCCCCTGCTGGCGGCCTTCACGGTGCTGCTGGCGGCCGGGGTCCTGGTCCTGACCCGCATGAACGAGAAAAACAAGCGCCTCAACAAGAACCTCGAGGGCCTGGTGGAGGCCAGGACGGGGGAGCTCCGCAAGGCCAAGGACGAGCTGGCCAACGAGAAGAACTTTCTCTCCATCATCCTGCAGACCTGCCCGGTCAGCCTGGTCATCACCCGGGAGGGCGAGATCAGCTACATCAACCCCTTCGCCCAGCGGGCCTTCGGCAAACGCAAGGGCGACCGCTGGGCCGACAGCTTCGCCGACGACGAGGTCAGAAGAAATTTTCTGGAGAGACTCGAGGTCGGCGGCGGGATCGACTGGCGGCCGGTGACCCTGAAGAAGGCCGACGGGGGCCGCTGCGAGGCCCTGCTGAACACCTTCCACATCCACTACCACGGGGTCAGGTCCCACGCGAACTGGCTCAACGACGTGACCGAGCTCAGAAGGAAAGCCCGGGAGCTGGTCCAGGCCCGGGAGGCGGCCGAGAACAGCTCCAGGGCCAAGAGCGAGCTTCTGGCCAACATGAGCCACGAGATCCGCACCCCCATGAACGCCATCCTGGGTCTGACCAGGCTGGCCCTGCAGACCGACCTCGACGACGGCCAGCGGGAGTACCTGGAGAAGACCATGTCGGCCGCGGCGTCCCTTTTGGGCATCATCAACGACATCCTCGACTTCTCCAAGATCGAGGCCGGGAAGATCGAAATGGAGCGCATCCCCTTCCGGCTGGGGGAGGTCCTGGAGTCCGCCGTCAACCTGTTCGTCTTCAAGGCCCGGGAGAAAAAAATCGAGCTGATCCTGGACGTCCGCCCGGGCGCCCCCTCGAGGCTCCTGGGCGACCCCCTGAGGCTCGGGCAGATTTTAAACAACCTCATGGGCAACGCCATGAAGTTCACCGAGACCGGCAGCGTCACCCTGGTGGTGGAGGGCGCGGGGACGGCCGGCTCCGAGGTCCTCGTCAAGTTCCAGATCGTCGACACGGGCATCGGGCTCTCCAAGGAGCAGAGCGACAAGCTTTTCAAGGCCTTCAGCCAGGCCGACTCCAGCTTCACCCGCCGCTACGGGGGCACCGGCCTGGGACTGGCCATCAGCAAGAGCCTGGTCGAGATCATGGGCGGCAGGATCTGGGTGGACGGCAGGCCCAAGGTCGGCTGCACCTTCGGCTTCACCGTGAGGCTGGGCCTCGACGAGCGGTCCTCCCCCGACCCGGGCCCCGGGCGCCCCCTGGCCGGGCTCAAGGTCCTGGCCGTCGACGACTACGAGCCCAGCCTGCGGGTGGTGGCCGGCTACCTCGAGGCCCTGGGGGCGGAGGTCCTGACGGCCGGGGGCGCGGCCGAGGCCCTGGGACGTCTGGCCCCGGGCGGTTTCGCCGCCGTGGTCATGGACATGGACCGCCCCGGCATCCCCGCCCTGGAGCTGGCCCGCGAGATCCGCGGCCTTTTCCCGCCCGCCGCCCCCCGGGGCCCCGGAGGCGGCCCGGTTTCAGGAGCCCGGGCGGCCCCCCCCGGCGCCGGGCCGGGCCCCCCGCCCGTCCTGCTGGTGACCTCCGCCGACAGGGCCGAGGCCGAGTCCATGATCGGAAAGGCCCTGGGGGACTCCCGGGGCGGGGGGACGGTGGTCGGCAAGCCCGCCAGCCTGCACTCCCTGCGCGCGGCCATGGCCGAGGCCCTGGGGGAGCCGGACGGGAAGGGGGCCGGCCCCGGCAGGAAAAGGGCCGGCGGCCGGCTCGGGGTCGACGTCTCGAGACTCCGGGGCCGCAGGATCCTGCTGGCCGAGGACAACGAAATAAACCAGCTCGTGGCCACCAGGCTTTTGACCAACGCCGGACTGGAGGTCGACCTGGCCAAAAACGGCCTGGAGGCCGTGGAGAAGGTCCGGCGGAGGGACTACGACCTGGTCCTCATGGACATCCAGATGCCCGAGATGGACGGGCTGACGGCCACCAGGACCATCAGGGGCCTGCCCGGGTTCCAGGACCTGCCCGTCGTCGCCATGACGGCCCACGCCATGCTCGGCGACAAGGAGCAGAGCCTGGCCGCCGGCATGAACGACCACGTCACCAAGCCCATCAACTTCGAGGAGCTGTTCGCGACCCTCAACCGCTGGATCGTTGACGGTCCGGCATGACGACGACGAGGGGGAGGGCGGGCGCGAACTTCCCCCCCCGCCTTTTCTCTTGCCGCCTCCGTCTCCTCCTCTCCTCCCCCTCATCGCGGGGATGGCGCGGGGAGGAAATGATTTTTTTAGTCCGCTATGAATAGTTCGCACGGGACGGCGCTTTTTCGGGAGTGAAATAAAAATTTGTAATTATCAGGCAATAATTTTGAAGAACGGTTTTTAAATTGAGGCGCGTTTTTATTGCCTGGAAGTCCGTTTTTATTGCCCAAACGCGCCATTTCAAAAAGACATATTATTATATTCGAATGTGGGAAAGATTAATATTGCTTGAACCAAGAGGATTTTTGTAATTTCGCCGGACAAGGGCATTTTGTCAATTTTTAAAAACGTCTGATTAAAATTGTTTTTGAAATTATAACATACCGTTTATAATAACACTACTAAGTACTTTTTGAAATTTAACTATTGACCTTTTTTGTTGTAGCCTATAAATTGCCCTCCCCTTTGATCTGCTAGGAAACTGACCCGGCTAAATTTATGAAATACCTCGCCCGGAGCCCCACGGCCGGGGGGAGGCGCCCCGGAAATGACGGGGCGGACGAGGCGTCCGAAACCCAGGATGATGGAAGGCCCCGACTTTGAGCCCCCCGTCCGGGGAACTCCAGCGGGAGACCTTACGGACCGATCGAGTCGGTCGGAAGCCCGGAATGACACCAAGTTTCTTACACTTTCTTACACATAGAAGCCGGGGGCCGCGCCTTTGCCGATTGATTTGGCACGATTTCTGGGATCCCCATCTTTATTACGGAAATAACTCGTATATATGTAGACATGTTTTCCCCTTTTAAGCCTGCGCTTTTTATATGAACACCTTTCTCATCAGGAATATCCACCATCCTATCAACCGTTGTGGTCATGACCTGACCTCCTTGTATACGCTAATATTAGCGTAGACAAACCCGGAAGTCAAGAGTATTTTTCAAATAAAAAAATCAGCAAGATCAGATAGTTATCTGATGAAGCCGATTTATTCCGTACCAATTTTGTGGATTTTGTCAGTCTACGCTAAATTTAGAATGGAATTTAGAATGCATAGAAAATGCCAAATAAAGAATTAATTTGTTTTGGCTGACGAATTCAATTTCCGGCGATTAACGAGGACGTGTCCGTTTACATGGCCGCCCGTAAATCTCCAGGGCTGCCTCCGGGCGGCGCGCCGCTCCGGTCCGGCTCCCGTCGCTTGATTCCGGCGCCTGAGTTCCTGACCGCGCTTGTCAATTTCCCCCGACCGTGCCATAATTAAATGAAGAACGCTTAAGTCTGACTCCGGTCCCCCGGCCGGTGCTTTGGCTGTGCTCCGCTTCGCTCAAAAAACGGGACACCTTATGGGAGAGCTTTTATCATGAAACGATTGCCGCTCGGTGACCAAACCTTTTCCGAGATCATTGAAAAAAATTATTTGTATGCGGATAAAACCAAATATATCTTTGACCTCGTCCAAAGCGATGAAAGGAACTACTTTCTGTCCCGTCCGCGCCGGTTTGGCAAAACTATGCTCCTCAGCACCATGGAGGAGCTTTTCACAGGCGGCGTCGGCCGTTTCCAGGGGCTGTGGATCGAAAAATCCGGTTATGAGTTCCCCTCCCACCCGGTCATTCATCTGACCTTGACGACAAGTTCGGAAAGTCCTGAAATTCTTAAATCGGGTCTTCTTTCCAAGCTCAGGGAGTTTGACCATGGCGGCTATCTGAAGGATGGTGACGGAGTCGCATACGACATTTATTTCGGCAAGTTG
>JAISET010000135.1 GCA_031264015.1 Deltaproteobacteria bacterium | reverse complement strand
GCCGGACGTCCCCAGGCCCGGGACCTCCGGCGGCACTCGGCCGGCGGCATTCGGACGGCGGCAAGGATATGAAAGGAAAAGAAAGGCGGGAGGCGGCGAGGAAAAAGAAAGCGGGACGGTCAAAAGACAGGTCCCGCCCGCGTCATTATAATTGGGACGACCCGGGGCGGGTCAAATTTACAGGAGGACACCCTTGTCGACCAGACTGGCCCAAAGCCGGACCGAAATCTATCCGGTCCGGCTTTCAGTATGCGGCGGGAGGACTGGCGACCGGGAACGACGGGACGCCCGGGAGCGGCGGCTGGAGCCGACGCCCGTCAATCCCTGGGAGGGCGGGCCTTTCTGAACTTGCTAACGGCGGCGACACTGAGGCCGACTGTCTCCGCGATGAACTTGTCGGTCACGCTTTTTTTGTTGAGATTGTGAAGAATTTGATCCCGCATTTGCGCGGCGCCTTTGGCTGTGCCTTCGACTATGCCTTTGGCTTTGCCGTCGGCTCTGCCATAGGCTTTCATCCTTTCGGTGAAGTTAGGTAAAAAATACTTTTTGGCAACTTCCTCGATATCTTCTTTAGTAAAAGTCAAACCAGTAAGGTAACTCATATCAGACCTCCCTATTATAGTATTCAATGAAACAAGTAGAGGCATTCTGCATCCGCCCATTGTGAAGCCGATTAAAGAAGCGCGCGTAGTTGACCGCGTAATCAGCGCCTGGAGGGACTTCAAATAACAGTGGATGGCAGTGGCTCAAGAGGTGGCTTGGCCGCGGGCGGAGCACGAAGAACGCCCATAATTTATGACGCCGCCGCCAGGGCCTGGTCGGCGCCGGCTGGTGAATTGTCGGAGAGGGGTGACGACGGCCAGAAGCGCCAGTGGCACCGAAATTTCTGCTGCCGAAGTAGTTGCAGAGGCGGGGCCGGGCTCAGGAACGAAGGCTCTTTAAACTCGTTGGAAAAATCATCTTCGCAGTCGTCATAATTGTAAACAGTCAGAACCTGCCGGCGCGCGGCAGTTTCGGCTTTCATCCTTTCGATGAAGCCAGGGAAAAATATAATTTGGCAGCTCTCTCGTACTCTTCATCAGAATAATAAAAATCGTAACCATTCAAGCCCCCCCCCAGTTTGGATGGGCTGACGGTCAGAAAGGAGGCCGCGGGCAGATCAATTGGCCCGACGAGCTTAAACTAGGCCGAGGTCCAGGTCCAGGCCGAGGTCCAGGCCCAGGTCCAGATGCAGATCCATGATGTTCAGGCGGCTTACCGGACATCCGAAGATAATCTGGCCTTGATAAACTCTGGCGTTTGACCTTGGACGACCATTTTAATCGACTCATCGGCCCGCCCCGGTTTTCTCCTTGGGCGGAGCCGCCGGTTCCCCCCCCTCCCCCTCCTGGTGGGGAGGTCATCCCGCCCCCGGCCGAGAGGGGGCTTCGGCTGGACGGACAAGATGAACGACGGCGACAAAATAGACCTGCCCGACGACGAGCTCAATCTGGAGCCCCACGAGAACCTCCCCGAGGACCTCCCCCAGGACCTGAGCCTGGACGCCCCGGATCTGGAGCCGAGCAAGGCCGAGTCCGGCGCCCCCAAGAGCCAGGCCTTGAAGGACCTGGAGCGCTTCGAGGAGGCCGGGGGCGCGGTGCCGGAGCCCGAGGCCGGCCGGGGCGATCCCGGCAAGCCCGGCGCCAAAAAGCCCGCGCAGGCCGGGGTGCCCAGGGGCTACCACTGGTTTTTCGTCCATCTGCTGGCCCTCCTGGGCCTTATCGTCTGGGCCGCGGGCTGCTTTTTGGAGGGCCAGCCCTACAAAATCGAGGCGGGCCTGATCGCCCTGATCGTCGTCCTGGCCACGGTCCCCACCATGAGGACCTTCCACGTGCGCACCAGGGCCGGCCTCGCCGGGCTGGGCGCCGCCCTGGGCCTCGCGGTCAGCTCGCTCTACAACCCCGACGGGGACTTCTGGCCGGGCATCCCCCTGGCCCTGGTCTGGGTGTTCGTTCTGCTGGTCGTCTGGGTCTGGCTGGTCGCGGCCGTCCTGCGCCACGAGGAGATGCGCAGGAACAAGTCGAGCCTGGTCCTCTCGGCCCTTTTGCTCTACCCGGTTTTGGCGCCCGTCTGGGGGATCCTGGTCCACCTGACCGTCAAGGGGCTCCCCCTGGACGCCTTCGGGCTCAGGGAGCTCAACCACAGCCCCGAGTTTCTGACCAACGGCCTGCCCTGGTTCTTCTGGCCCCAGGCCTTCCTGGCCTTCCTGGTGCCGCCCCTGGCCGCCCTGTTTCTGCTTAAGGACCAGCTGGCCACCTCCAAAAAAGGCGAGAAGACCCAGAGGCACCTGGGGGCCCTCTGGCTCTCGCTGGCCGGCTTCGTGGTCCTCGTCTACAGCCTCATGAGCTTCGGCCAGGCCGCCGAGGACTTCCCCCGGGCCGTCGGCGCCGTCAGAGGCCTGCTGCCCGCCGCCAGTGAGTACCACGCCGCCCTCAGCCCGAGTCTCTCCACCGCCGTCCCGAGCCACACGACCCCGCCCCCGGCCATCCACCTTCCCAAGCCGCCCCGGACCGAGCCGGCCGGCGGGACCGACGCCGACGCCGCCGACTTGACCGCGCCCGAGGGAGCCCCCCCGGCCGACGGGACCTCCGCCGACGCCGCCGGGGCCGGGCCCGCCTCCGAGGAAACTTTGACCGCCGAGGGAGCCGCCCCGTCCGACGGAACGACCGCCCCTGAAGATTCGACGACGGCCGCTGCCGAGACCGCAGAGACCTCCGAGACCCCGCCGCCCCACACCGTCGAGGTGACGGCCGACTCCTCCCTGGCGACCGCGGCGGAGACCGCGGCCCCCGAGACTGCGGCCGCCGAGACCGCGACTGCCGAGGCCGCCACCCCCGAGACCGCGACAGCCGAGGCCGGGACTGACGAGGCCGCGACAGCCGAGGCCGACGCCGCGGCCACCTTCGCCGCCGCCATGCCGGGGGAGACCCCTCTGCCCGCCGAGCTCTTCCCGCCGGAGGAGACCGGGCCGGTCAGGGTCACCTCCCTGGAGATCGGGCACAACGGCAACACGGCCGACTTCGCGCCCAGCGAGCCCGCCGAGCAGGAAGTCTCCACCCTGCTGGTCCACACCCCGGAGTCCGGGCCGCCCAACGGGACTTACAACCCCCGGGACCTGACCCCCGAGGAAAGGGTGGTCGCCCTGACCCTGGAGAACGCCGAGCTGAAGACAAAAAT
Source organism: Deltaproteobacteria bacterium (assembly GCA_031264015.1). GTDB lineage: Bacteria > Desulfobacterota > Desulfarculia > Adiutricales > Adiutricaceae > JAIRNQ01. The sequence continues at coordinate 11,000 of JAISET010000135.1, read as the reverse complement.
ATTGGTCCTGGAAGCCCAGCACGACCTTTTGACGGACAGAATCAAGCATCAGGACATGGTCATCTTAAACCTCTCCACGCCCTGAGGACGGGCCCGGCGGATCCGGGACGATCCTCTTTAAAACGTTACGGAAGGCCGCCCGGCCGGGAAGCCGCGGCCTTGCGCCCCATATGCTCAAATCTCCTGGAGCCGGACCATGTCAGGCTTCCAGAGATTTTTCACCTAAAATCAAGCCGGAGGGCCAAACCCGCCCGGAACTGATTTTTAACAGACTGAACGCCCCCCATGCCCACCACCCTAGGAACACTGGACCAGAGACTGCGCGAGAAGGAAATGCGGGCCACCGTCGCCCGCCTCGGACGAAAATATCTCGTCGTCAGCGGCAAGGGGGGCGTGGGCAAGACGACCCTGGCCGTCAACCTGGCCTGGCTCAAGGCCCGGGAGGGCAAAAGGGTGGGTCTTCTGGACGTCGACCTGCACGGGCCGGACCTGGTGGGGGCCCTCTATCTGGAGGACTCCAAGCTGGGCGCGGACGAAAGGGGCCTCCTGGTCCCCCACAAGGTCCGGGACGACGTCAGCCTCTGGACCCTGTCCGTCCAGCAGCTTCTGGACCGGGGCCAGGAGGCGGTCATGTGGCGGGGCCCCCGGAAGATGCGGGCCATCATCCAGTTCATCGGGCAGACGGCCTGGCCGGAGCTGGACTATTTTTTCGTCGACTCCCCTCCCGGGACGGGCGACGAGACCCTGACCGTCGTCAACAACATCCCCGACATCAGGGCCCTGGTCGTCTCCACCGGGCAGTCCATGTCCGTCTCCGACGTGGCCAAGGCCCTGGACTGCCTGAAAACCTGCGGGACCGAGGTCGCCGGTCTCGTCGACAACCTCTCCAGCCTCATCTGCCCCGAGTGCGGCCGCGAGACGCCCCTCTACGGCCTGGGCGGCACCCAGGAGCTGGCCGCGAGCCTCGGCCTCGAGTGCCTGGCCAGCCTGCCCATGGACCCCGCCGCCGCCATGGCCGCCGACCGCCTGCGGGCGCCCCTGGCCGAGGCCGCCCCGCAAAGCGCCCTGGCCGTCAAACTCAAGGCCCTGGCGTCGAGACTGTGACCCCCGCGGGGAGCCCCCGCCCGTCCGGAACGGCCGCAGCCCGTTTCGGACGGGCGTCCCCGAGCATGCCCGCCGTCTGAGTCAACCCCGCCCCGTCCAGCGACGCCAAAGTCGTCCAAATCCGTCCCCCGCATAAATTTGCCTCCCCCGAGCCGGACTCCGCCGAAAAGATATTCCTGACGGCGGGCATGGGACGGCAGAAAATATGTCAATATAATTTTTAAGTAAAGAAAGAAAAGAATTAAAGAGTAAAAGTAACAGTAATTATGATAATGACTGGGATGATGATGGTGAAGAAGAAAAGATGCTGATGGGGACACGAATAAGGATAAGGGAAATGATAAGGATAATGCCAAGGACAAGGACAAGGACAAGGAAAAAACAATCAGCCGAGGTCCGGAAAGATTATGACGGGCGGCTCGCGCAGGCGGCTTGTTCCGAGGTCCGGGCGGGGACGGCGGGCAGGGGCCGCGTCGGCGAGACGGACACAACGGATCCCGACGTTTTCCTCCCGGCTTCCGTCCTCCACTTCAAACAAATATCTGTTGGAGGAGACCAGGCTGACGAGGCTCTCACACCCTTGATTGTCGGGCTTGGAATCCTGCCCGGCCAGCATGAGACGATCGTTAAACTCGTTCAAAGGGACCAGTCCGCCGGCGGCGGCTCGCGTTCCTGTGTTTTGAGGGCGGGGGGCTCGCCGGGCGGCGGCCGGCCTTCGGCGGGACGGGCGAAAAACACCTCAGCCGTCCGCCCCCCCGGTCGTCGGCGCGTCCTCGGCGGGGCGGACGAAAAGCACCGGGACGGGATTTTTCAGGTCGCGCCAGGCGGTCAGAAACAGATGCCCGTTGGCCAGGACCAGCTCGGCCACGGTGGGGTGCCCGTAGTCGGCGGCGTCGAAGCCCCGCCTGTCCCTCTTCAGCCAGGCGGCGTATTCGCCGACGTGGACCCAGCCGTCGGCCCTGCCCCTGGAGAGGGCCGCGAGAGTCTCCCTTAAAAACTCGACCGGCAGCTCGGCGGGCCGCGGTTCGTCGGCGGCGGGGCGGAGGTACAGGGCCAGGCCGGCGTTTTTGACGGGGCGCAGGTCCGCTTGAAAGAGGCGGCCGTTGGCCCGGGCCAGCTCGGACAACGAGCCGTGGCCGTAGCGGGCGGGGTCGAAGCCGTTCCATTCGCTTTTGAGCCTGTCGGCGTACTCGTCGACGTGGACCCAGCCGCCTGGCCCGGTCCGGGACAAGTCCCTGAGGACATTTCTCAGAAAGGGGACCGGCAGGCCGCGGGTCCTCGGGACGCCGTCCGGCGTAAGGGCCGCGGCGGGGCGGAGGAGGTGGACATGATGCGGGGCCCTCGGCGCGCCGAGCTCGAACAGGTCGTCGTTGGCCGCGACCAGCTTGATCAGGCTCCCGTACCCGTAGTCGCCTGAGTTGAAGTCGGGCTTGACCTCCCTGAGGCGGCGGCCGTACCAGGCCATGGCGACCCAGCCGTCGGCCGACGTCCCGCGCAGGTCCTCAAGAGTGTCCATCAGCAGCCCGAGCGGCAGGTCGTCGGGATCCTGTTTGATGGCGAGCCACCCTCTTTTTCTCCCCCGGCCTTTGCCGAAGCCGTCCCGACCCCCCGCCGGAAGCGCCCGGCCTGCCGGGCGGACGAACGTCGCCGGGCCGTGGCTCGTCTCCCTCCGGCATGTCTGAAAGAGGTCGGGGAGGGCCCCGATAAGCTCGGTTATCGTCTCGAACCCGTGGTCGGCGAGACTGAAGCCCGGCCTGGCCCGTCTGAGCTTGAAGTAGTACTCGCCGACGAAGACATATCCGTCCTCCGAATCGGCCGCGGACAAGCCCTCCAGGACCTCCCTCAGAAACTCGACCGGCGGGGCGGCCGGGGACGACGAGGGGCCGGCGGCCTCCCGAAGCGGCCAGTCGCGGATGACGGCGGCCCAGGGCGTGTCCTTGGCGGGACGGACGCAGGCCACCTCGCCGAACATCATGGTCTCGAACCTGCGCGTCTCAAACAGGCGCCCGTTGGCCTCGAGCAACTCGTTGAATCCCTCGTACCCGTAGTCGGCGAAGTCGAAGCCGTCCACGGCCTTTTTGAGCCGGGCTTCGTACACGCCCGTGTAGACCCATCCGTAGTCGTCGACCATCTCCCCGGCCATTTTCGCCAGAACCTCCATCATGATCTTGACCGGCAGGAACTGGGGACGCTGTTTTCTGACGGCGGAAGGCGTCGGAACCCGCGCGGCGGGAGCCTTGACGGCGGGCGCGGGCGCGGGCGTCCGAACCTGAGTGACGGCGGCGGCGGGCGACGGAACCTGCGCGGCGGGGGCCTTGACGGCTGGCGCGGGAGCGGGCGCGGGCGTCCGAACCTGAGCGACGGGGGCGGCGGGCGTCGGAACCGGGGCGGCGGGGGCTCTCCGAGAAAACGGGACGGGACCGCCCGGCACCGCCCGGGAAAAATCGACGTTGCGCCCCGTCAGATTATCCGTGAGAATGAACTTGTGGCAGGCCTCCCTGAAAGCCTTGGGAGTCGTGGCCTTCCCGAAACCGTAAACCAGCTGGCCCGCGTCCCTGAGCCGCATGGCCAGGATGGCGAAGTCGCTGTCGCTGCTGACCAGACAGAACCCGTCGAGCCCCCCGGCGACGAGCAGGTCCATGGCGTCGATGATCAGGGCGTGGTCGGTGGCGTTTTTACCTTTGGCGTAACTAAACTGCTGGATTGGCCTGATGCCGTGCTTGCCCAGAACCTCATTCCAGGAGCGGAACCGCGGGGAGGTGAAATCGCCGTAGACGCGCCTGACGGTGACCAGGCCGAGGCCGTCGGCCACCCGGAGCAGGTTCCCGACCAGGGGGGCCTGGGCGTTGTCGCCGTCTATCAGCACGGCCAGCCGCGGGACGTCGGCCGCGGGGGGGGCGGGATGGTTGCCTGACTTCATGCCAGTCCTCCCCCCGGGGTCGGGCAAACGTCTTTTCCAGGCCCCAGCGGCAGGCTTGGCGGCGGACTTGGCGGCAGGCTTGGCCGGCCACCCGCCGCGGCGGTCAAAATAACGAAAAACTCCGGCATAATCCTCTGGCGAGATGGCGGCCGGCCAAACGGCGGCCGCGAGAATCAAAGGTCCCAAAAAACAGTCGACGCGATAAAAACTGCCGCCCCCCTCCGCGAGCCACTCCCCCCGCGAGTCCCCGCCCCTCCGCAAATCCCGGCGAACCCGCTTGTTTCGCCTAGATCCACTTCTTGCGCAAAAAATAAATCCAGACCAGGGAGGAGAGGAGCACGCAGAAGAGGCTGATGTACAGAAAGGCCCTGGGGTGGTCGGCCAGGGGCAGGGTTATGTTCATGCCGTAAACCCCGACCACCAGGGTCGGCAGCATCAGGATGATGGTCATGCCGGCCAGGAACTTCATGATCTTGTTGAGGTTGGTGTTGATGATGTTGCCGAAGGCGTCGCCCAGGCTGCCCATGACCTGCCCGAAGATGTCGGCCATGTAGATGGCCTGCTGGTTCTCGATGAGGGCCTGGTCGACCAGGTCGAGCTCCCTCTCGTTGAGGGAGAGCATCTTGCCCTCCATGAGCTTGGTCATGATGCCCCTGTTGGACTTCAGAGCCACCGTGTAGATGATCAGGGCCTTGTCTATGGTCAAAAGCGTCATGATCTCCTGGGTGTGCTGGGACTTGGACAGGGAGCCCTCCGCCCTGTCGGTGATCCCCTCCATCAGCTCCAGATGGCGGATGTAGTCGTTGGAGCTCTCGATCAGGATCTTTAGCAAGACCCGGCGGCAGTCGACGGCCCTGGGCTTCTTCATGTGCCGGTTGACCAGGTCCCCGACGAGCCCCACCTCGGAGCAGACGGTGATCAAAACGTCGTCGCAGAGGACCAGCCCCAGGGGCACGGTGGAGAAGACGTGGCGGCCTTTCTCGGTGGTCCTGACGGCGGGGAGGCTGACGATGATGAGCTCCGCCCGGCCCTCCTGGTCCAGCCTGGGCCTCTCCTTGGGGTCCAGGGGGTCGGTCAAAAACTGGCCGGGCAGGTCCCAGGCCCCCGCCACCGCGGCCAGCTCGTCCCCGCTGGGGTCCTCGAGATTGACCCACTCGGCCCGCTCGTCCTCCCGGCAGACCCTGAAGCCCGGCTCGGTGTCGATGAACTTGTAGCTTGTCAACATGCCTGACCAGCCCCCCGGCGGGACCGGGGCCCCCGCCCGAATAAAAAATCAGGCCGCTCTCAACCGGCCGATTTTATGGCAATTCTACCACATTTCAGGAAATACCCAAGATCAGCGGGGAAAAAAATCCCGCCGCCGGGCGTTTCCCCCGGCCGGCCCGGACCGCCAAGCGTCTTCTAAAAAGGTCTTTAAAAACACGGACTTAAATAAACGCCTGACGGCCCGGCTCAAACAGCGTCCGAAAGACAAAATGACGACGGAGACTTGCTCCGGCGGAGCGCCTGAGGCAAAACGCCCTCCCCGGGCCCTCGGAAAAGGCCGCCCGTAAGACCAAAAAGCTTTTATAAACAGAGACTTGACGCCCGCCAGGACGGACGCCCCGGCCCGCCCCGCCCGCCCTGGCCGCCGGAGGCCCGGGGCCACCGCCCCGCCCGCCCGCGCCGCCAGGGCGCCGGATCAGCCGCTCCGACCCCGCCCGCCGGCGACGGCGGCCGAGCGGATGGTCAGGATGGTGATCTCCGAGGGGGAGAACAGACGGACGGGGAAGCCCGCCCAGAGGCCCAGGCCGGGCTGGACGAAGAGGCTCAGACCACCCACCTGGTACCCGCCCGTCACGAAGCCGCCGTTCATTTTTTTGACGGCGGAGGACAGGATCGGCATCATCCCCCCGTGGGTGTGCCCGGAGAGCTGCAGGGCGACTCTTTTGTCCTCGGCGTTCATTCTCGCCCGGACGGGACGGTGCTCCAGCAGGACCACCGGGACCTCATCTGGAGCTCCCTCGAGAGCCAGCTCCAAATCAGGACCCGGCAGGTTGTAGCGCGGGCCGAGGGCGGTCAGGTCGGCCAGGCCGGCCACGACGAGCGGGACGCCCCGGGGGGCGACGAGGACGTGGGAGTTGTAGAGGATGTTCAGGCCCAGGTTTTGAAAGACCGGCAGCCATTCGGCCAGCTGGGAGATGTACTCGTGGTTGCCGACGCAGGCCCAGACGCCGTAGGGGGCGGAGAGCCCGGCCAGGGGGGCGACGTCGTCCCTTCTGGCCTCCACCGACCCGTCCACCATGTCCCCCGGGAGCAGGATCATCTCGGGCTTCTCGGCCATGGTCCTGTCCACGGCCGAACCGACCCAGCCGGCGTCAAAAAACTTGCTGATGTGCATGTCCCCCAGGACGGCCACCTTGAAGCCGTCGAGGGCGGCCGGCCAGGCGCCGACGGTGATCTCCCGGGCCCTGACCTCGGGGACCTTGGCCGCGCCGACCAGGCCCGCCAGATCCAGGACGGCGGCCAGACCCAGCATGACCAGGGCCGCCGCCCCGCCGTTCAGGGCGTGCCGGACCGCCTTCCCGACGCTTTTGCCGGTCAGAAAAGACAAGAGCCAGGCGAGGTCCCGGAAGAACGACAGCAAAAAGAGCATGATGACCAGGCTCTGGAAAAAGGAGGTGACGTAGAGCAGCCACTTGTCGCACTCTATCCCCCCCAGGCCGCCATAGATCCCCCTCAGGATCCAGATCCTGGCCGCCGAGGCGAAGGTCAGGACCATCAGGACCAGCTTCAGGGACCTGGCGACGGGCAGCCGCAGGATGTAGCTTAAGAACACATAGAATGTCAGAACCAAGCCGAAGTTAAGAAACATTTTCCCTCCCGGGCGCCCCCGCCGGACCCGGGGCCGCGACGCGAGAGAGCGGACAGGGCGCCCGGGGGGACGGTTTTAGAAAAAGAAAACGAGCGCGAGAGACGCGGGCCGGAAAAAAGGCCCGGGGAGTTTGACGCGGGAGGACCGGCGGACCGGCGGGCCCGTCGGGTCAGGTCGGGCCGGGTCAGGCCGGGCCGGGCGGGGGGCCTTGAGGCCGGGCCGGGGAAAGAAGGCGGGGGGCGGGGGCGGTCCGGATCAGCCGCGCAGCAGGATGTAGCTGGCCCCGGAGCCGCCGTCGACGGCCCTGGCGGTGGTGAAGGCCAGAATGTGCTTCTTGATGGGGCGGCGCAGAAGCAGGCTCTCCAGGTTGCGCTTGATGACGGGTATGCCGTCGGGGGAGCCCTGCCCCCGGCCGTGGATTAACAAGACGCAGGTGCGCCCCAGATAGACGCTCCTGGTGACAAAGTCGCCGATGGCCTTCTCGGCCTGCTCCAGGTTCATGCCGTGCAGGTCCAGATGGTCCTGGACGGGGACCAGGCCCTTTCTGAGCTGGTCCATCATGGCGGGGGGCAGGCCCCTGACGTGGGCCTCGGAAAGCTCGTCGGTGAAGCTGAAGTCGAACTCCGCCTTGCCGGTGACCAGGTCGGCCAGGTCCCGCATGACGGACATGTCCTCGTCGTCCTGGGTCGGGCCCTTCCAGGTGGCCGCCGACAGGGGCTCCTGCTCCCGGCGCCTGCCGGTCTCGGGCAGGGGCTCCACCCCCTCCATGGCCCGCAGGAAGAGGTTCTGGTCCGTCTCCTCGCGCCGCCTCTCCGACTCGGCCCTGAGGCGCTCGACCTCCCCCCCGGTCGCGGCGGCCTCGACGGCGGCCTGATAGGAGGCGTCCCCGCCCCGGGACAGAAGGTCCGCCTTGACGGCCCTCAGCTCCCTCCTGCTCCTGGCCTCCTGTTTGGCCCGGGACATCCTGGCCTGGTTCTGGCCTTCAAGCAGGCTGTCCCTGAGGCCGGCCAGGGCGGCGAAGGGGCTGGGGAAGCCGTCCCCCCGCCCGCCCGCCGAGCCGGCGTCCCCGTCGGGCCCCGCCTCGAAAAATTTGTCGTCGCGGATCCCGCCGCCCGGGGAGCCGCCGCCCCCCCGGCCGGTCCCGCCTTTCCCGCGGCCGCCGCCCCTAGCCATAACCAAAGTCTTTCCCGGGGCCGCCCGGCGCCTGGGCACCCCGCTTCCCCTCCCCCCTCGGGCCCTCGGCCGGGGGTCGGCGGGTGGTCGATAAGTTCAAGTCCGAGTCCGAGTCTTCACAGCGCGCGCGCCGAACACATGATACTCCCCCGAGGTTTATTTGAAAAGAGCCCGGGCGGGGCGGGCCTGGCGCCCCGGGGCGGCGGGGAAAGGAAAGCGGCCCCCGGCGCGCGGGGGCAAACCCCGAAAAATAAAAGAAAAAATAGTTGTTGACAAATTATATTTTTTCGAATAAGATATTTAATTCGTGTGGATTGCGGACTCCGAGGAGGGGGCCCCGATCCGCCGGTGGCGGCCGGGGACGTAGTGAAGTGGTTTAACACGTCTGCCTGTCACGCAGAAGATCGCGGGTTCAAATCCCGTCGTCCCCGCCATTCACTCATATGTTTATTTCTTTTATAAATTTTAAGCGCGCGGGCCTTGCGAGCGACCGTCCGGGACGGTTCATGAGGTTCGGGCGTTTTTTTTGTTTTTCAGTCCGGGGGGGATAAATCGGACGGACGCGACGCCGACAAAAGGCGGGCAAACATGAACGCCGGCAAAATTTTCAGCCGCCGCGTCCCGCGCGGGCCGGAAGAGATTTCAAGCGGGCGCGGGTCGCCCGGAACGGGGCGGCCGGCCCCGCGCCGCCCTCTTATGCCGGCAGGCCGCAAAGAAGACTGCCGGGGCTTTTCACCGGCTCCTCTCGGGCCGCGATCCCGTCAGCCCCCGCCAGATCAACCTTGCCGCCTAGGCCTTCGACACCCTGCCGCCGAAGCGGCTCGGCTCGGAGAGGATGAGGTTATTCGGCAGGCTCTCGATCTCTTTTCAGCAGTGGCGGTTCCCCGACCCCAGCTCCGGCCCAGCATGGGCGCCCTTATTCTCAAGGAGGAGGCCAGGAGTCTGTTCGCCCAGACCCAGGAGGCATGCAACTGGCTCGTCAAGCTGAGGCAGTCCATCAAAACCCATTCGGACAAGCCCGAAAACGTCGGCAGGAGGAACCGTCGGACGCCTCACTATGAAAACAAGTAATAGTATCACTTTTTTGAATCTTTATTCATATAATTGTCGATATTACCTAAGTAAAAAAAAGAATATTAAGGATAGATAAAACAAATAGAGACTAAAGTGTGCAATTCGAAGATTCCCAATAAATAAAATATTAATAATTCTTGACCTTACTCTCAAGATCAACTCGAAATAAGAATGTGAAGGAAATATATAAAGCTAGAATGGATTAAGAGGAAATCAAAAAAGATAATCAATATGCTAATAATTCAAAAAAATATTGTACGATAAAGCATGAACCGAGAAAATAAAATACTAACCTATAGCCAATTATACTATCAAAATTCCATCTCGAAGCAAATTTGATGAAGCAGTAATTGTCAAGGAATTTAAATTTGGCAATATTTGATTAAAACTGTTAAAAAATGTAAAATTCGACATACTAAAGAATTATGACTTCTTAAAACGAATGAAAATTTAAATTTATTCATTTATAAAATTTTTTATAAGAGATTTCACAATATCTTCTGGCTTCATTAAACCAGATAATTTAATAAGCTGATTGTAATCATCTATCTCATCGCCGGTAAAGACAATAGAAAGTATTTTTTGCTCTTTACCAGCAATATGAGTGTATTTTTCTGGGAATGCCCAAAAACACATATTGCAAAAAGCTGAATCTTTTTTTATCCAGTTGCTACAATGCTCGCATGTCCAAGACTTCGCCCGATTAGCAGAAGGAGATAGCAACATAAATGAATCTATATTTTTCTCAGGCTGAGCACCTTTTATTTCATAGGGAATTCTATGATCAACTTGCAGCAAGTTTTCATCTAAAGATTCAGAATAAATAAAACATTTCGAACCATATTTATCAATAAGAGCTTGCTTTAAAGCTTTAGATAAAACAGTCCGCCCTGAAGACTTTGCTACTAGATTTTTAACTTTTCTGGGATCACCAAATCTATAAGCTGCTATATGTTTACCAAAAGCATCTTTGATCCGATATGTCTCAATCGGAATACCATGTTCTCTAACATCTCTAACTGCACGAGGCGGATGTTCATATCCATATTTATCTTTTAAATCATGTGATGTAATAAACCCATACTTTAAAATATGTTGAATAACAGTTTTTGGCCTCTTATTAACAACAGAATTTAATAAATCCAAAAATTTTTTTGGATACTTCTTTGCCATTAAAATGACCTTTTATTAAAAAATAATTATATAATTATAATTAATAATTATATTTAATATGCGGATTAATTATCAAAAACTTAATTGCCAACTATAGAATAGTCTGTTGACCAAATAAATTAGGCTTAATAACAGTATCCAATTTATATCTTGGATTATTATTGTCTACATTAACATAAGAAAGGAGAGAATTACTGATATACAACGATTCAAAAGTTATGTCTCTCTCGCCAAGAAGCGTTGACTGCGTTGACAAACCAGCTTCTAATAAAATTTTAGCGCAGCGAAGCTCTTTAGGAAGTTCAAAGCCATATTCTTTATCCCCACGTTTGCCGTCATAACTAATTAAGTAATCAACACCTTTAGAATTTAACCCTCGAATAGATTCCACAAATTCATCAAAGTCAAGCCCGTTACAATAACGACTATCTCTTGATGAAGAAACACCCTGGTAGGGAGGATCCATGTATATCAAATCTCCCGGTCTGGCCATTTCTAATATTTCTCGGTAATCAAGAGATGAGAACTTACACTTTTTATTTAAAAGAAGAGAAATCAAGTTGACATTTTTAGACAAATTTATGGGATTTGTTCCGTTGCGCCTTTTATCCGGCGACTGATTAAATTGACCGCTCCTACTATATCGAACAGACCCTTTCACGCATCTGGCCAAAAGATACAGCATGTTCCCCGGAGTCTGCT
>JAISET010000257.1 GCA_031264015.1 Deltaproteobacteria bacterium | reverse complement strand
CCGCCGCCGCCAGTCCGGCGGGCGGCCGCCGACCCAGGGAGTGCCAGCCATCAAAGCTCTTCGCCTAGCCGTCTGCCTCAAGCAGGTCCCGGCCTCGCCCGGCGAGTCGACGGACCCCTTGAAGGGCCGCGTCCTGCGCCTGGGTCCGGGCAGGCTCAACCCCTATGACGGGGCCGCCCTGGAGATGGCCCTGCGCCTGAGGGACAAGCTCGGGGCCGGGCTCGACCTGTTTTCCATGGGGCCCCCCAAGGCCGGGACGACTTTGAAGGAGGCGCTGGCCCTGGGGGCGGACAACGGGTACCTTTTGACCGACCCGGGCCTCTCCGGCTCCGACTCCCTGGCCACCGCCAAGGCCCTGGCCTGCGCCCTGACCGTCAGGGGCCCCTACGACCTGGTGGTCTGCGGCCTGGCCAGCACCGACGGCGGCACCTCCCAGGTGCCCCCGGCTTTGGCGGCGCTGCTGGGCTGGCCCCTGGCCGGGCGCGTCTCCGAGGTGCCGGAGCGCGTCCCGGGGAGGGACGGGGCCCCCGAGCCGTCTTATTTGCTGGTCAGGCAGCTCTACACCAGCCAGATGCTCGAGAGCAGGCTGCCCCTGCCGGCGGTGGCCTCGGTGCTCAGGGAGTTCTTCACCCCGCGGCTCCCGACCCTGACCGCCAAGCTCAAACCCAGGCGGGTGGAGGTCCTCTCCCTTGGCGACCTCTTCCCCGCCCTGGAGACGGGGCACCTGGACGGGGGGCGGGAGGGGAGGGGCGCCCGCTCGTGTCCGGACCGCCCCTTCCGGCTGAAAAAGGCGCCCTCCGAAGCCGCCCGTGACGCCTCCCGGCCCGCGTCGTCGCCGGCGTCATTATCCGGCCCGACATCGAGCCCGACATCCGGCCCGACATCCGGCCCGACATCGGGCCCGCCTTCCGGCTCGACTTCGGCCTCGCCCCCGGCCCCCGCCGACAAGGGCGCCGAGGCGGGGCCGGCGTTCCCGAGGCTCGCGGCGCTGTTCGGGGAGGCGGGCTCCCCCACCAAGATCATGAGGGCCAGAAAGCCCGCGCCCCCCGACAAGATGATGGCCAGGCCCACGCCCGCGGAGGCGGCCCGGGTCATCCTGGAGGCGGTCAGGAAGGCGCGGGAATGCTAGACGAAAAGAAAAGCCGGGACCTCGTCCTCATCCTCCTGGAACTGGAGCAGGGGGAGGTCACCCCGGGCAGCCGCAGCCTGGCCAGGACGGCCCGGGAGCTCTCCAGGCAGGGGGGGCTCGAGGTCCGCGGGGTCCTGCCCCTGGGGGCGTGGGCCCTGCCGAGTCTCGAGAGCCTGGCGGGCCTCGACCTCTCCAAAATCTACGCCTTCGCCTCCAGCGGGCGCCCCACCAGCGGCCAGACGGCCCGGCAGCTGATCGCGGCCGTCGAGCTGGCCCGCCCGTCCGTGGTCCTGGTCGGCGCCACCGAGCTGGGCCGGGAGGTGGCCCCCCTGGCGGCGGCCCACTTTCAGACGGGCCTGACGGCCGACTGCACCGGCCTCAGACTCGAGGGGGACCTGCTGGTCCAGACCAGGCCGGCCTTCAGCGGGGAGATGCTGGCCGAGATCGTCACCCCCCTGGCCAGGCCGCAGATGGCCACGGTGCGGGCCGCCCCGGAGCCCCCGGAGACCCGCCGCCAGGAGCGTCTGCCCCGGGTGGAGTTCCTGCGATACCGGGAGCCCGAGAGGGACCTGACCGTCCTGCGCCGGACGCCCTTGGGCGACGCCGGCGACCTGGTCAGGGCCCCCGTGGTGGTGGCCGCCGGCCTGGGCCTGGGGGGCCCCGCCGGGGTGGCCAGCGCCGCCTGGCTGGCCGAGAAGCTGGGGGCCGCCCTGGGGGGCACCAGGGCCGTGGTGGACCGGGGCTGGCTGCCCGCGGACAAGCAGATCGGCTTGTCCGGCCTGAGCGTCAGCCCGCGGCTTCTGGTGGCCCTGGGCGTCTCCGGGTCGGTGCAGTTCATGGCCGGGGCCGCCGGGGCCGGGACCATCGTGGCCGTCAACAGCGACCCCAGGGCCCCCATCCTGGCCCTGGCCCAGTTCGGCCTGGTCATGGAGCTCGAGAACCTCTGGCCGGAGTTCGAGGACATCTTCAACACCCTGGAGTTAAACGGCCCCCGGCGCCAGGCAAACAAAAGCCGCGCCTCCCGGCCGGCCGCCCCGCGCGCCCCCGAAACCGGGCCGGCCCCGCAAGAAACCCCGAGGGACGCCCGGACGGAGGCGCGTGAGGAAAAGCGCGCCGAGGACGCCGGCCGCGGCGACCGCAAGGAGAGGAAGACCGGCAAGACCCGCTGAGGCCGGCTGACAACGACGGGCCAACGGACGGGTCGGCGGACGGGCCGGTGGACGGGCCGGCGGGCTGACAAATGACCAACCGACGGACAAGGCGGGCCGGGCCCGCCGCCTTCACGCCGCCGACATATGGGTTTTTGTTGTTGTTGTTGATATTTTTGTTTCAGCTGTTATTTTTGTTTTAGCTGTTATTGTTGTTTTAGTCGTTGACGAGATTTTATTGGATTTTGACGAGATTTTATTGGATTTTGACGAGATTTTATTGGATTTTGATGAGATTTTGATTTAATTTTAATTAGACTTTGACCTCCGGCGCATCGGAAAACATTTTTTTGGCTATGCCATTAGCCCCGAGGGGTGGGTATGGAATATCTAGTCGGCGTCGACGGCGGCAGCCAGAGCACCAAGGTTTTGATCTTTGACAGAGACGGGCACATAGTCGCCCAGGGGACGGAGAATCTCCGGCCCCTGTCGCTGCCCCGGGAGGGGGTGGCCGAGCACCCGGGGGACGACCTCTGGGACTCCCTGGTCAAAGCCTCCCGCAAGGCCATGGAGGCCTTCCCCGGAAAAATCGAGGAGATCGTCGGCCTGGGCGTCTGCACCATCCGCTGCTGCCGGGTCCTGTTGAAGGAAGACCTCTCCCTGGCCAGTCCCGTCATCAGCTGGATGGACCTGCGGCTGGCCCGCCCCTACGAGCGCGAGGACCCGGCGGTCAGGTACGTGACCACCACCACGGGCTACATCGGGGCCAGGCTGACCGGCCGCAAGCTGGACACCTGCTCGAACCTGCTGGGCCAGTGGCCGGTGGACTACGAGACCTTCGACTGGAGCGACGACCCCGCGTATTTTAAAAAGTTCAACATCCCCAGGCGCATGCTCTTCGACCTGGTCAGGCCCGGGGAGAAACTGGGCGGGCTGACCCGCGGCGCCGCGGAGGCTCTCGGGCTCCCGGAGGGCCTGCCGGTGGCGGCCACGGCCAGCGACAAGGCCGTGGAGGCCCTGGGCTGCGGCCCGCTGCCCGAGGGGACGGCCCTGCTGTCCCTGGGGACGTACATCTGCTCCATGGTCGAGGCCCCCCGCTACCTGCCGGACGGCGAAAACTTCTTCACCAACATGGCCTCCGAGCCCTTCAAGTACCTCTACGAGAGCGGCGGCATCCGCCGGGGCATGTCCACTCTCAGCTGGGCCAGGGACCTGGCCGGCCGGGACGCCGAGCTCGCGGCCGAAAAACAGGGCCTCAGCGTCGAGAATTATCTGAACAAGCTGGCCGCCGACCTGCCGCCCGGCTCCGAGGGGCTGCTGACCGTGCCGGAATGGCTGGCCCCGCCGAACGCCCTGCACAAAAAAGGCGTCATGCTGGGCTTCACGGGCCGGACCACGCCCGTCCACATGTACCGCTCAGTCATGGAGGCCATCGCGCTGACCATGGGGGGAAACCTCGGGAAGATGGCCCGGGAGCTGGGCGTCGACCTCCAGGAGGTCGTCGTCTCCGGCGGCGGCTCCAACGGTGACCTCTTCATGTCCGTCATCGCCGACGTCACCGGCCTCCCCGCCAGGCGCACCGAGGTCAACGGGGCCGTGGGGCTTGGCTCTGCCGTCTGCGCGTCGGTGGCCGTGGGCCTGCGGGAAAGCTTCGCCGAGGCCCTCGGGGCCATGGTCCACCCCGGCGAGAGCTTCCGCCCGAACCCGGACAACAGCCTGTTCTACCGAAAGCTCTACGACGAGGTCTACCGGGACATCACCCTGTCCACCGACCCCGTCCTGGCCAAGGCCTGGCGGGTCTTCAACCCCGACGGGGCCTGAGCGCCCGGAGGCAAAAAGCCCGGGCGACGGGGGCGGGGACGCGGGGGCGACGCGGGCGCCATGGCGGCAAGGCCGCGGGGGAGACATGAGCGTCGGAGACAAGAAAAAGAGTTCGCCATAGAAAGAGTCCGGAGGAACTGACAATATCTAGATTCAATTAGTTTAAACGCATTAAAATTATTACTGTCTATGTCAACCGACTGGCATTTGACATATATTTAACCATAACATTCATATTTTTTTACCGTTCGGAGCGGACCCAGGTCGTCCGGCCAAGGCCGCCCCCCATCCACCCCGCCGGCTGAGGCCGGCCTCGGAGGGCAGAGTGAACAGAGAAGAAATCGTCGCCAGCCTGCAGCGGATGCTAACCCCGCAGCGGGTCGTCAACGACCCCCAGATTTTGAAGGACGCCAGCGTCGACAGGTTCCGCAAGTACGAGAACATCTGCGGCGTCTACACCCAGCCGGCGCCGGCGGCCGTCGCCTACGTCGAGAGCGCGCGGGAGGTGGCCGCGGTCCTGAAATTCGCCTCGGAGAACTCCGTGAACGTCGTCCCCAGGGCGGGGGTCTCCGCCACCGAGGGGGGCCTGGAGACTCCGGTGCCGGACTCGGTGGTCCTGGACTGCTCCCGCATGAACCAGATACTAAGCATCGACCCCCGGAACATGCAGGCCACCTGCCAGGCGGGGGTCTCCCTGCAGGTGCTGGACGACAAGTGCCGCAAGCTGGGGCTGACGACAGGGCACTCCCCCCAGTCCAAGCCCCTGGCCCTGATGGGGGGCCTGACCGCCACCCGCAGCATCGGCCAGTTCTCGACCCTCTACGGGGGCATCGAGGACATGGTGGTCGGCCTGGAGGCGGTCTTCCCCAACGGCGAGATCATCAGGATCAAAAACGTGCCCAGACGGGCCGCCGGGCCGGACATCCGCCACGTGGTCATCGGCAGCGAGGGGGCCCTCTGCTACATCACCGAGGTGACGGTCAAGCTCTTCCCTTACTACCCGGAGAACAACCTCTTCCTGGGCTACACCCTGGACAGCATGGAGCTGGGCTTCGACATCCTCCGGGAGGTCATGGTGGCCGGCTACAAGCCCTCCATCGCCAGGCTCTACGACCCCGAGGACGGCGCCTACCACTTCTCCCACTTCGCCGACAACAAATGCGTCCTCATCTTCATGGCCGAGGGGCCCAAGGGCGTCTCGGCGGCCACGGCGGAGGCCGTCAGGGAAATCGTCGCCAAACGCCGGGAATGCCGGCCGGTGGACCCGGTCCACCTGGAGCGCTGGTTCGCCCACCTCAACTGGGACCCCAAGAACATCGCCGAGGAAAGGGTCGAGATCGCCGAGACCCAGAACATCGGCCACACCACCGAGATCTCCGCCAACTGGAGCGAGCTCTACCCCATCTACCGGGCCGTCATGGACAAGGTCAGGGCGGCCGTGCCGGATCTGACGCTTCTGGGCGGGCACTCCTCCCACGGCTACATCAACGGGGCCAACATCTACTTCGTCTATTATTACAACATCGTGGGCATCAAACCCGAGGAGGAGATCTCCAAGTACCATCTCGCCGTCAAAAAGATCGTCGTCGAGGAGACCCTGGCCCGGGGCGGCTCCATGTGCCACCACCACGGGGTGGGCAAGCACCGGGCCGCCTGGATCGCGGACGAGTACGGCTCGTCCTACTACGTCCTCAAAACCCTCAAGGAGGCCTTCGACCCCAAGGGCGTCATGAACGCCGGGGACATCTGGCCGATCAAAAAGTAGCCCCCCGGGAGACCGGGGGCCTGCCGTCATCAAGGCCCGCGGAGACCGCGAGCAGGTTTCCGCGGGCTTTTTTTCGCCCCCGGGGCGACGCCCGAGGCCAGCGACGCGGCGGCCGGACGACCCCGGGGAGGCCGCGGCGGGAGGCCCGGGGGAACGGGAAACGGGGAGGGGCCGCCCGATAAATAGGAATTTTTCATCAAAAATTTTTGATAATTTTACTTGACAACAAAAAAATTAAAGCTATATTATTACTCCGGCCATAATTAATTGAAATTTGAAATGTCCCAATATTATAGTTTGATATTTTATAGCATTTACAGAACCCCCGGAGGGGTTTTTATTTGGAAAATATTATTTTTGCGCTCGAGGCCGCCCCGGCCGTCTCCCCGCGACTGAGACGGCGGCCTGGACGCCCGGGGCTCCCCCCCGGCGTCTGTCGATCTCCTGTCTGTCTATCCGCCAGCCAAACTTGGGGTTGACGACGTTCTTGTTGATGTACTCGGCCAGAACGTTTCTAACCAGCGATGCTCAATACCCAGCCTATACTTCCACTACCAACGCTTCCCCGCGACCCTCACGGTTGAGCCTATGACTGGCCGAGGCGGGACATGGCTCGCGCTCAATGTGGATCGCTACTCCTTCCATTGGAGGGACTTGCCTCTTTGTTAATTACCAACGTTAGCAACAATAACGACTTGTTCATACGATTGGCCACCTCATGCAGCCTGAATACTATTATCAATTGTCGTCAAGCGGCAAATCGTTGACTTAAGCTAGCCAGGCGTCAAAAACAGTGGTAAGGGGGGGGTGGAACATATTGGGTGGTCCTTATTGTTAGCGGACCAGTCTATATTGTGGTGTCACCAAAAGCTTTGAATCGGTGGCAGAGTACTCGCCCTCAATTCTGATGCGGTTTATGCATTCGCATCGGAAAAAAAACCTTGACTTTCCATTTTGACGCGTTTACAATGTCCCACATAGGGTGATCTTGGGATTGGGCGCACGTCTGCCCCGTACCCACCCATCCGACCCCTGCCTTAATACAAAAACTGATCAAAGCCAAAGGCGCGCCCTCCATAGGAATTGCTGTTCCTATGGGGGGCGTTCTAGTGTTAACGAAAGGAGCCGCGACTACTTATTTCTAAGCATCCACGACATAACTAACACAACGATAATTCCCCATAGAAAATTTTCCATGGACGGCCTCCTCTCCGGGGCCGATAGAAAGCAATATAACATAATTTAAAAGAAAGTCAATAAAAATTTATTAGAGTTTGAACTTAAATATATATATTGCCAACTGCCGTCAAAGAAATCTTCACTATGGTTATACCATTCATGCGCATGTTAATTTGAAATTCTTTTCACTAAAAATTAAATGTTTAATTACCCGTTAAATAAACGAAACGCGCGGTCTGTTATCTTGCCATGACCTCTATTTTTCAGCTAACTTTATATTTATTTATCGAAAAAAAAATCATTTTTTTTCACTTTTTTTTTAAAAACGGCTCATAATGTTGGCCGCCCCCCCTTGCCTCGACAGATGAGACGCTTAATTCCGCGTTTCATGGAAAAATAAAATTTTTCGACTCTTTACGCCTAAACAATTCATTTTTTCATGTGATTAGTGGAATAACTGACATCTCTTATCGACGCCGTCTCAAAAATTCGAATTCCCGAAGATAAAAATCTAGTCAAAATCTTGGCAAAATATCACCGCCCAACAAAAAAAGACCTTAACTTTTAAAAAA
>JAISET010000207.1 GCA_031264015.1 Deltaproteobacteria bacterium | reverse complement strand
CATCCCTTCGTTGCCTTCCAATTTCAGACGCCCGCCGCTATCTGATCCATGGGAGGAAATAAAAATGTTGATGAGCATGCCTTACTGGAACAATCAACTTTTTGATGATTTAGGACTTAACGAAAATAACATAACTGTATTACAAGATGACTTATTTAAGTTTTTAAAATCTTATGGGCCATGTTTTTCAGCAATCCAGTTTAAATATTTTTGTATGTATACCAAAGGTCTTTTGAGCGATTTGAAGCGGAAGTCGATGGTGCAGATCGCTTTAAGACTTGGGAACGAAAACCCGGATGGTGATGCTGCATCGATAAAAAAGGCCATGGAAAGCGCCGTAGATGGCTTGCAAAACTTCAGGCAGGAGGGGGGAGCAAATTTGGCTCGGAAGGCGTCACCCTCTCAAATACTAACTACGCAAAATTATTATCTTTTTGTTTTTGGGTCGGTTGGGCTGGTCTGGCCTGGACAGGAAAAAGGGGCTGAGCAGGCCCCGCCGGTCGACTTTATTGGGTGGAAAAAGGCCGGAAGTCCAATAGGGGCGTAACAATCGTTCATATTTAGAACTGCTGCTTATTCCCCAAGAGACATGGGATTTTTTCGGAGAGCTGTCAAAATATGCCGTTAACAAACGGTATCCTGATTATAAGCTTTTAATATCCCAAAAGGTAACACGACATGAAGCGTTGAGAATGTTTAACCTGAGCAAGGAGGCATTCGCGTGGCTGCAGACATTGAAGCCGTCAGAGCCGAAGCCAGAAGATACGCCGCAGCGGCCAAGGCCGTGATGCCGATTGATTGCGTGTATTTGTTTGGCTCATACGCCAAGGGTACTGCGCGTGAATTGAGCGATGTTGACATCGCGTTCTTTTTCTACGGTTTGTCGGACGATGAAATTTTCGAACTCCAAACGCACCTTTTCACTTTGTCTCGAGATTTCAATGCTTGGTTTGAACCGCTGGCGTTCTCGATCTCTGACTTGGATACCGATAATCCCTTCGTAAACGAGATTTTAAGAACCGGTATCAAGCTTTAGGGCGATCATCCGTCACCGACTTTCCTTCAGAAATCAGGGCCCCTTCAGCATCAATGGCCATGAGAAGCTCGCCTGTCTTTTTGGGATCCGTCAGGGAGGAGAAATGGGTGTGGACGGCAGTGCTCAGGGCACCCTTGAGGTCTGCCGAGATGACGTGGAGAGCCCTCCCCGTGGAGACTGCGTAACGAAAAATCTGGCCCGAAAATTGCCGATACCTGTGCGCAGTTTCAACCGCACCCCTGGACTCGACCTTTCTGAGGGCCTCCAACAGTTTCGGAGCCTTGATGTCGGCTATGGGCCTGTCTTGAAGGAAGGGAAAGAGATCCTTATTCAGTCTGCCAATGATTTTGTTGGTGTAGCTCTCCTTTTTGCCGGGCTTTTTCTTCATGAACCACTCCAAGGCCACGGCCCCGAAGGTACCGCAAGCGGCACAGGCGGGGCTGCCTGCCCGCGGGCCTGGTGGAGGCCATCAGGCCCCTGAGCCACCCCCCGATACCCTGGGACGCGGAGCCGGCCAGGCGGTTCGACGGGCACTTCAGCCCCGTCGTCAGAAGGCGCGCCTATGCGAGGATCTCCCGGAGGCGGAGCGCCAGCCCGGACATCCCCCGCCCGAATTTCGTCTCTGGCGGGGCCCCCGAGGACTCCCGGACCTTCGGGGTGCTCCCGGACACCTCCGGCTCCATGGACCGGCGTCTGCCGACCTCGCGCCTGGGGGCCATAGCCGGCTACTCCGTCTCCCGCGACGTCCTAGCACCTTGTATCATCTAAAATGATGGATAGAGACGCCTCAACTTGACTCTGGCGTCAGCGGTTGTAAATTGCCAGTTGATCTTGGCCGACCTGTTGTTTCGATCATTTTGCCAAGCACTTACCTCGGATCTCATGGTCTCGATATCTGGGATCCTTCTGTCAAGGCACTGGCTTACCAAGACACTTAACTCCACCTCGGCTACATTCAACCAACTACCGTGCTTGGGGGTATGGTGAATTTCAAGCCTTTGAGCCAGGCGGTAAGCCTCATCAGGAGGAAACGTCTCATAAAATGAAGCAATTCCATGCGTGTTCAAGTTGTCCATGATTAGAACAACCTTTTTAGCATCTGGGTACTTTTCATCAAGAATATTCTTAATGAAGTTTGCCCAGTCCACCCTCTTCCTGGTTTCGGTGATATTAACATAGCGAATGCCCGTCAAAGGCTCAACTGCCATGAAGATATCAGCGACACCATTTCTAATGTACTCATCATCAACCCTCAACGTCTTCCCAGGAGCGCAAGGAATGGGATCTTTCACCTCTCTGACCAGCTGCTTGTTGGATTCATCCATAGCAATGACTGGATATAGCTCATCATAGGGACGATGGTAGACTTCCAGCACATCTTCCATCGAGCTCACAAAGGCGGAACTACCTTCTGCTGGGATCTTCCAGTACTTCCGCTGGTGAGGTTTAAATTCGTTTTTTTTAGTATCCTCTGCACCGACATGGCAGAAACAGAGTCCACAAACTGGAGCTCTACTGCCTTCTCTGCTAGAAGACGAACTGTCCACCGCGCCCTCCCTTCAGGAGCTGGGCCACAAGCCAGTGCAATGAGCCTGGCTTCGAAGGAGCCATCAAGCTTAATGTCCCGTCGGGAAGTGTCGAGAGGCTTTCGCTCTATAGCGCTTGACAAGCCCTCCTCGACGAACCTTTTTTTGAGCCTTTCCAAAGTGCTGGCTCCAAAATCTAAGGCAGTGCAAATGTCTTTGCATTGCCACCCAGGGCCGTCAGGCTCTAGTTCACTTAACAGCAGCGCTCTAGCAAATAGAGCTGTTCTGCTGTCACTCTTTCGAGTTTTTGTCACTTTGGTTAGCTCAACCCTCTCTTCTGGGGTAAGAGAGATGATGTACTGTGCAGCCATAAAAAACGGCCTCCTAACCGCTGCACAGGATCATACATCAAAATCCATCAAAAGTCACGTTACAAGGTACTAGACGCTTTTCCGCAATATTTCCAGAATGATCTCCTCGGCGATGGAGCGAAGCGGACCCGACGGCCCGCGCCATTCGGACGGCCCGCCGGCGCCCTTTTCCTTGTCGTCCGGGCGGGGTCCGCCCATCTTTTCCCCCCCGTCCCGGCCGGTCCCGATAATTTTGGCGGCCGTCTTTTTCAGCCCGGTCTTTTTTGGCCCGTCCTTTTTTGGCTCCGCCTTGTCGGCCCCGGCCTTCTTTGACTCGAGTTTTTTTGGCCAGGCCCCGCCCGTCCCGACCTTGTCCCTCCCCGCGGACCCGCGCTTCGCGCCCCCCTGGGGCGGCGCCGGGCGGCCGGTGTCGGCGGCCGCCTCGTCCGGGCCGAGGCGCAGCTCGGCGAGCAACTCGGCAAAGTTGACGTTCTTAAGCCCGCTGACGACCCTCTCCCCCATCGTCAGGCCTCCGCCGGGATTGACAATCGCCCCCTCGAAGGCCTCGAAGACGGCCCTCCGCACGGCGTCGACCTGGCGGCTTACGGCCTGGCCCTCGACGCACCAGTTGCAGAAATGCTCGCAATTTTTAAAGACGAGGTTGTACTCGTTTTCGGCCAGGCGGGACAAGGCCCTGCCCACCACCCGCGCCGGCTCGTAGGCCGGGTCGGCGTGGCGCACCCTGACCGTCGGCTTTTCCTCGGTGAAGACCTCCAGCGTCGTCAGGCTGACCCCGCCCAAAAGATAATGGACGACCTCGTCGTTGCCGACATAGATGCCGTGATGGGTGTACGCGATCCTGCGGGACTTCAGGTGGTCGCCCGGCTGGAAATTGTGCTTGGACGGGGGCATGCGCGAATGGCGCCTCCGGCGACAAGTAGTTGAATAATTCCGAGAGCCGGCTCCCGGGAGCCGGGGATGTCGGTTGGGAAAAAGGCCCCGTTCCGGGCCCGGCCGGCGGGATCGACCGGGTGGCGGCCAGCTAGCCGGCGACGACCTCCCCGCCGACGACCGTGCTCATTATTCTGGTCCCGGCGACGGCCCGCTCCGGGCAGGTGAAAAGGTCCCGGTCCAAAACGGCGAAGTCGCAGAACTTGCCGGCGGACAGGCTTCCTATGCAGTCGGAGGCGAAGGCCGCCCTGGCCGGCCAGACAGTGTAGCTGAGCAGGGCCTCCTTCCGGCTCAGCGCCTGCTCCGGGCCGAACCCCCCCGGGGGCTCGCCCTTGAGGTCCTTTCTGGTGATGGCGGCGTAGATGCCCAAGAAAGGGTTGGGGGACTCTATGGGGCAGTCGCTGCCGTTGACGATGTAGCCGCCCCTGTCGATGATGCCCCGCCAGGCGTAGGCCCTCCTCAGGCGCTCCGGGCCCAGCCGCGAGCCGGCCATGTGCAGGTCGGTCATCAGGCCCACGCTCTGGATGGAGGGGATCAGCCCCATGGAGAGGACTTTCTCCTGGTCCGCCTCGGCGGCCACCTGGTAGTGCTCCAGGCGCCAGTTGCGCTCCGTGCGCTCGAAGCCCAGGACCCGGCCCATGCAGTTGACGGCCTGGTTGACGGCGGCGTCGCCGATGACGTGGACGGCCACCTGCCAGCCGACGTCCCGGGCCCGCGTCAGGACCGCCTCCAGGGCCTCGTCGGAGTAGACGTGGCCCCCGCGGTAGCCCTGGCGGTCGGAGTAGCCTTCCAAAAGCCAGGCGCTCCTGGAGCCCAGGGAGCCGTCGGAAAAGAGCTTGAGCCCGTCGAGGGACAGCCGCCCCCCGCACAGGCCCGACTCCGGCCCGCGGTCCAGAAGACCGCCGGTCCAGGGCTCGGCCAGAAAATAGAGCCTGAGCCTGGCCTTGACCTCCCCCGAGGCCACGGCCCCGGCGATGACGGGATAGTCGGCCGGGCGGACGGCGCAGTCGACGATGGTGGTCAGGCCGAAGCCCAGGAGCTCGCCCACGGACTTTTTGAAAGTGCACAGAAAATCCAGGCCGTCGTTGGGGGGCATGGCCTGGTAGACCAGGTGCATGGCCTGTCCGATCAGGACCCCCGCGGGCTCGGCGTTCCGGCCCCGGACGATCTCCCCGCCGGGAGGGTCGGCCGCCCCGGCGGTCACCCCGGCCCTCTCGAGAGCCAGGGAGTTGACCCAGATGGAGTGCTTGTCGATGCGGTCGAAGACGACGGGATTATTGGGGGCCGCCCGGTCCAGGCCCTCCTTGGCGGGCCAGCCGGCGTCCCAGAGGTTCTGGTCCCAGCCCCGGCCGTGAATCCAAGCCCCGGGCTCCCTTTTGGCCGCCTCCTCCGCCACGGTCTCCAGGGCCTCCCGGTAGTCGAGGCCCGCCAGGTCCAGCTGGGACAGGCGCAGCCCCTCGCCCATGACGTGGGCGTGGCTGTCGATGAGGCCGGGGATGACGTTGCGGTTCTTCAGCTCGACCACCTCCGCCTCCCCCGGCAGCGTTTCCAGGGCGGCCCAGAAGTCGTCGCCGACGTAGGTCAGGCGCCCCCCGTGGGAGGCCATGACGGAGGCCCTGGGGCAGGCCGGGTCCATGGTCAGGATCCTGCCCCCGCGGAAGACCACGGAGCCCCGCCCCGCCGGGGCGGCCGTCAATGGTTTGCTTGTTTCGGACACGGCATCGGTTCTCGGCAAAAATCA
Source organism: Deltaproteobacteria bacterium (assembly GCA_031264015.1). Classification (GTDB taxonomy): domain Bacteria; phylum Desulfobacterota; class Desulfarculia; order Adiutricales; family Adiutricaceae; genus JAIRNQ01. Next base: position 4,419 of record JAISET010000207.1, on the reverse strand, counting down.
GCGGGCGGGACGGGCGGACCGCCGAACTGGCGGCCCGGCCCCGGAAGATCGGCCCCGAAAATTTGCGTCGGGACCGTCGCGATTTGCCCGGATAAGACTTCGGGCGGCAAAGATGCGAAATAAAGCGGAAAAATAGAAGAACAAGCCTTCTTTTGACGAAATCTTAGCCCCCTATTTTACCGCAAAACGAACTGCCGGCAAATAATTATTTCGCCCCCGCGGGACCCTCCCCTCCCCCGCCCCCGCTGCCGCCTTTGCTCCCGGACCCGCGGCGCCGCCGGGCCCGAGCCCGTCCCCGAGCCCGGTCAAAAGCCCGGGGCGCCCCCCGGAGTCAAAAACCGGGAGCCGGGAGCCGGCCATGAAAAAGGCAAGGCACCGGAAGCATGAGGATTTTTTACGGCTGGGCGGGTTCGGGGGAGGCGGGTTCTGGCGGGGCGGGTTCTGGCCGGGCGGGAGGCCGGGGGGCGTTGGTTTCAAGCGGGCGGAAACGTTGAGTCATGGAGGCCGGGACCGTTTCCCGGCGCCGCGTCGTCGCCGGCGCCGGGCCTCCGGGGCGGTTCCGGCCTCCCGGTTGAGGACAAATTGTTTTATCAAGCCTCGCGAAGCCTGGTTTTCAAGGAAAACTATGAGCGGGATCCCTTCCGGCGACGCCGGTCAGCCAAAGTCGTAGAAATGCTCGTCGCGGTTTAACAGCCTGGAGCCGGTCTCGGTCACCAGAACCAGCTGCTCCAGCCTGACCCCGCCCCGTCCGGGCAGGTAGATCCCCGGCTCCACGGTCACCACGTCCCCGGGGAGAAGAAGGCCCTCGTTTCTGGGGTTCAGGCTCGGGGCCTCGTGGACGGCCAGGCCCACCCCGTGGCCCAGGGAATGCGTGAAAAACTCTCCGAAGCCCGCCTTGGTTATGTGCCCGCGGGCGACGGCGTCCACCTCCCGGCAGACGGCCCCGGGGCGGACGGCCTCCAAGGCCAGCAGCTGGGCCTCCCTGACCGCCCGGTAGATGTTCTTCTGCCACTCCTCGGGCTCCCCGGCGACATAAGTCCTGGTGATGTCCGAGGCGTAGCCCCGGTAGCGGGCCCCGCAGTCGACGACCACCATCTCCCCCTCGCCGATGACCCTGGGGCCGGGGACGGCGTGGGGCAGGGCCGCCTGGGGTCCGGAGGCCAGGATGGTCTCGAAGGCGGGTCCCTGGGCGCCCCTCCTGCGGAAGCCGTCGTCCATGAACAAGGCGGCCCGCTCCTCCGTCCAGCCCGGCTCGACGTTCTCCCAGAGCTCGGCCATGGACTGCTCGGTGATCTCCAGGGCCCTGGCGATGAGGGCCACCTCGTCGGGGCTTTTGGACGACCTCAGCAGGGAGGGGTCGAAGGGCGCCCCCAGGCAGTTCGCGACGCGGGAGCCCAGCTGTTTGGCGATGATCCTGAGGCTGTGGACGGAGAGATACCTGGGCTCGAAAAAGAAGTCGGAGCCCTCGGGCAGCAGCTTGGCGAGATTCTCCCCCGGCCCCCCCGCGCCCGCCGGCACGACCTCGAACAACGGCGCCTCCATTCCGGCGACGGTGGTGTAGCGGCCGTCGGTGATCAGATACTGGGCCCCGGGGAGGATTAGCAGCGAGCCGCTGGACTCCGAAAGCATCGGGTCGGCCGGGGAGAACCCCGAAAAATAACGCCGGTTCTCCGGGCAGGTGATATAAAGGGCGCCCACCTTGTCTTTCTCCATCAGGCTCCTGAGCCTGGCCAGACGCCCGGGGACCGGGTCGGGGCCGGCGTCGGGGGGAAGGCGGTCGGGGGGGGCGCCGTTCGGGGGGTGGTCGGTGGTCATCTTGGTGGTAGCCTTTCCGCGGGAGGAGAAATAAAAAAGCGCCGGCCTGCCATGTCGAACGCGCTCTCTTCGCCCCCCGGCCGTCTCCGCCGGGGAAGCTTAAACATATTATAGAAACTAAGGCGGGAAAGCAAAAATTTTAACCTTTTGCTCCCCTCGCCCCTCCCCCTTGTCCCCTCGTCCCTCTTCCTTGTCCCCCCGCCCCTCCACCTTGTCCCTCCCCCTCTTCCTCCGCGTCTTCTTCAGACCCGGCCGCCCGCCCCCCGCCGCCGCGGAAAACATAAAAAAAGAGCCGGGCCGGACCGGCATATATGGAACGTGACGGCGGCTATTTACCAGGCGGCCTTTTTGACCTATTATTGTCTTGGACAAGAACCCGCCTTGAATCTCACCAAAAAAGGAGCCTGGCATGAGGTGTTTATCGACGGCCCTGGCGGCGGCGCTTTTGGTTTTGCTCGCTTTTTCAACCGCGGCCCCCGCCCAGACGGCCGCGGGGACGCTTTATTTCGGCCCGGCCAGATTTGAGAACTGCGGGTCCGCGGACGTCAGCTTCACCCTGTCGGCGGACGAAAGGGAAGTCGCCCTGGTGGTCGTCTCCCTGACCGACCTCACCTTCAGGACCGAGTCTTTCGACTCCGCGACGACGCACAAGATCGGCGAAATGAAGACGACCAGCCATGTCAGGGCCGACGTCGTCGACGGCCGGGCCGACTACCCCCTGGGCGACAACGGCCGCCTGCTGATCAGCGGAATCGGCACCGACGAGGTCAGAGGACAACTGGACTTCAGCGTCGTCGCGGAGCCGGGAGAGCCCCCGGTCAGCCTGGGCTCCTCCGAGGTGGTTTTCCGGAAGGCCGGCGGGCCGGCGGGCTGACGCGCCGGGAAATCTCTCAAACGCCATCCGCTGCCTCCCCGAGGTCTTTTATGGACGTTCGGACGCGTTTCGGCTTTGCTTTTAGCGGCCAAATTCTGGTAAACTGGGGTCTGATCCACTAGTTTGGCCGCCGAATCCCGGACCGGCCGAGGTCCGGCGGTTATTGCCGCGGCCTTACTCTCAGCCTCCCGCTGACTTTTCCTGATGAAGGAGCGGAACGTGGCCGGCCTTGTCATCAACGTCCCCTACGGCGCCCTGGCCATCCCCCCGGCCGTCCGGAAAAGGCTCCCCCTGGACCAGAACGATATTAACGGCGAGCACTGGCGCCTCTGCGACCCCTTTCTGCTGGAAATATTCAAGCAGGCGAGCCAGGGCGACGCCAAAAGGGGGCCCTGGCCCCTGGCGTCCTTTCCCTGGAGCCCCCTGGTGGCCGACCCCCTGGGTCTCATAGCCGTCGAGCTGGGGCAGGCGCGCCAGGACCACCGCGGCCCCGCCCTGCTGACCAAGACCACGACCGACAAGGCCATGCCGGAATGGGGCGAGAGCGACAGAAAATTTTTAATGGAGAAGACGGTCGCCCCCTACGCCGCGGACCTGGAGGCCAAGTGCCTGGCCCAGCTCAAGGACCAGCACCTGGTCGCCCTGATCACCGTCCGCTCCTTCGGCAGCGAGCCGCAGATGTTCGAGAGGGACAGGCGCCGGCCCAGGCCGCAGATCACCCTGGGGTCCTCAGACGACCACACCCCCGACGGCCTGCCCATCCTGGCCGGGGAAATCTTCCGCACCCTGGGCTTCTGGCCGCAGCTCAACTGGCCCGTCTCCGGCGCCGTCGTGCCCAGGGAGCTCTGCGGCCAGCCGAGGCTGAAGGCCCTGGGCCTCTACCTGCGGCGGGACTTGTATCTCGACGAGCGCACCGGGCGGCTGAAGGAAAACCGCGATGCCGTGACCAGGGTCCTGCGGACTTTTTTCAGCCTCCTTTGCCAGGAACTCGACCGGGTGGCTAAAATTAGAATACAGCGGGCCTTCCCTCCCCGGCAGTCCTCGAACATCATCAAGGCTCACAATCCGGCCGTGGAGGTGTGAGACTATAACGCGCCCGCCAGTTATAAAGCGCGGTATAGCGTCCTCGCAAATCTCAAGTCTTTCGAGCAAATTTCTTCCCTCGGGTTTTTTCATTCGTCCTCGTTTCCCTTTTTGCCCGGGTGGGCGCGTTCGTCCTCCAGTCTCAAACAGGCCTCCGGCCATGATCTCCCCATGTCGTTTGACAGCCTGTGTCTGCATTGCGACAGCTCTGCCCGCCTCCATAAGCCTCGACCTCGGAACAGAGATCCGGAAGACGCCGGCGCGCGTCCGCGGCCCGTGACCCGCCCGTTTCAACGGCATGCCGAAGCTCTCCTAGGGATATGGGCATGGCAAAGGCGACGGAGGAAATCGCGGTGTTTGATTCGGGTCCGCCGGCAGTCATGAACCGCGAAGCCATGAAGTCGATCGAGGATCCCCGTCGCGTCCACGCCCGCTTTTCCCCTCCCTCCGTCAAGGGAGAAAAGCGCGGGCAGGGCGCCGGCAAGGACGCGCGCCCGACGGGCGGTTTCGCCGGTTTTTAAGCCGGTCTCGTCGGCGTCGACTCCAGGGGACTTAGGCGACGTCCTTGATCGCGGCCGTCCCGAGCTTATTCAAGACACGGGAGTTCCCGGTCTCCCTGACCATGCCGACCACCGCCGCCTCGCCGA
>JAISET010000054.1 GCA_031264015.1 Deltaproteobacteria bacterium | reverse complement strand
GCGTGGATTTACCTTTCCACGACTACTTCCAACATGTGCCTTGGAAACTTCTGTCTCAATCTGGGCCATTACTGTTTCATAAATTACTTTATTCTTTTTCGTCACAGGGGGGAAAAGCCGCAAGTTGCGGCATTTTCCTTCGGAGTATATTAACCGTGCCTTTAAAGCTAATGTCATCCGGATCCATATTAACCTTCCAAGCCACCTCACTCATTAGTTGCCTAAGTGCATGGTGAAAAATAATCAATCCCCTCAGTTCCTGTTCAACTAAATTTTGTTTTTGTCAAGCTTAACAGAACAGTATTTGGGCTAATGGCCGGCGGCGCAGTCCCCGCCCGTCCCCGACAGCACCTCGAGGGCGTGGTCCAGGATGGGCAGGACGGCCTCCAGGCTCTCTTTGGCCCCCTTTGGGCTGCCGGGCACGTTCAAAATGAGGGTCCCGCCCCTGATGGCGGCCACGCCCCGGCTGAGCATGGCCCGGGGCGTCTTCCTGCAGCCCTCGGCCCTCATGAGCTCGGCCAGGCCGGGGGCCAGGCGCTCGGCCACCGACAGGGTCGCCTCGGGGGTCAGGTCCCTGGGCGAGAAGCCCGTGCCCCCGGTGGTCACCACCAGGGCGACGCGGGTCTGGTCGCAAAGCTCCTTAAGTTTGGCCGCCACCTGGTCCGGCTCGTCGGGCAGCACGCCCCGCCAGACGACTTGAAAGATCGAGGCCTCGAGCAGCTCGCCGACTTTGGCCCCGCTGGCGTCCTCCCGCAGTCCCTGGCTGCCCTTGTCGCTGACGGTGAGGACGGCGGCCGCGTATTTATGATCGGTCATCTGAGCTCCAATAAATGTAATTTAGACAAACAAAGAGAATGTCGAATAATAGTAATGGGAAAAGTCAGTAAAAAAACATCATGTCCTTGAAACAGCCGCGGCGAGTCCGACCGACAGGCCGCGGCGCGAACGGCCGGCAAGCAGGAAAACCCGTCACCGAAGCCACCCTGAAACAAACCCCTTTCCCCTCTTCCCAATTGAAAGTTCGGGGGGACCCAGAGTTCAGGAGGACCCGATGTCCGCTAAGAACGCCCCCGAGGCCGCCGGGGGACAGGTAAAAAAACCCGCCGCGGGCGGGGGGGGCCCCGGGAAGCCAGCCGGGACCAGGGGCGCGGGCAAAAAGGAGCCCGGGGGGGAGCCCGCCGCCAAAAGGACGAAAAGGAACCCGTCCGGGCAGGACCCCAAAAAGATGCTGCCCCCGGAGAAAAGGCCCGCCCCGGAGGCCGCCGGGACTCCCGAGAGGCGCGGGCGGGCGGCCGTCAGCGACGGGGCCATCCGCTGCCCCTGGGCCCTTCTGAACGAGGCCATGACGGACTACCACGACCACCGCTGGGGCAAGCCGGCCCGCGACGAGCGCTACGTCTTCAAGATGCTCAACCTCGAGGGCATGCAGGCGGGGCTGAGCTGGTCCGTGGTCCTCAACAAGACGGCGGACCTGGAGAGGGCCTTCGACGACTTCGACCCGGTCAGGATCGCCGCCTACGGCCCGGCCAAAATCGAGGCCCTGATGAACAACCCGGAGGTCATCCGCAACCGCCTGAAAATCGAGTCGGTGGTGGTCAACGCCAGGGCCTATCTGAAGCTGGTCGAGGAGTACGGGCCGCTCTCCGACTACCTGTGGTCCTTCGTCCAGGACAAGCCCGTGGTCAACTCCTGGGAGGTCATCGCCGAGGTGCCCGCCCGGACCGAGCTCTCCGACAAGATCAGCCAGAGCCTCAAGAAGCTCGGCTTCAAGTTCGTGGGCTCGACCATCGTCTACTCCCTGATGCAGGCCATCGGCATGGTCAACGACCACCTGAAGGACTGCTCATTCCGCTAGAAAGACGCCATCCTCGCCAAGACGCCCCCCTCACATGGAATAGGGCTCGGCCCGCCCGAAGCCGCAGTTGGGGAAGATGCAGGACTGGCAGGAGAGGCACAACCCCCCGTGGCCCAGCCCGCGGATTTCCCGCCTGGTCACCTTGAGGCCGGCGGCTATCCTGGGCATGACGATGTCGAAGATGGTCTTCCTGCCGAACATGACGCAGCCGGGGAGCCCCAGGACGGGCACGTCCCCTATGTAGGCCATCAGAAACATGGCCCCGGGCAGGGCCGGCGAGCCGTAGGTGACGATCTCGGCGCCCGAGGCCTTGATGGCGCCGGGAGTCAGGTCGTCTGGGTCGACGCTCATCCCGCCGGTGCAGACGATGATCCCGGCCCCGGCGTCCAAGGCGTCCCGCACCCGCCCGGCGATCTCGTCGGTGTCGTCGTCGCAGACGGCCTTGGAAAAGACCTCGATCCCGTAGGCGGCCAGCTTCTCCTCCACCACGGGGGTGAAGCCGTCCTTGATCCTGCCGTGGTAGACCTCGCTCCCGGTGGCGACGACCGCCGCCCTGAGCGGCAGGTAGGGCCTGACCTCCAACAGGGGCCTGTCCCCCACCGTCTTTTTGACGGAGGCCAGCATCTCTTTGGAGACGGCCAGGGGGATGATCTTCAGGGCGGCCAGCTTGTCGCCGGGGGAGACGTGCACCCCGCTCTGCCGCACGGCCACGCCGATCTCGTCGTGGTCGTTGACCTCCCCCAACAGCGGCACGTCCACCAAAAAGAGACCCCGCTCCCTCGTGGAGACGTCCAGCCTGCCCTCCTTGGCCTCCGTCAGATCAAACCCTCCCCCGCCCAGATTGACATGGTCGGCCAGCGCCCGGACGGCGTCGTTCTCGTGGACCATGTCCCGCCCCAGGTCCCAGACGAAGAGCCTGGTCTTGCCCATGGACAGAAGAACCTCTATGTCCTCCCGCCTGACCACGTGGCCCTTGCGAAAGGCCGTCTCTTTGACCGTGTCCCTGACGATGCGGGTCAGATCGTGGCACAGGACGGTGCCGACGGCGTCCACAGTGTCTATAGTCCTCATTTTTAAACCTTGATTTTGGAGGGAAAAAACCTTGCCCGCGGCCGAAAAAAGCCCGGGAAAAAGCCCGGGAAAAGGCCAGGAAAAAAGCCCTGGAAAAGAGCCCGAAAAAGCGCCGAAAAAACGTCCCGAACATTCAACCCGGGGTCGGAGTATTATGGGCAAGCGACGCAATTATTGACATAATATAGCTCAAAATGCAGTCGAAAACAAGCGGAAGACAAAACTTGAACGGACGGCGTCCCGCCGGCGGCGACCAGGCCCGGATCGCCAAAAAATGGGATCTTCCCGACGATCAAGGGTAAAAGGTCGCAAAAAAAGTCAAAGGCCGCGCAAAGTCGACGTAAATTTTACGAAAGCGCGGACCGAGCCGGACAAAGAACCGAAACCGTCGGCAGGCGACGGAAAAACGAGTCGGAAGAAATTGGCTCCGGGCTAAATTAAGGCAGGCCGGGCCCCTTTGTCAAGAAATAACGGCCTCATTAATTTTGGCGCGACCGCCCGGCCCGGCCCGGCCGGCGAACGGCCACGCCGGCGAGAGACCCAGACGGGCGGCCGGCCGGGAAAGCCCAAACCGGGAATTTGGCGAGCCGGACGGGGCGGGGCGCGGTCCGGCTATTGACAATCACCGCGGAAAGTTTTCTAATAGTGCGGCATCTCGGGTGTTTAAATAGAGAAATACTCTTTCCGCCGCCGCGGACAATCCCGGGGCTTTTTTTTCGTCTTCTTTTTCGTCCTCCGGGGCGAAAACGGACGATCCAAGCCAATCGTTCAATCGGCCGGCCGACCCCAGCCAGTCAAGAAACACATGCGGCCGCCCGAAAAACCACGCGGACGGCGGGAACTCAATCGGTGCGCGACCATGCTCAAGCTTCTGTCCAAAATTTTCCAGTTTCTTTTTTTCGCCAAAAAAGCCTGCGCCTCCGAGGCGAGGGAGTTCACGGTTGTCGTGACCGCCGCGGACGAGGAGGCGGCCCTGGAGGCGGCCAGGGAGAAGGCCTTCCAGAACGCCGTCAACATGAGGACGACCAAAAAGGACCGGTCCCTCATGGGGGAGGACGCGGCTGGCTCGATCGGGGCCCGGCGGGACGAGTTCGTCGTCGGGACGAAAATTCTGGAGAAAGTTAAAAAAAGCGCCAAGACCAAGTACAAGATCAGGGTCCTCGTGGACGACGACGGCCTGTTCCGCATGCTGCAGGAGACAACCAAAACAACAACCGCGCCGACGTATGCCGAGGACCAGTTCGAAATTTTTCCGGCGGCCGACTATCACCTCAGGAAAACCGAGTTCGCCGCCAAGCCGGACTTCCCGGACCTCCTGGAGAAAGTCGACCTCTGCGACGACCTGCCAGAGCTGGTCCAAATCGCCGAGTCGGGCGACCCCGGGACCATCGCCATGATCGCCGAGCTGATCATGCGCGGGGACGGCGTCATGAGGGACTTGGAGAAGGTCGCGGCGCTGACCGGCCCGGGGATCGCCGCGGGCGAGTCCGGGGCGCTGACCGTCTACGGGATGCTCCGCCACTGGGGGGAATATTTTTTCGAGTCCGTCAAATGCCTGCAGCTGGCCTCCGTCAGGGACCACGGCTACGGCTACAGCGACTTCCTCTCCCACGTCTACCTCTCCGAGATCACCGCCCGGATCAAGGACGAGCAGGACCGGGAGCCCTCGGTCAAGGCCGTGGTGGGCTTCTTCCAGGGCAACGCCGCCGACGGCCGGCCCGAGGCCCAGGCCTTTCTCGGCCACATGTACAGGCACGGGCTCCTGGTCGGCAGGGACCTCGCCAAGGCCGACAAGTGGTTCAGGGCCTCCGCCGCCCAGGGCTACTGCTCCGCCCAGTTCAGCCTCGGGGTCGACCACCTCTTCGGGAACGGCCAGCCCGAGAACAGGGCCGAGGCCGTCAGATTCTTGAAGCTGGCGGCCGCCCAGGGCTACCGGAAGGCCCTGCACACCCTGGCCCAGCTCAGCCAGCTGGGCATCGACGGGATCCCACGGGACAAGGCCGAGGCGATCAGGCTCTACCGCCTGGCCTCCCACCTGAACTACCCTCCCTCCCAGTACAACCTCGCCCTGGCCCTGCTGCGCGGCGACGGGGTCGAGATGGACGCCGACGAGGGCCTCCTGTCGCTCCAGCTGGCCGCCGTCAACGGGCTGCAAATCGCCGACGACCTCCTGAGAAAACTGCGCGAGGATGGCACCCTCCCGCCTCTCAAAGACTCCGACGAGCAGCCCGAAACTCCCGAGGCCGGCCTCCCGCCGGAATCGGCGGCCCCGACGGAGCAGGCCCCGGCCGGGCCGGAGCAGACCGCGGAGCCTCAGGCCGGGCCGAAGCAGACAGCGGAGCCTCAGGCCGGGCCGGAGCAGACTCCCGAGACGCAAGAGCCGGCGGATATCGCCGAAAGCGCCGAGAACGCTGAAATCATTAAAAGCGCCTCGGAGTCGATGGAGAAAACTTCCTCGGAGCAGGCAAGCGCCCCGGAGACCGGGACCGCGCCCGATAACCCGCCCGAGACCGCCCCGGACGCCCCCGAAAACGTTGAAAACGCCGCTCCCGCCCCTCCGAACGCCCCGAAAGACCCACTGGCCGCCAGGCGCGACGAGGCTCTTCGTCTGCTCGACAACAACGAGCACGAGCGGGCCGCGGCGATCTTTGACGAGCTCGCCGAACAGGGCTCGGCGGACGCCCAATACCGGCTGGCCAGACTCTATTTCCTCGGCCGGGGGGTGGCCAGGGACGAGGGCCTGGCCCTCAAATGGTACGGCAGGGCAGCCGAGCAGGGTCTGCCCGGGGCCCAGAACATCCTGGCGACCATGCACTACAACGGCCTGGGGACTCCCAAGGACTACCGCAAGGCCTCGGAGTGGTACCGCCGGGCGGCCGAGCAGGGTCTGTACACGGCCCAGTTCGACCTGGCGACCATGTGCGACGAGGGCCTGGGAGTCAAGCAGGACAGCCGGGAGGCCGTCAAATGGTACCGCCTGGCCGCCGACCAGGGCTTCGCGGCCGCGCAGTTCAACCTGGCCGTCATGCTGGACGAGGGCAGGGGCGCGCCGAGGGACCGCGAGGAGGCCCTGAGACTCTACCGCCTCTCGGCCGAGCAGGGCCTGGCCCCGGCCCAGTACGAGCTCGGACAGATCTACCTGCAGGGCGAGATGACGGCCGCCGACGTCGACGAGGCCCGGAAGTGGCTGCAGCTGGCCGCCTTCCAGGGACACCCCGAGGCCAGGGAGAAGCTCGAGAACCTCTGAGAGGAGCGCCGGGGGGGGGCGGCGATTTCGGTCCCCCCTCCCCCGGCTTTCCCGACGGCGGACGCCCATGACGCCGGGAAAAACTCCCCTGGTCTCGAATCCCTTGTCGAAAACGCCGGCTCCCCCGCGACATGGCCGACGGAAAATAAAGACTTCCTCCCGCCGGCCGCTCGGAAAAATCTTCCAGCCGGACGCCGTCGACGTCCGCCTCCGCCAAGACGAGCCCCGAACCATGCTCAAAATTTTTCCCGCCGTTTTCCGAGCCCTCTTCCTGCCGGCCAAGGCCCGGGCCTCCGGGGCCGACGCCGCCGAGGAGACCCGGGAGCTCGCCGCGGTCCTGACGGCGGCCTCCGACGCCGAGGCCCTTGAGGCCGCCGCCAGGGTCCTCAACATCGCCCTCGTCCCGCTGCTGCCCCGGACGAGGCCGGGCGGGGAGAAGATTCAGGAAAGGATCCTCCCGAGCGCCTCGAGGCTGGTCGAGTCCGTCAAAATATTGGACAAGGTCAAAAAAAAGCGCCAAATTTAAGTGCGGGGTCCCCGTCGTCGTCCGCCTGGCCGGCCTGAAAAATCTCGCCGACGAGGCCTGGCCGGCGTCCCGGGAATGCGTTTTCGAGGATTATAAGAAATCGGACTTCAACATTTTTCCGCCGAAGGATTTCCCCTCCCGCGAGCCGATCTGATCTGCAGGGGCGAGGCGTTCAAACGCCGGCTGCGGGAGGCGCGTGAGGCCGACAGCCCGACAGTCCTGGTCCGGCCGGCCACAAACCCGCCCTGGAGACGCTGGAGCGCTGGTCCGGCGCCGCCTTGTGACAATCGCGTGCGTGTCCGGCGTCATGGCCCCGAATGACGCGTTAAACCCGCCATGCGGAAAGATTGGATGACGCGTTAAATCCGCCATGCGGAAAGATTAAATATCGTGGCTTTTTTAAACCGACATATCCGACATATCCGACACATCCAATGAACGACCGACAAAAATACGACAAGGACGGAGCCCTGCGCGGGGTCACCGGGGGGCCCCTCAGGCCGGGCGGTCTGGCGCTGACCAAAAGGGCCCTGGACTTCTGCGCCTTGCGTCCCGGGGCCAGGGTCCTCGACGCCGGCTGCGGCCCCGGGGACACCATGGAGCTTTTAAACGGCATGGGACTCGGGGCCTGGGGTCTGGACGTAGACGAGGATTATGTCAGGGAGGCCGGGAGACACGGGAAGACCGTCCTCGCCCCCCTGGAGGCGACGGGTCTGCCCGACGATTGTTTCGACGCCGTCTTCTGCGAGTGCGTCCTCAACCTGACCAGGCGTCCGGAGGCCCTGAGGGAAATCGGACGGATTCTAAAACCAGGCGGCCTGCTGGTTGCGACCGACATTTTTTTGGCCGAGCCGCCCGGGAAAATTGAGAATCGCGCGTGCCCCGCCGACCCCGCGGGCGGCGCCGACCGCGCCGATTATGCCAGCCAGTCGAGCCGCGCCGATTGTGCCAATCAGTCGAGCCGCGCCGATCATGACGCTCCCGTGGACACAATTTCTCAAAACGACAAATCAGGAAAAATTCCTCCTGAAAATGAGACCGCGACAATTCCTTCCGAAAATAAGACCGCGGAAAATACCCAGGACGGACAAGCAGGCGGTCAGACAGGCGACGGCTGCGTCTCCGGCGCGACCAAAATGTCCGAGTTTACAAGCGTGCTGCGGGGGATGGGATTCGAGCCGGAGCTGACGGAGGACCACGCGGGGGCACTCTCCAGCCTGGCGGCGGCCCTGGTCTGGGCGTACGGGGCGGAGGGGGCGGGCCTGATCGCTGGGTCCTGCGGCGGAGCCTGCCCGCCGGGCGGGAAAAAGCCGAGGCTCACCTACGGGCAGGTCGTCGCCAGGCTTGCCCGCCGGCCGGAGTGAGGGCGACGTTTCCAAACCTTAGGCCGAAAGCGTCATTAATGTTTTCCAATTGTAAGTAATGGATGATTTGTTATAGTTTAATGATTTTAATAAATTTTTCACCAAAATGGAACTATTATAATTATAAATAAAAATATTAATTATATATTTTACTTATTTAAAATAGCATCTTATTATTTATAAATATTTATATATAAATTGATAAATTATTTTAAATATATACATATATACAATAAGATTTTATCATATTATTAAACCATTCTTAAGGCATACTTTAGTAAACTTTCAACATCTTCAATTTAAATTTTAGCAATTTATAAGTTGGCTAAAACTTCCTTATGTGATTTTTTTTGCAGATAGTTTTATATAAATTGAATTTAAGATATATATAAGCAATAAAAATTTATTTTTACAAGTTAATATGTTGTTTTATATATGCATATAGGTATATTATAATACATTATATCACACAGCCGTCCAACCCTGGCCCCGGGCTCCAAAAAATACTATCATCAGGCATGATCGGACGAGGGGGCTTTTGTTTTCGAGAAGCCCGAGCTCATGCTTCTCATAACAGTCGCTGGCGTTTTCGTGGGAGAGGACATATGCTTGACGAAACCGGGATGGAGGTGATGGCCCTGGCCGGCAGCGGCTACAGCTGCGCCCAGATAGTGCTCGTCCTGGGGCTGAGGGTC
>JAISET010000131.1 GCA_031264015.1 Deltaproteobacteria bacterium | reverse complement strand
GGGTATCCCGACCCGGACGGTTTTTGGACCGCCCTGGAGGATCTGGACAAGTCCGGCGCGGACATAGTGGAGATAGGCCTGCCCTTCTCCGACCCCGTGGCCGACGGCCCCGTGGTGGCCCGGGCCGGCATCGAGGCCGCCGGGCGGGGCGCGAACTTAAAATGGCTGCTGGCGGGTCTCGCCGGGGTGAAAATCTCCGCTCCCCTGGTCCTGATGAGCTACGCCAACCCGCTTCTGCAGCACGCCTGGTTCGGGACGGACCCGGAGGCCCCCCTGGCCGCGCGCGTCGGGGCAAGCCTCGAGGCCATGGCCCGGGATTTAAAAAACGGCGGCTTTTCCGGGCTGATCGTCCCCGACGTCCCTTTGGAGGAGTCGGCGCCCTACGTCGGGGCGCTGGGGCTGGCCGGGCTCGACTACGTCCCCCTGGTGGGCCCCAACACCGACCCCGGGAGGATGGCCCGATACGCCCCCCTGGCCGGCGGCTACGTCTACGTGGTCTCCGTTCTGGGGACCACGGGCGTCCGGGACCGGCTGCCCCCGGAGGTCGGCCGGACGCTCGGGAGGGCCGGGGAGGCCTTCCGGCTCCCGCTGGCCTTGGGCTTCGGCCTCAGGGAGCCCTCCCAGCTCGAGGGCCTGGACCCGCGCCCCGACGCCGTCATCTTCGGCAGCGCCCTCTTGCAACACCTGGCCGCCGAGGGGAACTGCCGCCGTTTTCTGGACCCCTGGAAGTAGGGGGAGCTTATAAGCCTTCGGAACCACCTGTTTTTTTGGCGTCCCCCGCCCCCGGCGGGGGATTCTTTTCGGATGCGAATATATAAACCGCATCAGAATTGAGGGTGAGTACTCTGACAAAGATACAAGTCCCTCCAATGGAAGGAGTGGCGATCCACATTGAGCGCGAGCCATGTCCCGCTTCGGCCAGTCACGGGCCCGACCGCGAGGGTCGCGGGGAGGCGTTGGTGGTGGAAGTATGGGCTGGGTGTCGGGCGCCGAAAGAACCAATTGGAGCGCCGACGCCGTGCAAAAGAGCGGAAGGCAACACTTTGGATGGCGTCATGCAAGTCATTCAGAGACTCCGCGGTGTCGGAGACCCTATGCATGTGCGAAATTCTGATGACAGGAGCATTGAGATCTCCGGGTTTCCTTCGAGGAAGGCGGCCTCGGTGGACGACGGGAGAAGCCAAAAGCGTACGGCCCATGCGCTCGGCCCGGAGAAGTCTGACAACCTCATAGTACCTGGAAGCGGCCGAACAAACAGAGGCTGAGTGCGTGGACCCCGGAACCTCGCGGGCCGCCCCCGTGAACGCTTACGCCCGGCCGTCATGGCCTCCGTTTTGATTAGAGATTAAAGGCGTTTGTTGGTTGACTTTTGCCATCGTCCTACCTTTAAAAATTATAATTTACTGTTTTATTGTCAAATAATAATCGTTTGACACATAGATATGTGTCGGTGTACCATGGGTGTCTCTTTGATCCGCCCCCGGGGCCCCGGCGCCAAGTCGCGAGAGGTGAGTCTTGCTTCGTTACAAGCTCCTGTCCCTGGGCATGCTGCTGGTCTTCCTGCCCCTGGGCGTCTACACCTTCGTCTGGTCTTACAAGGAGGTCCACGAGCCCCACATTTCCGTCATGCTCCTCTTCTCCGGCAGCCTGATGACCCTGATCGGCCTGGCAGGCGTGCTGGGCGTCTGGCCCAGCCGGGCGGCCAAAAACCCCTCCGGGGGCGGGGCGGACGGGGACGAGGCCGGCTTCGACGACGACGATTACGCCGTTTTCGTCGGCTCCGAGGAAGTCGAGTATGACGCCGACTTCGGCGCCAAGGGCGCCCTGGGGAACGACGCCGACTTCGACGCCGACTACGGCGACGAGGGCGGCCCGAACGACGAGGACGACGAGGACGGGGGCGGGTGACGAGGACGACGAGGACGGGGGCGGATGACGAGGCCGGGGGCGGATGACGAGGCCGGGGCGCGGTCGGCCGCTGACAACTATTAAACTTATTGGTTAACAACTATTAAACTTTTTGCTTGAATATTAATTAAAAATCTCTTTTATTATTTATTTTAGCTTCTAAAAAATTTTCTTGCCATTATAATTAGCCTTTTTTATCATAATCAGCTTTCTCATTATCATCATCACCAGCCTTGTCGTTATAAAAACTCATATTTCTTTCAGGAGAGGTTCAACATGTCCAATCCTCTGCCCCGCGTGGCCGCCATCCATGACTTGTCCGGCTATGGCCGCTGCTCCCTGACGGTGATCATACCCATTCTGGCCACCATGGGCTTCGAGGTCTGCCCCCTGCCCACGGCGGTTTTGTCGACGCACACGGCCATCGAGGGCTACAAGCTCTTCGACCTGACCGACCAGCTGCCGGGCTTCATCGACCACTGGAAGTCCCAGCGCCTGCGCTTCGAGGCCGTCTACAGCGGCTTTCTGGGTTCGGCCAGGCAGGCGGCCATGGTCCGCGACTTCATCAGGGATTTCGCCGGCCCCGACACCCTGACCGTGGTGGACCCGGTCATGGCCGACTTCGGCAAGCTCTACGTCTCCATGCCTCCGGAGATGATCGGGGAGATGCGCGATCTCTGCCGCTGCGCCAAAGTCATCACCCCCAACATCACCGAGGCGGCCTTCATGCTGGGCCGCGAGGTCCCCTCCAGCCTCTCCCCGGAGGAGGTCAAGGAGTGGCTGCTGGCCCTGTCGGACCTGGGCCCCTCCATGCCCGTCATCACCAGCCTGCCGCTTTCCTCCAGGACGGACCGCAGCACCGTGGCCGCCTACAACCGCGAGGACGGGCGCTTCTGGCTGGCGGGCCGGCCCCTGATGCCCACCCAGTACCACGGCACGGGCGACATCTTCTCGAGCGTCCTGACCGGCAGCCTCCTCCAGGGGGACAGCCTGCCCATCGCCCTGGACCGCTCCTGCCAGTTCGTGGCCTCGGCCATCCAGATCACCTTCGGCTACAGCGGCCTGGACCATCACGAGATACTCCTGGAGCGCTCCCTCAACACCCTGCACGCCCCCGTGACCTACGCCTCCTACGAGCTTTTGGCCTGAGGCGGAAAAAGCCCCCGGGCTTGGGGGCGCGCGGCGGCGGCCGCGGTCATGACGCCGGGCGCGCGGTCCCGCCGGGCGGCAACGACGCGCCGAGGGAGGCCTGGCAAATTAAAAGGAGCCGCCCCCGACCTCGGTCTGAGGCCGGCGGCGGCTCCTTTTCCTTTAGGCGGCTTGTCGTTTGGGCGCCTTGTCGCCGCGGCGCCCGTCCGCGTCGGGGAAACCGGGAACCCGTCAGGCCGGGGCGAAGAGCAGGAAGACCTCCTGGTTGCCCTCCTTGCCGGAGAGCTGCGAGAAGGCCCGGCTGATCTCCCTAAGAGGGTTGGGGAGGGTGGGGCCCACGGCGGCGATCTTGTCGACGGCGGCGGCGATGAGGCCCGCGTCCCTGACCACCCCGCCCTTGCCCACCTGGCGCCGCCCCACCTCGAACTGGGGCTTGACCAGGCAGAGGATGCGGCCGGTCTCCTTGATCAGCCGGCTGATCTGCGAGAGGACCAGCGAGAGCGAGATGAAGCTCAGGTCGGCCACCGCCAGGTCGAAAGGCGCCTTGAGCACCTCCCCGGGGTCGACGCTGTCCAGGGCCCGGGCGTTGAGGCCCTCGATCAGGACGACCCTGGGGTCCCGGCGCAGGCTGGCGTCGATGAGGCCCCGGCCGACGTCCACGGCCGTCACCGACTCGGCGCCCGCCTGCAGGAGGCAGTCGGTGAAGCCCCCGGTGGAGGCCCCGACGTCGAGGCAGTTGAAGCCGCTGGGGTTCAGGGAGAACTCCGACAAGGCGCCGGAGAGCTTGTGGCCGGCCCGGCTGACAAACTTGCGGCCGGGGGTGAGGCTCAGGACGGCGTCCTCGGGCAGCTGCTGGCCGCCCTTGTCGACGCGCCGGCCCTCCTGGTCCAGGACCCGGCCCGCCATGATGAGGGCCAGGGCCTGGCTGCGGTTGGGGCAGAGGTTCTGCCGCACCATGAGGTCGTCGGCTCGAAATTTAGTTTTTTTGGCCATGGTTGATCCTGTTCGGTTGGGGAGGGGAAAAAAGTTGTCGTAACCATCATAACCATAGTCTCAAACACTGAAAAAGCGGGGAAAAGTTAACCAAACAGCCAATGCAGCGAGAATGTCGGCGGGAAAAGTCGGCGGAATTCAAGCCGGGCGCCCGAAAGACCAGACAGGGCGCGGGCGGGCCGGCGGGACAAGAAAAGAATCCCGCTGACGGCGGTCAAAAACCGTCATAAATTTCTTTTTTACCGGCGCCCGGCCGTCCTTGGCCCGCTGAAAGACAAGGAACGTCCGTCCGCCGGGGTGCGGTTTTTTGTCTCCTCCTTTTCCCACAGTATAAGGCTCCCCGCCCCAGATTGACAAGCCCCCGTCCCGGCCGTCCGCATCGTCCCGGCCGTCCGCGGCGGCCGCCGGGGCCCGGCGCCGGCGGGCGCGGTTTGGTCCGGATTGTCGGGGGGGCGCGCCGTCGCCCGCGGAAGCTCGGCGGCGTCTGCCGGGGAGGGAATATTATTCGCGGCTGTTTTTGGCCTCGTCCTTTTGTTTTCGTCATGTCCCGACGGTCGGGAGTGATCGAGGCGACAGGCGTCCCGTCTCGGCAGGCAGCGGACGGCCGCCGAAAAAAACAAAAAAAACAAAACGACAAAAAAAAACCGGCCCCCCGCCGGCTTTGACGCCATGGGGGGCCGGTTTAATTTTAGCGGGGGCGGCCCCCGGGTTTTGGGAAAACTCCGGGGCGGCCTCGCCTTGTTGTCGCGTCAGCGCGTCACTTGCCCGCCTCGCCGGCCGGCTTCTTTTCCTCCTGGGGGGCGCCGGTCAGCTTGGAGATGCGCATGCCGTAGAAGGAGCGCCAGACGAAGACCAGGGCCGCGGCCAGGAAGATGAGGCCCAGGGCCGTGGACATGCCCCTGAAGTTGGGGGCGATGGCGATCTCCAGGGCCAGCATGCCAAAGAGGGTGGTGAACTTGATGATGGGGTTCAGGGCCACCGAGGAGGTGTCCTTGAAGGGGTCGCCCACGGTGTCGCCGACCACGACGGCGTCGTGCAGCGGGGTGTTCTTCTGCTTGAGGTCCACCTCGACAACCTTCTTGGCGTTGTCCCAGCAGCCGCCGGCGTTGGCCATGAAGACGGCCTGAAAGAGGCCGAAGAAGGCGATGGAGAGCAGGTACGAGATGAAGAAGCTCACCGAGGCCTCGCCTCTGACCGGGCTGGAGAGGAAGGCGAACGAGAGGGCGAAGGAGAAGACGGCTATGAAGATGTTGAACATGCCCTTCTGCGCGTACTGGGTGCAGATCTTGACCACTTCCTTGGAGTTTTCCGTGGCCGCGCTCTTGGAGGCGTTGGGGTCGAGGTCGATGTGGTCCTTGATGTAGGCCACGGCCCGGTAGGCGCCGGTCGAGACGGCCTGGGTGGAGGCCCCGGTGAACCAGTAGATGACCGCGCCGCCGCACAAGAAGCCCAGGATGGTGTAGGGGTTCAGGAAGTTCAGGACGTCCTCGGGCCTGATGCCCAGGGAGTTCTGGATGACCAGGATGGTCGAGAAGATCATGATGGTGGAGCCGACCACGGCGGTGCCGATCAAAACCGGCTTGGCGGTGGCCTTGAAGGTGTTGCCCGCCCCGTCGTTGCTCTCCAGATAGAAGTGGGCCTTCTCGTAGTCGGGCTTGGTCCCGAACTGCCTCTCCAGCTCCTCGGTGATCCCGGGGATCTCCTCGATCAGGCTCAGCTCGTAAATGGACTGGGCGTTGTCGGTCACCGGGCCGTAGCTGTCCACGGCGATGGTCACCGGCCCCATGCTTAAAAATCCAAAGGCCACCAGCCCGAAGGCGAAGACCGAGGGGTAGCTCATGATGGCCGAGAGCCCGTTCTGGCTGAAGAGGAAGGCGACCAGCATCAACAGGCAGAAGACCAGGCCCATCCAGAAGGCGCTGAAGTTGCCGGCGATGAAGCCCGCCAAAATGTTCAGGGACGCCCCGCCCTCCTTGGAGGCCTCGACGGTCTCGAGGACGTGGGCCGATTTCGGCGAGGTGAAGATCTTGGTGAACTCGGGGATCAGGGCGGCCCCCAGGGTCCCGCAGCTGATGATGGCTGCCAGCACGTACCAGTATTTGGCGCCGTGCTCGGGGTCGACCTGGCTGAAGGCGGTGCCGGGGCCCAGAAGCAGGTAGCTGGCGATAAAAGTCATGACGATGGAGAGGATCGAGCCGAACCAGACCAGGCTCGTGAGAGGCGCCTCGAAGTCGAAGTCCACCGCCGCCCCGTACTTCATGTTGCTGTAGGCCTTGTTGACGTAGAAGGCGACCAGGGAGGTGATCAGCATGAGGATCCTCATGACGAAGATCCAGGTCAGCAGGTTGGTCTGCAGCGTCAGCTGGGCGGCCCCCCCGTCCGCGCCCACGGCCAGGCAGATGAAGGTGACCAGGGCCACGCCGGTGACGCCGTAGGTCTCGAAGCCGTCGGCGGTGGGGCCCACGGAGTCGCCCGCGTTGTCGCCGGTGCAGTCGGCGATGACGCCGGGGTTGCGGGGGTCGTCCTCCTTGATCTTAAAGACGATCTTCATCAAGTCGGAGCCGATGTCGGCGATCTTGGTGAAGATGCCGCCGGCGATCCTCAGGGCGCTGGCCCCCAGGGACTCGCCGATGGCGAAGCCGATGAAGCAGGCGCCCGCCAGGTCCCTGGGCACGAAGACCAGGATGATCAGCATCATGACCAGCTCCACCGAGATGAGCATGACGCCGATGCTCATGCCGGCGTCCAGGGGGATGTTCAGAAGCTTCAGGGGCTTTTTCTCCAAGGAGGCGAAGGCCATGCGGCTGTTGGCCAGGGTGTTGACCCTCATGCCGTAGAAGGCCACCGAGTAGGAGCCCAGGATGCCGATCACGGTCCACAAAAGGATCAGCAGGACGCTGCCCGCGCCCATCTGGTCGAGGTAGCCGAAGTAGAAGGAGATGCAGGCCCCCACGAAGACGAGCAGGATGACCAGGAGTTTCGCCTGCTGGACCATGTAGGTCTTGCAGGTCTCGTAGATCATGGCCGCGACGTCCAGCATCGAGGAATGGGCCTTGAGCTTCTTGATGCCGACGTACTGATACATTCCGAAGAGGAGGCCCAGCACGCAGACGACCAGGCCGCCCAGCAACAGGCGGTTCTGCCAGGGCTCCAGATCGGGCACCTTCAGGTCCGCCTCGCTGGCCAGGGCCGCCCCGCCGGTCATGATCGTCAGGACGGCCAGGACGGCCAGGGCCGCCAGGGCCGGCCCGAGGAGTTTTCGGGCGTTCGGGAAAATTTGGGAGAAAGCTGTCATCGAAACTCGCCTCCGTTGACGATTCGGATAGTGGGTCGGCGGGACGCGACCGCTGGTCGTCGCCCCCGGAGCCGGGAAGGCCCCCCGCTCGAGCCGAGTTGAAAATATGGTCGGCCGCGGGACATGCGAAAAAACGCCCGGGCCAAAAAAGGTGGAAAAAGACGGAAAGAAAGACGAAATTAAGACGAAAGAAAGACGAAAGAAAGACGGACAAAGGACGAAAAGGATGAAAAAATCAAAAAGAAAAAAAGTCCTCGCGTCCCGTGTCCTGACGGCCCTCCCCGACCAAGATGAAAAAAACCCCTATCAGGGGCTCACTCGGTCTGGCGAATATTCGGCCGGGACAAATATGGCAATTTATTAACTCCGTCAAAAAGC